>JBAYOW010000007.1:0-81059 GCA_041678005.1 Thiohalomonadaceae bacterium
CTGATGATCGACAATTACGATTCCTTTACCTACAACCTGCTACAGTATTTTGCTGAGCTGGGGGCAAAGGTAGAGGTATATCGCAACGACCAAATCTCGCTGGCAGAAATCGAGCGCCTGCAGCCGGATCATTTGGTGATCTCACCAGGGCCTGGCACGCCAGACAAGGCCGGGATCTCGCTGGCTGCAATACAGCATTTTGCCCGCAAACTGCCCATTCTTGGCGTTTGTCTTGGGCACCAGGCCATAGGCCAGGCCTTTGGTGGACAGATCGTGCAGGCAGATGTGATCATGCATGGCAAGACCTCAGCAATTCATCATGCCGGTGTTGGCGTATTTGCCGGTCTGGCCAATCCATTTCAGGCCACCCGCTATCATTCGCTGGTGATTGAACCATCGTCGCTGCCGGACTGTCTGGAAGTGACGGCATGGACGCAAAAGGATGGCGCTACACGCGAGGCGATCATGGGCGTGCGCCATCGTGAGTTTTGTATCGAAGGTGTGCAGTTTCACCCGGAATCGATCCTCAGCGAGCACGGCCATGATCTGCTGCAAAATTTTCTGCGTCAGTAGGCAGGTTCAGTAAATCCTGTATTAAAACTTGCGTTTACTGAGCGCAGCACACAGATTTACTTATTACTGCTTTTCATCGAGACTTAAATGCCAAAAAACCAATCTGCGACCGGGCATTCATCCCTGCTCATCGCTATCATGGTGGCCGCTTTGTCCATGCTGGCCCCATTTACCATCGATACTTATCTGCCGTCTTTTCCTGCTATCGCCAGCGAGTTTTCGGCAAGTTATACCCAGATGCAGCAGACCATGGGTTTGTATCTGGCGGTGTTTGCCCTGACCACACTGTTTTATGGCCCGCTGTCCGACAGCTTTGGTCGCCGTCCGGTGATCATCGGCGCACTCGCGCTTTATGTCTTCGGCAGTGTTGGTGCTGCGATGACTGATTCTATAGGCGGGCTTTTATTCTGGCGGGTGGTGCAAGGCCTGTCGGCCGGTGCTGGCGTGGTCGTCGGACGGGCAATGGTGCGCGATGCATTCAGCGGTCATCATGCTCAGCGCGTGCTCTCACATGCCATGCTGATCGTTGCCGTGGCACCGGCAATTGCGCCGATGATCGGTGGCGTGTTGCAGACGTTCTTTGGCTGGCGCTCTATATTCTGGTTTCTCGCCTTGCTTGGAGTTGCCTTGTTTAGCCTGGCTATTTGGCGTGCGCCTGAAACCTTGCCGCTGGCAGAGCGCCAATCAGCGAGACCGGGCAGGGTATTAACTACCTACGGCATCGCGCTGCAGAATCGACAGTTTATGGGTCTGGTGCTGGCTTTTTCGTTGAATTTTGGCGGTTTTTTCTTGTATATAGCCGGATCGCCAGCGATTTTTTATGATCACTTACATCTTGGGCCCAATGATTTCTGGATGCAATTTGTGCCCATGGTCGCTGGCCTGATGGCCGGCTCTTATAGTAGTGGTCGCATGGCAGGACGGATCTCGCCAAAACGTACCGTCTACATCAGTTATGCCCTCATGCTAAGTGCCGGTCTGTTGAATGTGTTACAGGCCTTGGTGTTAGCACCAGGCCCGGTAAATGTATTGGCACCAATGGTGTTATATGCCTTCGCCGTAGCCTTCAGCATGCCCAGCCTCACCTTGATGGCACTGGACTGCTTTCCCCACAACCGGGGCATGGCAGCGGCTGTGCAATCATTTTTGCAGGTAGGCGGCAACGCGGTGGTGGCCAGCCTGCTGGTGCCGTTGCTATCAGGGCATATCTGGAGCATGGCACTGGGGATGCTGAGCTTGTCCTGTTTCGGCTTTGTCGTCTGGCAATGGCAACAACGCAAACACTAACGCGGCGTCACAGCCCTGCGTACAGGCATGCAACGATAGCCATTAACATCATGGACATACCGAGGCGATGAATCAGCCAACATGCTGATAAAATACCCTGACTTCTGTAGGCAAGGCATGAATTTTTATCCCGCGAAAATCAGGCCTATATGAGTTATGGCGGAATATGCGGCCCATGACCGCTTGACCACCACACAGTCCAAACAGGACAATTGACCAGTTTCTTTTCAAGGTTTTTTCTATGGATATGCAAACAGCCATCCGTGCCGTCACTGAACGGCGCGATCTTGATGCAGCACAAATGACAGCGGCCATGCGTCTGCTTATGACCGGCGAGGCGACCGAGGCACAGATCGCAGGCTTTCTGGTTGGTCTGCGCATGAAGGGTGAGAGCGTCGAGGAGATCGCCGCTGCCGCCAGTGTAATGCGTGAGCTGGCCATACCTGTCAAGGTGGATCTGCCTCATCTGGTCGATACCTGCGGTACCGGCGGTGATGGCATCCATACCTTTAATATTTCGACCACGGTGGCCTTTGTCGTCGCCGCTGCCGGTGGTCATGTTGCCAAGCACGGCAACCGCTCTATCTCGAGCAAATCTGGCAGTGCCGATGTGCTGGAAGCAGCCGGAGTGAATCTTGAACTGACACCAGAGCAGGTGGCTGAATGCATACGCCAGACCGGTGTAGGCTTTATGTTTGCCCCGCGCCATCATGGGGCAATGAAATATGCCGTTGGCCCGCGCCGTGAGATGGGCGTGCGCACGCTGTTCAATGTCCTTGGCCCGTTGACAAATCCCGCTGGGGCACCGCATCAGGTGTTGGGCGTCTACAGTGATGAATGGCTGGAACCGCTGGCACTAGTACTTGGCCGTCTCGGTTCAAAACATGTGCTGGTCGTGCATGCCGAGGATGGCATGGACGAAATCAGCATCAGCGCCACAACCCACGTGGCCGAATGGCAGCATGGTGCGCTCAAGCGTTATGTAATTACGCCCGAACAGTTTGGCCTGCAACGCACGGATGTATCTGCACTAGCCGTAAAACTGCCAGAGCAAAGCCTGCACATCATGCATGAGGTGCTCGCCGACAAACGGGGGCCTGCCTACGATATTGTGATACTCAATGCCGGCGCCGCGATTTATGTTGCTGATCTGGCGGCCAGCCTGGAGGAGGGCGTGCAACAGGCGCGTGCGATCATTGCCAGTGGAGCTGCACGCGAGCGTCTGGATCGACTGGTACAGATCAGCAACAGCTTCAAGGTCGAATAAAATGTCAGATACACCGGATATTCTGAAAAAGATTCTTGCCCGCAAAAAGGCTGAAATCACCGCCCGTCGTGAACAGAAAAGCCTTGCCACGCTACAGGCCGAGCTATCTTCCGCGCCCGCCTTACGTGCTTTTGTCGCTGCCTTGCGCGCCAAACTCGCAGCTGGCCTGCCTGCGGTGATTGCCGAGATCAAAAAGGCCTCGCCCAGCAAGGGAGTAATTCGTGAGGACTTTCAGCCCGCTGAAATTGCCCAATCCTACCAGCGTGGTGGCGCTGCCTGTTTGTCGGTACTGACCGATCGTGATTTTTTCCAGGGAGCTGATGAATATCTGCAACAGGCACGGGCGGCCTGCCAGTTGCCTGTGATCCGCAAGGATTTCATTATCGACCCCTATCAGGTCATCGAGGCGCGGGTGATAGGCGCTGACTGCATTCTACTTATCGCTGCCGCCTTGAGTGATGCACAAATGCAGGAGCTGGCGGCGGCGGCCACAGAATTGGGCATGGATGTATTGGTGGAAGTGCATGATACCAGGGAGCTTGAACGAGCATTGCAATTGCCCTTGCACATGGTGGGGATCAACAACCGCAATCTGCGTACATTTGAGCTAAGCCTCAACACCACGCTTGAACTGCTAATACAAATTCCAGCCGATCGCCTGGTTATCACTGAAAGCGGCATCTTGAGCCGTGAGGATGTGGCCTTGATGCGCCAGCACGGTGTGCACGGCTTCCTCGTTGGCGAGGCCTTTATGCGCGCCGCTGACCCTGGCGCGAAACTGGCGGAGCTATTTGCCTAACGGCTGCCGAAGACTACAACTGTCTTGCCTTTGGCAGAAATCAGGCCTTGTTCTTCCAGCGCCTTGATTACACGACCAGCCATTTCACGCGAGCAACCGACCAGTCGACCCAACTCCTGGCGGGTAATACGGATTTGCATGCCATCTGGGTGCGTCATGGCATCCGGCTCCTTAGTCAGATCGAGCAGGGCACGCGCAATACGACCGGTGACATCGAGAAAGGCCAGATCACCAACCTTGCGACTGGTGGTGCGCAACCTTGCCGCCATCTGACTGGACAGGGCAAACAGGATCTCTGTGTCGTCCTGTGCGACCTGACGAAAACGGCCATAACTGATCTCGGCCAACTCGCACTCGGTGCGCGAGCGCACCCAGGCACTACGGCCAGCCTTTTCATCAAACAAACCCATCTCGCCGAAAAAATCACCTGGATTGAGATAGGCCAATACGATCTCACGGCCATTATCGTCCTCGATCATTACCGTCATGCCGCCTTCGATGATGTAATACAACACCTCAGGCTTGTCGCCAGCGCGAATAATCGTGCTGCGCGATGGGTAGCGGCGACGATGGCAGTGAACCAAAAAACGGTCAATCGCGGGATTGCCAGTGCTCGACACCTTGGTCTTCATGGCGATTCCTTGCCTCCATAAAAAAGAGCCTGCCCACTTAAGGGCAAACAGCTACAATAATGCAGAATAACCAGTATAGAGGACAGTTTAAATGAAGGCGCGGATCAAATGGGTCGAACAATCAACATTTATTGGTGAAACCAGTAGCGGGCATTCGGTCGTGATGGACGGCTTACCTGAATTCGGTGGCCGTGATCTGGGGCCAAGGCCGATGGAAATGCTGCTGCTCGGCATGGGTGGCTGCACCTCTATTGATGTGGTCAGCATCCTGAAGAAGGCACGGCAGGATATTCACGACTGCGTTGCAGAGCTCACCGCTGAACGCGCCACTGAACACCCCAAAGTGTTTACCCGGATTCATGTCCATTTCATTATCACTGGCCACGAGCTGAAAGAAGCACAGGTAAAACGTGCTGTTGAACTCTCGGCAGAAAAATATTGCTCCGCCTCACTGATGCTGGGCAAGGTGGCTACAATCACCCACGACTACGAAATCATCGCCAGCTGATATTTTTTCCCTTTTTCTTGCCATTTCATGGATAATGCGCGGCCCTGGCCAAAATAGCGGCCATTACTCCTGAGTTTTCTGTGGAGGTTTATGATTTGCCTGACTATTCTGGTTCCAAGCTCAAGCTGCATGGTTTTAATAATCTAACCAAAACACTGAGCTTCAATATCTATGACATTTGCTATACGCAGACCGATGCTCAACAGCGTGAATACATTGAATACATTGATGAAGAATATAATGCCGAACGGCTGACCAATATCCTCACCGATGTCACCGAGATCATTGGCGCAAATATCCTTAATATCGCTCGTCAGGACTATGACCCGCAGGGTGCCAGTGTCACCATACTCATTTCCGAGGAGCCAGTGCTCTCGCAGGAGCTGTCGAATACCGAGGCACCTGGGCCATTACTGTCGGAGTCGGTCGTCGCACATCTGGATAAAAGCCACATTACCGTGCACACCTATCCGGAAAGCCATCCGGACCACGGCATCAGCACCTTTCGTGCCGATATCGATGTGTCCACCTGTGGGCGCATTTCACCGCTGAAGGCGCTGAATTATCTAATCCACAGCTTTGAGTCCGACATCGTCACCATGGATTACCGCGTGCGCGGTTTCACCCGCAACATCAAGGGACGTAAGCATTTCATCGATCACAAGATCAATTCCATCCAGAATTACATCGCCCAGGCCACGCTGAATAGCTATCAGCTGATCGACGCCAATGTATACCAGGAGAACATCTTTCATACCAAGATGATGCTTAAGGAGTTCGAGCTGGATAATTACCTCTTTGGTATAGATGCCTGCAATCTGGACCCGACGGTAGCACGCACCATACGTCGTCGCCTGCAAAAAGAAATGCTGGAGATCTTCTACGGCCGTAACATGAGCGCCCCAAAAAAAGTACCAGGCTGCCAAAATATACCCACGGCCAGCATTAAAGCAAAATCATCCTGAGCAGCATATTTTACCAGGGCGCTCTCTTCATCCCTGGTGAAATATGCGAGTTCGCAGCCGCGCCCAGGCCGCGTTATAATCAGCAACTTTATCCACAATGAATCAGATGGAGTGTCATGAGCGCCTCGACACAGGATATCTTGACTTTTCAGGACTCGATCCTGGCCTTGCAAACCTACTGGGCTGAGCAGGGCTGTATCATCCTGCAGCCCTATGACATGGAAGTAGGTGCGGGGACCTTCCACCCGGCAACTTTTTTGCGCGCCATCGGACCTGAGCCATGGAGTGCTGCCTACGTACAGCCATCGCGTCGCCCTGCCGATGGTCGCTATGGCGAAAATCCCAATCGCCTGCAGCACTATTACCAGTTTCAGGTCGTCATCAAACCTTCGCCCATAAATATTCAGGAGCTGTATCTGGGCTCCTTGCGCCAACTGGGCATAGACCCATTGATACATGACATCCGTTTTGTCGAGGACAACTGGGAGTCGCCAACTCTAGGGGCCTGGGGCCTGGGCTGGGAGGTTTGGCTCAACGGCATGGAAGTAACACAATTCACTTATTTCCAGCAGGTTGGTGGCCTGGAATGTCGCCCCGTCACCGGCGAGATCACCTACGGCCTGGAGCGCATTGCGATGTATCTACAGGGCGTGGAAAGTGTATTTGATTTGGTGTGGACGGACGGGCCGCTGGGCAAGGTCACCTATGGCGATGTCTTTCAACAAAATGAAATCGAGATGTCGACCTATAACTTCGAACATGCGGCGGTCGACAGCCTGTTTGAACACTTCACGTTCTACGAAAGTCAAAGCCAGTATCTTATAGAGCAAGGACTGCCCTTACCGGCCTATGAAATGGTTCTCAAGGCCTCGCACACCTTCAATCTGCTTGATGCCCGCAAGGCTATTTCTGTCACGGAACGCCAGCACTATATCCTGCGTATGCGCCAACTGGCCCGTGCTGTGGCGCAGGCCTATTTTGAGCGACGCGAGATACTGGGCTTTCCGATGCTGGCAGACAAAAAATAAAATCGGCTCCACTCCTTTACCGGCAATAAGGACGTAACATGAGTACGACACAAGATTTACTGGTCGAAATCGGTACCGAAGAACTACCACCCAAGGCACTCAAGCGTTTAATGCTGGCTTTTGGTGATGGGCTCAAAAGCGGACTGTCCAGGGCCGAGTTGAATTATGCCGAGTTACAGACCTACGCAACACCACGCCGCCTGGCGGTGCTGATCAAGGCCCTGGCCACAACGACACCAGACAAGGACGTCGAGCGTCGCGGCCCAGCGCTCACCGCCGCCTTTGATGGCGAGGGTAATCCCACCCAGGCAGCCCAGGGCTTTGCTGCATCCTGCGGCGTGGAAACTGATCAACTAGATCACCTCAAAACCGACAAGGGCGCCTGGCTGGTTTATCGCTCACGCCAGCAGGGACGACCAACTACCGAGCTATTGCCAGCCATTGTGCAAGCAGCGCTGGATCAGCTGCCCATTCCCAAGCGGATGCGCTGGGGCGATCTTGATGCCGAGTTTGTGCGGCCGGTGCATTGGCTGGTCATGCTGTTTGGTAGCGAGGTGGTTGATGCCGAGCTACTTGCTGTCCGCAGCGGACGAACAACATATGGCCATCGCTTCATGCACCCTGGACCATTATCAATCGCACACCCGACGGACTATGTTGAATTACTGACAAAACACGGCCAGGTGATCGCTGATTTTGCACAGCGTCGCGATGCCATTCGCGCACAAGTTGAGCAGGCTGCTGCAGCGGCGGGCGGTATTGCGCTACTTGACGAGCAACTGCTCGATGAGGTGACTGGACTAGTGGAGTGGCCAGTGGCAGTGACCGGCCAGTTTGAAGAGCGTTTTCTTGAGGTGCCGGCCGAGGCGCTGATCTCTACCATGAAGGGCAACCAAAAATATTTTTCGATCCAGGACAAGAAAGGGCGACTACTGCCTTATTTCATCACCCTCAGCAATATCGAAAGTCGTGATATGGAACAGGTTCGCGCCGGTAATGAGCGGGTAGTCAGACCACGCCTGATAGATGCTGATTTTTTCTGGCATCAGGATCGCAAGCAAACACTGGCCAGCAATATGACTGCCCTGCAAAACGTCGTTTTCCAGAGCAAGCTGGGCAGCCTGGCCGACAAGAGCCAGCGCATCGCCAAACTGGCAGGAGCCATTGCCTACCACATCGATGGCGATGCCAAACTGGCTATCCGCGCTGGCGAGCTGGCCAAGTGCGATCTGCTGACCAATATGGTCGGTGAATTCCCTGAGCTGCAGGGCATCATGGGGCGTTACTACGCATTGCACGATGACGAAAACAGCGAAGTTGCAACCGCCCTAGATGAGCAGTACTGGCCGCGCTTTGCCGGTGACAAGCTAGCACAAACCCGTACCGGTCAGGCACTTGCCATTGCCGATCGCATCGATACCCTTATCGGTATTTTTGGTATTGGCCAGCCACCCAGTGGCGACAAGGATCCATTCGCCCTGCGGCGTGCCGCGCTGGGGGTGCTACGTACCATTATTGAAAACAGTCTTGATCTTGATCTAAAAACACTGCTGCGAACCGCATTTGACAATTATGCAGGCAATGGCAACAAGCTGGCAGAAGGCACTGTCGCACAGGTTTTGGACTTCATGCTGGAGCGACTGCGCGCATATTACGCAGACAGTAATGTGGCACACGATACCTTTGACGCCGTACTGGCTCAAAGACCCACGCAGCCACGCGATTTTGATGCGCGGGTGCGTGCTGTCACCACCTTTCGCAAACTACCCGAGGCCGAGGCACTGGCAGCAGCCAACAAACGTATTGCCAATATTCTCCGCCAGGCCGGTAATCAGGCAGGGGAGTACGTTGAAGCAAAGTACCTGCTGGAACCTGCCGAAAAAAATCTGGCTGAGCATCTCATACAAATGCATGACAAGGTCAGGCCGCTGTTTGAGCAACGCAACTATACCGATGCCCTTTGTCAGCTCGCTGGCCTGCGTCAAACAGTGGATGAATTTTTTGATCAAGTAATGGTGATGGCCGATGATGTCGCTGTGCGCAATAATCGTCTGGCGCTGTTGCGCAAGCTTTCCAATCTATTCCTGCAGGTGGCCGATCTATCGCGCTTGCAGACCTGACTTTCCCTGAACTGGAATTTGCTCTTATGACTGAACGCAATCAAGATTCCTATGCCAGCATGCTGGCCGCTGTACAGGCCTTTCACGACAAGCATCAATTTCGTGAACAGGGCGGTGAGGAGCTCACCTACCGCATGGCCTTGATGGCGGAAGAACTAGGCGAGATCGGCGCTGCAATCACCAAGGGCAAACCCAAGGAACAACTGGCAGAAGAGGTTGCTGATCTTTTCATTCTGCTTATCGGTACGGCAATTGCCGCTGATTTTGATCTTAACCAGGCATTCTGGCAAAAGATGGACAAAATCATGCAGCGCGAGTCTCGCATGGTCAATGGCCGCATCCGTGTCTCTGAGTTTCGTGACTGATGCAGCGAGTGATTATTCTCGATCGCGACGGAGTCATCAACGAGGACTCGGACGACTACATAAAATCGCCTGCCGAGTTCATCCCCATCCCTGGCAGCCTGGAGGCGATCGTACGACTCAGCGAGGCAGGTTGGCGTGTATTAGTTGCGACCAACCAATCAGGTGTCGCGCGCGGGCTTTACGATCTTGCCACCCTGCAGGAAATTCACGCTAAATTACATAAATTACTCAAGCCAATGGGCGGCCAAATCGAAGCAATCTTTTATTGCCCACACGCACCCGACGATGATTGCGCATGCCGTAAGCAGAAGCCCGGGCTGCTCCACTCTATTGCAGAACAATTCCAGATCACGCTGCAAGGCGTGCCCACTGTAGGCGATTCACTGCGCGACCTGCAGGCAGCACAAGCAGTTGGCGCCACGCCCATCCTGGTGCGTACCGGCAAGGGCGAACGCACCCTGGCCGAAGGCACTGGCCTTGCTGGCATTCCGGTCTATGCCAACCTTGCCGCTGTAGTTGATGCCCTGCTGACGTGATTCTGCTTCGATCCATAATTTTCTATCTTGGCCTTATTGTCAGCCAGTTCATACTGTTGCTACTCATGCCACCAATAGTTGTTCTGCCCTATCGTTTGCGCTATCGGTTATTAACGCGCCTGGGACACTTTGTTATTTGGTGGCTGGCTATTACCTGTAAACTACACTATAGAATTAGTGGGCAGGAAAACATCCCCAGCAACACGGCGATTATCCTTGCCAAGCATCAATCGGCCTGGGAGACCTTTGCCCTGCAACTAATTTTTCCACCCCAAACCTGGGTGCTGAAGCGTTCATTATTTTACATCCCCATCTTTGGCTGGGGGCTGATGATGCTGAAGGCCATTGGTATAGATAGAGCGGCCGGGCGTAAGGCATTGCAGCAAGTGGTACAACAGGGCACAGCCCGCCTCAACGAAGGAATATGGGTGGTCATCTTTCCTGAAGGCACGCGCACCGCGCCTGGCGAGCGACGCAAATACAATATTGGTGCTGCTGTTTTAGCCAAAAAGAGCGGTTATCCAATTGTACCTGTTGCCCACAATGCCGGGGTTTTCTGGCCACGCAACAGTATCCTCAAACACGCCGGTACTATTGATGTGGTGATAGGGCCCGTGATATACCCAACCGGTAAGGGAAGCGCGGAAATCAACGACTTGGCTGAAAGCTGGATAGAAGCTACCCAACTTCGCCTGGACTCCACACCAGATCAACCTAGATCGGGTAATCAGTCATTGATTTAATGATATAAATCAATTAACGTCATAATGACATCTGTCTCGAGATCTCCTTATGCACAACCACCGCACTACCATTACCCAATTCATTATCGAAGAACAACGTCAGATCCCTGGTGCAACCGGTGATTTCACCTCGCTGCTCAACGATATCGTCACTGCCTGCAAGGTAATCTCCAATCTGGTCAGCCAAGGTGCCTTGATTGGTGTCCTGGGCGGTGCTGGCACGGAAAACGTGCAAGGTGAAGATCAGAAAAAACTCGATGTTATCAGCAATGAAGTCTTTATCAAGGCAAATGAGTGGGCCGGTCATCTGGCGGCGATGGCCTCGGAAGAAATGGATGATGTCTATCAAATACCGAGTCAATACCCACGTGGAAAATATCTGCTGACCTTCGATCCACTGGATGGCTCATCGAATATAGACGTCAACGTCGCCGTCGGTACCATTTTTTCCATCCTGCGCTACAAGGGCAAGAGTGTTAGCCCAAGTGCTGAGGATTTCCTCCAACGCGGCACTGAACAAGTCTGCGCCGGTTATGCCATCTATGGCCCATCCACCATGATGGTAATCACCACCGGCCGTGGTGTACATGGTTTTACCCTGGATCAAAATATAGGTGAGTTTATCCTCACCCACCCAAATATGATCATCCCGGTAGACACCCAGGAATTCGCCATCAACACCTCCAACTTGCGCTTCTGGGAGCCGCCGGTTAAGCGTTATGTCGAAGAATGTATGGCAGGAAAGAAAGGTCCGCGCGGCAAAGACTTCAATATGCGCTGGGTCGCCTCCATGGTTGCTGAAGTACACCGCATCCTCACTCGTGGCGGTGTATTTATCTACCCACTCGACAGCAAGATGAAAGCAATAGGGCAGGAAGGCAAACTACGCCTGCTGTATGAAGCCAACCCCATGAGCTTCATCATCGAACAGGCCGGCGGCGCCACAATTGACGGTAAACACCGCATTATGGATGTTCAGCCCAGTGATCTGCACCAGCGCATCCCGGTAATACTAGGTTCAAAAAATGAAGTGGAGCTACTTGGCAAATACCACCAGGAAATAGTGTGACTTCAGTAGCCCAGCATGCAAACATGGCCGGTAACCCCAGCAATTGGCCGCGCCATATTGATGGGATAGCCCCGCTCGATACATAAACTTAGCCTATATAAAACATACGGTTACAAGCCAGCCACATACTTCTTGTGATGTTTTAGGCCGCACTGTCAAAGCCATGTTTTTATTCCACGCCAACAAACCTTAAACATCAAGATTGCTGACGTAGAGGGCATTCTTTTCGATAAAATCTCGCCTTGGTTCGACATGATCACCCATTAATGTCGAAAACACCTCGTCAGCGGCAATCGCATCTTCTATTTTCACCTGCAACAGCCGCCTGGTTTCAGGATTCAAGGTTGTCTCCCACAATTGTTCTGGATTCATCTCACCAAGGCCCTTGTAACGCTGAATGCTTTGTCCACGACGCGCCTCATCCAGCAACCAGACAAGTGCTTGACGGAAACTGTCAATCTCGATACGTCGTTCGCCTCGCTCAACATAGGCACCCTCACCAATCAGGCCGTGTAATTCCTGCGCAAGTTGAGCAATAGACTGATATTCAGGCAGCATGAAAAAGTTTTCATCATATCTATATTCATTTTCCAGACCATGGCGCTGCTCGGTAAGTACGATTTCATCCATCACGCCATCAACGCCATCAACGCCTGTTTCCTGCCGCAACAAGACGCGCCTATCGCCTGTGTCATCGCTATTCAATCTGTCTACCAATTCACTAAACCAGGCGGATATTTTCTCACTATTGCCATAGTCTTTTTCTTCCAGTGGCAGCATAGTCAACATCTTTTCCAGAGCGCGGCTGCTATAGCGTCGTGCCAAGCGCGTTATTGATTCCATTACAGACTGGTAATGCTGCACCAGGCTTTCCAGGGCCACACCTTTCAAAGGCGGTGCTTCTGGGTTTACATAAAGACTAGCGTTATCAACAGCTTGCTGCTGCAGATAACTATTCATTTCCGCCTCATCCTTGACATATCGCTCATGTTTACCTTTTTTTACTTTGTACAGCGGTGGTTGAGCGATATAAATATGGCCGCGTTCTACCAATTCCGGCATTTGACGATAAAAAAAGGTCAGCAACAAGGTACGGATATGTGAGCCATCCACATCGGCATCAGTCATTATGATTATGCGGTGATAACGTAACTTATCTGGATTATATTCATCACGCCCGATGCCGCAGCCCAGCGCAGTGATTAATGTTCCCACCTCGGCAGAGGAGAGCATCTTGTCAAAGCGGGCTTTTTCTACATTTAGTATTTTACCCTTGAGTGGCAAAATTGCCTGTGTCCGTCGATCACGCCCCTGTTTTGCTGAACCACCAGCAGAATCACCCTCCACCAAGAACAGCTCGGAGAGTGCTGGATCTTTTTCCTGACAGTCCGCGAGCTTACCTGGCAGACCAGCGACATCGAGCGCCCCCTTGCGGCGGGTTATCTCACGAGCTTTACGCGCAGCTTCTCTGGCACGAGCGGCATCAATTACCTTGCTGGCGATTATCTTCGCGTCTTGTGGGTGTTCTTGCAAAAATTCTTGCAGCTTCTCGCCCAACAACGATTCAACTGCTGATTTTACTTCGGATGAAACCAATTTATCCTTGGTTTGTGAGGAAAATTTTGGATCGCTTACCTTAACTGAAAGAACTGCGGTCAAACCTTCCCGCGCATCATCTCCACTTGTATTTAGTTTGGCCTTTTTGGCTAAACCTTCCTTGTCTATATATTGATTAATCATACGAGTCAGCGCGCCACGCATACCTACCAAATGTGTGCCGCCATCACGTTGTGGGATGTTATTGGTAAAACAGTAAATGTTTTCCTGGTATGAATCATTCCACTGCATAGCTAACTCTATGCCAACCCCATCGCGCTCACTGTCAAAATAAAAAACATTATTGTGCAAGGCTGTTTTATTCCGGCTTAAATGCTCCACAAAAGCACGAATCCCGCCCTCATACTCAAAAACATTCTCTCTATCTGTCAGTTCTTCGTACAAACGGATACGCACGCCAGAGTTCAAAAAAGATAATTCACGCAAGCGCTTGGCTAAAATATCATAGTGGTAATCAGTTCTGGAGAATATCTGCGGCGAAGGTTTAAACCGTATTTCTGTACCAGTACCAGTACTTTCACCAGTTACTGCCAGCGGTGCCTGAGGCCCTCCTAGGCGGTATTCCTGCTGATAAATTTTGCCGTTTCGTCGAATTGTTAGTTTGAGTATTTCCGACAAGGCATTTACAACCGAAACACCTACGCCATGTAATCCGCCTGATACTTTATATGAGTTGTCATCAAATTTACCGCCAGCATGTAGCACGGTCATAATAACTTCGGCAGCAGAGCGGTTTTCTTCCGGGTGGATATCCACCGGAATACCACGGCCGTTATCACGCACGGTAATCGATCCGTCGCCATGAATAATGACATCAATCTGACTACAATGGCCGGCCAAGGCCTCGTCTATTGAATTATCGACAACCTCAAACACCATATGGTGCAAACCGGTACCATCATCGGTATCACCAATGTACATACCAGGACGCTTACGAACTGCATCTAGACCTTTGAGGACCTTGATATTACTGGAATCATAACTGTTGTTGCTCATCTCTTACTCCACTTCAATCGGCAGATTATACCACTTTAATGACTGCCCCGTGTTCCACGTGGAACACGGTTAATTTTTCCCAAGCACTCAGATCCAATAACTCGGCACTTGTAGCTGTTACAAAGCATTGCGCACCTGTTTTATTGATTGCCTGCATAAGTAATTGACGATGCTGTACATCTAGTTCCGCAGGCAGATCATCTAAAAGAAGAGTACAAACCAGGCCGTTTACATCCTGCATATGCTGCATTTGCGCCAGGCGTAACGCACACACAGCTAACTTTTGTTGCCCACGTGAAAAAACATCTACCGCATTGAGACCATTTAAATCAATCAGGCGAAAATCTGCACGGTGCGGGCCTTGCATAGTATATCCTGCGGCCTGTTCTGTTGTGTGATTGCGTTGTAAAACCTCTAGCAAAGACACACCCTTAGACCAGCCGCGTCTATATACCAGACTCGGTGGGACATTATCCAGCAACAACTCGTAAAAATGATTAAACAAAGGCGTTACAAGTTCAAGATACTTTTCACGCTGAGCAGATATCACCTCGCCAATTTCAGCTAATTTATAATCCCAATAGCTCAGTTCTTTGATATGGTGGTTTTCTCTTAGGGTGGCGTTGCGCTGTTGCAGTAACCTTCGATAGGTCTTGCTTAACTCTAAAAATGCATGTTCCACGTGGAACAAACCCCAATCCATATAAGACCGGCGCTCACGTGGCTCGCCTGATAAAAGTTGATGAGATTCAGGGGTTAGTAATTGCAAAGGCAGCGCGCCAGCTAAAACAGATGAGGATGCCTGCCGCTGACCATTGAACTTGATAGTAGTTGTGTTGGAAAATTGTTTCTTTATTCCCAGGGAATATGTGGATGCAGCCGTTTCTACCTGGCCAAAGATAGTCAGGCATTCTGCACCAATCTGGAGATATGAGCGCAATTGTTGGCTGCGAAAAGAGCGGGCCATGCCCAATAAGTAAATTGCTTCAAGGACAGTGGTTTTACCACTACCATTATCACCAAACAGAAGGTTGATCCCTGAAGCAGGCGAAAGGCTTGCGGAGCTTAAATTACGTAAGCCATTTATTTCCAGAAGCAATAATGCCATCAGGTTAAATTAGACAGCTACAGTCGCATTGGCATCACCACGTAACGTGATGATAAATTGCCTAATCCATGCAAGAGACAACTGCTGTTTGCGTCAGTTAAATTCAATACAACCTGTTCTTCCTTGATAATATTCAGAGCATCCAATAAATAAGAAACGTTGAAACCAATCTCGATTTCATCACCAGTGTATTCTACTGACATCTCTTCTTCTGCCACTTCCTGCTCAGGGTTGTTTACTGTGGCTTGTAATAGATTCGGCAAGAAATTTAAGCGAATACCACGAAATTTTTCATTTGAGAGTATCGCTGTGCGCTGTAATGCATGATAAAGATCCATGCGATTAGCTATTAGTTTTTGTTCGCTGTGAGAGGGAATGACTCTCTCATAGTCAGGGAAACGCCCATCAATTAATTTTGAAGTAAAGGTGACATTTCCTATATTGACCCGAATGTGGTTGTTGGAGACCGACAAATCACATGGGTTGTCGCTGTCTTCCAATAGACGAATTAATTCATAAACGCCTTTACGCGGCAAAATAGTTTGTCTTTCCTCAGCGGCTAATTCAGGTAAATCAATTTCACTAAGTGCTAAACGATGACCATCTGTGGCAACTGTACGTAGTTGTCCTGCCTTCATTTCCAGTAACAAGCCATTCAGATAGTAGCGTACATCTTGAATGGCCATGTAAAAGGCAGTCTGTTCCAATAAATGTTTCAGTTTTTTCTGACTTAAAGAAAGATTGAAGGTACTGGTGATGTTTTCAATCTCCGGGTAGTCAGAAGCGGGTAGAGTGCTTAAACTGAATTTGCTTTTGCTTGATTTTATTAGTGCTTTGTCATTTTCAATAGAGATTTCAATTTTGGCATTCTCTGGTAAGGCGCGACAGATATCACTTAATTTACGTGCAGGCATGGTTGATTCACCTTCTTCAATTGTCTCTACTTGCACGGTAGCCTTAAGTTCTATCTCTAGATCTGTGCCAGTGATGCTAAGTGTGTTTTTATCCAGTTGTAATAATAAATTAGATAGAACTGCTAGTGTTTGTCGTTTTTCAACAACACCATTTGCCATTTGTAAAGGGTGCAACAAAGCTTCTCGTGAGATGGTGAATTTCATTTCCTTTGCCCCATCATTGTGTTGATTATAGATATATGTTTGATCTTTTTAATGATTGTTATTAGTTGAGCATAAATTTGTTAGTAATATTTTAAGTAGTTTAAAATCAAAGAGATAGATACAATACTTAAATGTATGAACAGTTGATGATGTCTGTATTTGTTGTGGGTAAGTGGCTGACTTATCCACAGAGAAAAAATCTAAATATTTATCCACAGGTTTTGCTCATCATGTCGATAAGGTTCTCAACAGGTTGATGTAGTCTTCTGCAATGCGAGGCTCTGACTCATGGAGTTCCTTGATTTTTCGACAGGCATGGATGACGGTAGTGTGATCACGCCCACCAAAGGCATCACCTATTTCAGGCAGACTATGGTTGGTAAGCTCTTTAGCCAGAGCCATTGCCATTTGTCGCGGTCTTGCAATCGAACGGTTGCGACGTTTGGAAAGCAAATCAGCAACACGAATCTTATAGTATTCCGCCACAGTCTTTTTTATATTTTCTAAGGTTACCAGTTTTTCCTGTAAAGCCAGCAGATCACTTAATGCATCTTTGGCGAAATCCAGGGTAATAAGCTGCGCAGTAAAATGGGCATTGGCAACGACACGTCTTAGCGCACCTTCTAGTTCACGTATATTGGAGCGGATGTGCTTGGCGATAAAAAATGCGACTTCAGGCGGTAGCTTGGTGTTGGTTTGTTGTGCCTTGCTCATTAAAATTGCCACCCTGGTTTCCAATTCAGGTGGTTCTATGGCAATGGTAAGTCCCCAGCCAAAACGTGATTTCAAACGCTCCTCCAGCCCTTCTACTTCTTTTGGATAGCGATCGCAGGTAAGAATAACTTGTTGTTGATCTTCTAGTAAGGCATTGAAAGTATGAAAAAATTCTTCCTGGGAGCGCTCTTTGCCAGCAAAAAACTGAATATCGTCGATCAGCAGCGCGTCAACAGAACGATAGTGACGCTTAAATTCGTTAATAGTATTGTGTTGCAGCGCCTTGACCATGTCTGCAACAAAGCGCTCGGAGTGTAAATAAGTGATTTTTGCTCCGGGTTTTTGTTGCATGATCATATTGCCGATGGCATGCATTAGATGAGTTTTGCCCAGGCCCACGCCACCATAGAGAAACAGCGGATTGTAGGCAGTTCCAGGATTGAGCGCTACTTGTAACGAAGCAGCCTTGGCCAATTGGTTGGATTTGCCTTCGACAAAAGTTTCAAACGTATATTTGCTGTTGATATTAGAGCGATAGGCAATGTTGGGCGTAGCAGGCTCTGTAATGTTGTTTGCCTGGGGTTGATTTGTTGGTGCAGGCTGCCTGGTGGTTAGGCAGGGCTCGGGTTTTTGCCGACTGCCGATGTCGAAGCTGAGCTGTAATGTCTGGTTGTCGCTGGCTTGGCGTAGCAGGCGCAAGATTTGTTCACTGTAATGAGCCTTGACCCAATCAAGTACAAATCTGTTGGGCGCGAGCAACCGCAAGCCTGTGCTGTCCTGCTCGGCATGCAGCGGGCGGATCCAGGTGTTGTAGTGTTGTGCAGACAACTCGTCTTCCAGGTGTGCAAGACAATGTTGCCATAAAGGGTCGTTCACGGGAGTGCTTGGCCTGGTCTGGATTGGGAAAATAGAACAGGCAGTTTATACCGGGATGAAAAAGTTATCCACATTGGTAGATTTGTGCGATTAAAATGTATATCTGAGCGGGGCTTTTCAGGTTTTGGTTAAGCTTGCAACTTAAGTATGATGAACACTGTTGTTGACAAGAATGCTGTATTTAAAGTATTTTTCTCCTTTTCCGTAGTCGCGTGTAGTGTCTGCGTCAATATCCTTTGTGTAAGTGAGTATTTATCATGAAAAGAACTTTCCAGCCTAGCGTGTTGAAGAAGAAGCGCACGCACGGTTTTCGCGCACGCATGGCGACCAAGGGTGGCCGCAGGGTTCTTTCTGCCCGTCGTGCTAAAGGCCGCGCGCGTCTAGCCGTTTGATTGATCTGCGTCTTGTGCGGCGCCCATCAGTTTCCTCGCAGCCACCGGCTTCTGCAACCAGAGGAATTTCAGCGAATATTCAAACGGGCAGAGTGTCGTGTCGCCGGGCACGGCTTCGTCTTGCTTGCTGTAAGTAATGAGCTGGGGCATCCTCGTTTGGGGGTGGCGCTTGCCAAGCGAGTTGTGCGGCTTGCTGTACAACGCAATCGTATCCGCCGCCAGTTACGCGAAAGCTTCCGCTTGCATCAACATCAGCTCGCTGGTGTGGATGTATTGGTGTTAGCGCGAGCAGGTGTGGATAGTATTCCATCCCGGGAGTTGCGAGCAGCTATCGACAAGAGCTGGGCAGAATTGGCAAGGCGATGCAAAAAATCCTGATTCTCCTCATTGGTTTCTATCGTTACTTCATCAGCCCTTTGTTGGGTAGTAATTGTCGTTTCCATCCTTCCTGTTCCTGCTATGCCCATCAGGCCATCGAGAGGTTTGGTGCCTTGCGGGGTAGCTGGTTAGCCGTGCGTCGTCTCGGGCGCTGCCATCCCTGGCATGCAGGCGGCCTTGATTTAGTACCTGAAAAGAAAGATTAATTATGGATTTCCAGCGCTTATTGCTTGTTGTTGCACTTTCCTTTGTTTTGTTGATGCTCTATCAGGCATGGCTAAAAGACTATGGTCCGCAGCCGCCTGCGCCTGAAATTATCCTGGAAACAAAGAACGAACTCGCCAAGGATTTGCCCACCCATTCGGCGGTGGTCGATGCAATCCCTGATGCCTCGTCGCAGGGGTTGTCTTCAGCCAAGCGCGTACGGGTTTATACAGATACCTATCAGATTGAAATAGATACTCAGGGCGGTGATTTGCGTCAGGCCTATCTTGTCAAATACCCCGTCTCATTAGCTAAAAAAGATGAGCCAACACGTTTGCTGGATGACAGCAAGGAGCTGCTGCATATCGCTCAATCAGGTCTGCGGCCAGGCAGTGGTAACACAGCTGTGCAGACGCCGGATCACTATGCTATTTATCAGGCCGAGCAGGATGAATACCACCTTGCCGAAGGGCAGGATGAGCTAGAGGTACGGCTACACTGGCAAGATGAACATGGTGTGCGTGTAGAAAAAACCTATACTTTTCATCGCAGTGAATACGTGGTGGATGTGGTTTTTCGTATACATAACCAGAGCGAGCAGCCTTGGTCGGCGCATGCCTATTATCAGTTGCAGCGTGAACGACCCAGTAAAGGCCGTAGCGCCTTTGGTATTTACACTTATACTGGTGGCGTGATCCATGCAGAAGAGTTGAAATACGAGAAGATAGATTTCGATGATATGGAAAAAAACGCCCTCAACAAGACCTTGACTGGTGGTTGGGCGGCGATGATTCAACATTATTTTGTTAGTGCCTGGGTTCCCCAGCAGCAGGTACAGCACGATTACTACAGTATGGCTCCGGGCAATAATCGTTTTACCCTGGGGATGATAGATCAGGGACAACAAATTGCGCCCGGTGGTGAAGGACAATTCGAGGCCAGGCTTTATATTGGCCCCAAGCTGCAGGACAAGATGAGCGAGATCGCTGACGGTCTGGCGCTAACGGTTGATTACGGCAAACTGACTATTATTTCCGATCCTATTTTCTGGCTGCTCAAACAAATCCACAAGATAGTAAATAACTGGGGCTGGTCGATTATTATTCTGACTATGCTCATCAAGCTGGCCTTTTATAAACTCTCCGCCACCAGCTATAAGTCGATGGCCCACATGCGCAAGATGAGCCCACGCATGCAGGCGCTGAAGGAGCGTTATGGAGACGATCGTACAAAGTTAAATGAAGCGATGATGAAGCTTTACAAGGAAGAAAAGATCAATCCACTTGGCGGCTGTCTGCCGATCCTGGTGCAAATCCCTGTATTCATCGCCCTGTATTGGGTTTTGCTGGAGAGCGTGGAGCTGCGACAAGCGCCGTGGATTTTCTGGATCAAGGATTTGTCTGCCATGGATCCGTATTACATTCTGCCTATTCTGATGGGCGCGAGTATGCTGATCCAGCATCGACTTAATCCCGCGCCAATGGATCCTATCCAGGCCAAAGTAATGATGGCCTTGCCCATCGTCTTTACCTTTTTCTTTGCCTTCTTCCCATCAGGTCTGGTGTTGTACTGGGTGGTTAACAATGTCCTGTCTGTAGCGCAGCAATGGTACATCACCCGGTTTGTGGTGAAGGCTTGAGTCGCAAGAGTGGGCGGCCCGTGCGTGAAAACCAGTTTATCGAGGCGTTAGCGGATAACAGCGTGATAACTGAGACCATTGCTGCCCTGGCGACACCGCCTGGACGTGGCGGGGTAGGCATAATACGTATATCTGGCCCTTTGGCAGTCAAAATTGCCGAGCAGATGTTGGGTCATTGCTCGCAGCCACGCCAGGCTGAATATTTATCATTTCATGATTCAAATGGCCAGACCCTGGATCAGGGTCTGGCACTATATTTTCCTGCGCCCAACTCATTTACCGGTGAAGACGTACTGGAACTGCAGGGCCATGGCGGTCCCGTAGTTATGGATATGCTGTTAAATAGCGTCTTGCAACTGGGTGCACGGCAGGCCCGGCCAGGTGAATTTTCTCAACGCGCATTTCTTAATGGCAAGCTGGATCTGGCCCAGGCCGAGGCCATTGCCGACCTCATTGACAGCACTTCAAGCCAGGCCGCTCGCAATGCCCTGCGTTCTTTGCAGGGCGAATTTTCCAGGTATGTGACGGCACTTACGGAAGAACTGATCAAGCTGCGCCTGTATGTGGAGGCGGCAATAGATTTTCCCGAAGAAGAGCTGGATTTTCTAAGTGACGGCCATGTGAGTGACCACTTACAAACCATACAGGGCAGTTTGCAACAGGTACAGGCCACAGCTCAGCAAGGCAGTTTGTTGTTAGAAGGCATGCATGTCGTGCTGGTGGGCCAGCCAAATGTTGGCAAATCCAGTTTGCTCAATGCCCTTGCTGGGCGAGATAGTGCGATTGTTACCGAGATCCCCGGTACTACCCGTGATGTCTTGCGTGAACAGATCCATATTGATGGCATGCCTTTACATATAATTGACACCGCCGGTCTGCGCACTAGTGAGGATGCCATTGAACAGGAAGGTATACGCCGCGCCTGGCTTGAGATTGAGCGTGCTGATCGCGTGCTGTTACTGCTTGATGATCGCTTGGGTTTGGCCGATGCCGAAAGAAAGATTCTGAGCCAGCTGCCCAAACAGCTACCGATCACTTTTATCCACAACAAAATAGATTTAAGCAATCGCCAGAGTGGGCAAGAAGTGCGTGCAGGACAGATACATATTTTTCTGTCTGCCTATTCTGGCGATGGACTGAACTTGTTGCGTGAACACCTCAAGCAAAGCATGGGTTATCAGGTCAGCAATGAAGGCATATTCAGTGCGCGTCGTCGGCACCTAAAGGCCCTGGAACAGGCAGCCGCACACTTACAGGCGGCTGAGATACAACTAGGTCATGGAGCTGGCGAGCTACTTGCCGAAGAACTGCAACAGGCACAACTGGCCTTGGACGAGATAACAGGCAAATTCACTGCCGACGACCTGTTGGGGCGCATTTTCTCCAGCTTTTGCATTGGAAAATAATAACCAACATATTTTGCCAGGAATGCAGGTGCCCAGTTGGAGCAGCTATGTCTGGCTATCGGCGAGCAGCGGGTAGTGGCCATCCTTGTCATGAACCTCACGCCCGGTCAGTGGTGGGTTGAAGACACAAATCAGACGCATGTCTTCACTGCCGCCACGCAGATAATGCCGGTCGTGCTTGTTCAATAAATACATCGTGCCATTGCTGATCGGATAAACACGGTCTTGCGCAAGATCATGGATCTCGCCATTGCCGCCGACGCAATACACCGCCTCGATGTGCTTGTCGTAATGAATGTAGGTTTCCGTGCCAGCGCGAATAATGGTTTCGTGAAAAGAAAAACCGGCTGCATCATTGGCCAGCACCAGACGGCGACTGACCCAGTTGCCATTTTCAGCCTCTACCTCGCGTTCGGTTTGCAGGATATCTGTCTGTAACTGACGCACAATCATGTCAATTGGTCTCTAAAGGTGTTGTTACGATTGGCACGTCGCGCTTCTCGGCACATCTCGTTGAATGCTTTGCTTGTTTTGTGTCCTTGGATTCAGGCACTTGCCCGCGTAATTTTTGCTGACGACAAAGTTGCTGAGCGTGTAGCTTGTTGCTGAATTTCGATGGCGGCAGCAACCGCCTCGTCCAGCCGTTGCAGCCCTGTTTCCAGTTCTTCATCGCTGATGGTGAGCGGTGCGAGAAATTTTAACACTTGATTGTTGGCACCCGCTGTTTCGGCCAGCAGACCACGCTTGAAGGACTGTTGTGAAATCTCGCTACACAAGCCAGGAATAGAGGACTGCAGGCCCAAAATCATGCCCAGGCCACGCACATGATCCAGCTGGTCGGGATAGCGCTGCACCAGTGCTTGCAGGCGCTTTTTCACCAAGCTGCTTTTGCTGCGGATAGTCTGGGCAAACTCATCGTTCAGCCAATATGACAAGACTGTGGCGCCAGCGATAAAGGCCAGACTGTTGCCACGGAATGTGCCTGTATGTTCGCCAGGCGACCATTGATCGAGCTCAGGCCGCATCAGCACAATAGCCATTGGCAGGCCAGTGCCGATGGATTTGGACAGTGTGATGATGTCAGGTTTGATGCCGGCGCGCTCGAAGCTGAAGAAATGACCAGTGCGACCATTGCCGACCTGGATGTCGTCGATAATCAGCAGGATATCCAGGTCGCGACACATGCGCTCAAGTTTTTGCAGCCAGGCAATGGAGGCAACATTAATACCGCCTTCGCCCTGGATGGTTTCAACGATGATGCCAGCGGGCAGCTCATGCCCTGAACTGAGATCTTCGTAATAGCGGCGCATCATGTCGATGCTGTCGAATTGGTCATTTTTATTGAAATAGCCATCAAATGGCATCTTGCTGACATTTAGTGGCACGCCATAATTATCATCGTGATAAAACTCATTGCCGGTGACGGCGAGCGCGCCCAGCGTATGGCCATGATAGGCATTGGTGAAGGCCACAATCCTGGAACGTTGCTTGACTTTACGTGCCAGTTTCAGCGCGGTTTCCACGGCATTGGTGCCAGTGGGGCCGACAAACTGAATGTTGTAATCTAGCTGGCGCGGTTTCAGGATGATCTGCTGAAATTGTTCGATGAAGTTGTATTTGGCATCAGTTGCCTGATCGAGGGCGTTGATCACGCCATCGCGCTCGATGAAATCGATCAATGCCTTCTTCACTGCCGGATTATTGTGACCATAGTTCAGTGAGCCGGCTCCACCAAAGAAGTCGATATAGTCCTTGCCCTGTTGATCCCAAACAGTAGCATTTTTGGCACGAACGAAGATGGTTGGAAATGAGCGAATATAACTGCGTACATTGGATTCATAACGGGCAAATAATTCAATATTCATAAAAGTGTTCCTTGTTTTTTTAAAACTAAAGTAAGACGAAAAGAATGAAGAGCGCCGTTCAACCAGGCAGAGGTTCTTGCAGCTTGATGCTGTAGAGATCTTCAGCGGCATGAGCACCATCAAGCTGTTCTGCTGAGAGGTATGGCTGGCGAATAAGGACGCTTGAGCAGTGCCGCCAGATGTCGAAACAAGCTCAGTGAGGCTGTGTTGTTACTGGTGATGGTGCAGTCGATACGCTGAATATCGGTCATGAATGGACGTTGCAGCAAGGCCTTGAGTAAACCAGAGCCTATGCCCTGGCCGCGCGCGGCGGGTGCAACAGCAATCTGCCAGATGAAAAGATGGTGTGGATCATTGGGTGGGCGGTAGGCAGTAACAAAGCCCAGCAGTGTCCCGTCGGCAGACTCTGCCAACACTACGGTGTCGCGAAAATGATCAGCCAGTAGGTAGTAAAGATAGGCCGAATTGATATCCAGCGTCCCTGCAGCCAACACCATTTTGTGAATACGCTGGCCATCATCCAGCTGTGGTTTTCGATATATTAAAGACATGATTTGGTTTCGCGCAGGGTATAAGCATATACCGCTCGCGTTTGCTCAAATGTGTTTTTACCCTAACGCAGGCAGATCATGATTGCAATTCCAGTTTGTGCAGAAGGGGTCTGTGCCTTGGCCATGGAGAAGGGGGGCATGGAAGTTTTTTATAACATTGAGATTGTGCAAAAACCTTTGTAGTTTAGATAGTTAGCGCTTTGTTGAAGAGCGCGTAAAAGATAGTAGATCAGTTGAATTATGTAGGGGAATCAAGCAAAAAAATATTTTTCGTGAATAGCGATTATGTCATGCGATATGTTGATTATGGCTGGAATTGACGTATTGCATCACGTAGTTGGACAAGTTGTTTGGCATTACATTGCCGGTAGCGCAGGAGGTTGTAGAGTTGGCTGATTGTTGCGCTGCTCCGCGCCAGATCCGGGCGATGTGCAGCGATGCGCAGGGCATGCTCGCTTGCCGTCTCATGGGGCTTTTGTTGCAGACCAAGCGGGCGTAGCTTTTTGCCATAACGAGCGTATAGGCAAATAACTTGATCAACATGTCGCGAACTGCGCCGATGAAGACCCCACAATACCCAGAGCATCAGCAAGCCAAGTCCAGAGAAGGTTAAGACCAACAAGCCCTGCCAGCCGTATTTCAGCAACCCAAGACGCTGCAATAGCTTTTTTTGTTGCAGATGATCATAGCCGAGCACCCATTGGTTCCAGGCATTATTGAGCATATCCCAGCTATAGCGCAGGCGATGAAAATTACGCATAAGCCTGCCGATATCTGTATTGAACATAGGCGCATCGGTGGAGAGAAAACGTTGTAGATCAGGCTCTGCCTCGATGCGTTCCGGCGGGAGAACGGCAGTGGGATCCACGCGTAGCCAGCCTTGCTCAGCCAGCCAGACTTCAGCCCAGGCATGGGCATGAGACTGCCGCACGATCATATAGTCGGCCAAGGGATTGAGCTCGCCACCTTGATAGGCAGTAACAATGCGTGCTGGCACGCCAGAAGCGCGCATCAAGGTGACGAAGGCGGCGGCATAGTGTTCACAAAAGCCGCGTTGAGTTACAAAAAGAAACTCATCGATCGCCTGTCTACCTAGTAGTGGCGGTGTGCGGCTATACCAAAAATTTTGTTGACGAAAATATTCGAGTGCATGACGTACGATCTCAGCAGGTGGATCGTTGATCCATTCTTGTGCCAGCGTATGTGTGCGTGGATTGAGATCTTGCGGCAATTGTAGCGCATGGCGACGTTCAAATTCATTTAGTGCACCAGTCTGGTAACTGGTGTAGGCGCTTAAGTCATAGCGTTGACGGGAGCTGAGTTTGCGCGGCAGGATTAATTGATAGTCGGCCGTGAGTTTGATTTTATCCGGGGCTTCGGCCGCCATTTCAAGTGCCAATACTATGTGTTGTTGATGTGGTTCTAGGGTGAGCGTGTAGCGCAGTGGCTCGACTGATGTTTGTAATGTCGGTGTGGCAAAAAACCAGGCAGGTGGGGCTTTGTGCGAAATAGGATCCCAGCGGCGGCCATCGGTTGTCCAGAGTACCGGCCCACGCCAGTAAAGTTGATTGGCAGGTGGCACAGGGCCATGAAATTGCACACGAAAGGCCACTTCATCAGAATCAACCAGCTCGCTGATGCTTCCCGGTTCCATATGGTCAGAAAGGCCCGTACGGCCCCGTTGGCTATCTTCGGGCAAGCCCCATAATGGCCCCGGCAAACGTGGAAAAAGCACAAACAACAGCAGCATGAAGGGCAATGCTTGAAGCAGGAGCAAACCTGCACGGCGTAAATAGTCCTTATGCCTGGGTCCCTTGGGATGGTTGAGTGCGATAAGGGCCGCGGTGAGCAGGAATACAGTGAGCAGCAGATAAAGGCCGAGCAATATGGACTGGTCGAGCAGAAAGCCACCAGCCACTAAAAACCAGCCAAGAAAAACCGTCAGCATGGCATCACGCGGTGTGCGCAGCTCCAATAATTTAAGGCTGAGCATGATGCTGAGCAAGGCCAGACCTGCCTCCAGGCCGAATAAGGTGCGATATGTCAGCAGCACACTGCCAAGCCCGATAGCGGTAAACAACAAGCGCAGGCCGCGCCCGGGCAGTTGCCAGTCACGCAGCTCCAGCGCCAGGCGCCAGCCCAACAAGGCAAGACAAAACAGACTCAACCAAACAGGCAGGCGGAATAATTGTGGCAGCAAGACTGCAGCCAGTGCCGCCAGCAGCCACAGGCGTCCATGTAAGGGGATACTCACCGATGCTCACCATATAGTGCTAAGGCCTCCAGACAACGGCGGCGATGGTGCGAACCATGATCTGGCTGGAGGCTGATATCAGGCAGGCGCAGACCATAAACCAGACCATCTGCATCGGTATCGAGCACCCAGCGACATAGCTGAGAAAGACGTGCCTCAGTCGCCAGGCCAGGCAGCAATTCCCAGGCCAGCCATAATTCTTCTGCAGCCTCGCCAGTAAATTGTTTTGTGTACATGCCCTGGCCACGGGCGACAGCCTTCCAGTGCACATGCCGTAGCGAGTCGCCAGGATGATAAGTCCGCAGCGCAGCAAAATCATCCTGACCCAAACCATGTTGCCCTCCACGACCTGCATCAGCAGCCAGACCTGTCGGCAGGCCGACTGAGGGCGCGGGCTTGGGGTAGACCATACATTCCATTTGTAGATGCAGAGGCGACCAGGCGCGAAACAGGCCAAGAGGGAAGCGGCTCGCAATTGTCAGGCGTCCCATTGACAGGCGACCACGCCGAACAGCAGGCCGGTCGAGTTCAAGCCATTGTATGCCAGGCATCAGATCTACATCTTTCCGTGCCCCTTGTTTGCTGGTCAGGATTATCGCCTGTCGCGGGGTAGTATCAGGATTAAACAGGCCAAGAGAGAAGCGTGCTGTCTCACCGGCAAACACGGCAGTGCTATGCCCGACCTCGACGCGCAGGCCGAGCAGATTGCGCCAGGTATGCAGCATGGCGATCGCGCCCAGGCCACACAGTAAAAACACCAGGGCAAAGGCCAGGCTGTTGGCATAATTGATCGCACCCAGCAAAATAGCGATCAATACGCCGCCCAGTAGCAGGCCTTCACGCGTGGGCAGGATATAGATCCGCCGCTGGCGCAGTGTGACAGGCCCGCTTTCCTGTCTGGCACGGCGAAGAAATTTCAGCTGCGGTAGATATTGGCGTAAGGAAATACTCACAGTATTCAGTCTGCATAATATGTGAGCCGAACTTTAGTCCGACTATACATTTCAAGGGATGGCAACAGCCTGAAACAGCACGGTCAAGGAGCTCTGATCCTGCGTGCCTGAGTGCGCCAGTTGCAGGCGATGGCCAACCACATGCGGCAGTACCGCTTGCACATCTTCTGGCAAGACGAAGTCTCGCCCAGCGAGCAAGGCCCAGGCACGTGAGGCGGCCAGGAGTGCCAATCCTGCACGCGGCGAAAGTCCAGTAATAAAATGATGGGAGTGACGGGAAAACTCTAGCAAGGCCTGCACATAATCCAGCAAGGCAGGACTGACCTTGACCTTGTGCACCGCTGATTGGATGGAGAGTAGTTGCGCGGCAGTCATAACGGCTGGCAAATGCTTGAGCAGATCGCGTCTGCTCTCACCAGAGAGCAGGGCACGTTCGGCCTGACTATCTGGATAGCCCAGCTCGATACGCAGCAGAAAACGATCCAGTTGCGACTCAGGCAGTGGAAAGGTGCCGATCTGATTGGCGGGATTTTGTGTGGCTATAACAAAGAAAGGTTCAGGTAGCGCATGCGTCGAGCCCTCGATGCTGATTTGCTGTTCTTCCATCGCCTCCAGCAGCGCACTTTGTGTCTTGGGCGTAGCACGATTGATCTCATCGGCGAGAACCACCTGGGCAAAGATGGGGCCAGGATGAAAGCGAAAGTCGCCACTGTCGCGCTCATAGATCGAAACACCAAGAATATCTGCCGGCAGCATATCGGCAGTGAATTGAATTCGGCTGTACTGCAGTCCCAGGATCTTCGCCAAGGCGTGGGCTAGCGTGGTCTTGCCGAGGCCAGGCAGGTCTTCGATAAGCAGATGACCGCGCACCAACAGGCAAGCCAGCGCCAGCCGGATGACATGTTCCTTGCCGAGGATGATTTGACCGGCTTGTTGAATGGCCTGATTGAGCAAAGCGTGCATGGCTTTCCCTTTGCCGAAGATGCTGCCGAAAAGGTGAGACTATAGCGCGTTATCCGTTTGCCCGCATATTTCAGCAGGACACAACAAAAGACCCTGGAGAAATATGCGGGCCAAAATGACAGGCAAGCCCCTGTGGCGAGTGGGTGTGTGAATACTAGGCGCAAATATTTATGTGCAAAAACAAGAGTATACACATGTTGGATGAAGCAGTTTCGGGTGATAAATTGACTACAAGGGAAGCGGGTTTGGCACGGGATTTATTTTGTTAAAAAAAGGCTTGCCTAATAGCAAGATTTGCCTAAAATACGCGCCACTTCTTGAGGGTAGCCCGCTTGCGGCACGACCAAATCGTAGGGGCTAACAACCCTGCTATCCAGGGAGAATGAATTTGTCCTGATTCAGAGAGCGTCCACCTGACGGTATGGGCGCCGCTCAAATTCAGATCTCTTGTAGCTTTTTTTGGTTGTGTCTCGTTTACCCTTGAGAAGAGGAACAGAGGCGCAGCCTGGAGGTATGACCATGGTCGATGCCCGTTGTGAAACCACGTCTGTTATTGCCGCAGATGACAAAGCCGCTGAGCCTCCTGAAGTCGAGCGTATCCGACGACTGGTTGCCATTCATGGTGCTCCCTTATTGATTCTTGATTGTGAGGCCGTGCGACGACAGTATCGCGCCCTTGCTGCCGCCTTGCCTGGCGTTGATTTGCACTATGCCTTGAAACCGCTGCCACATCCGGCTGTGGTGCAGACCTTGCAGGAGGAAGATGCCTGGTTTGATCTGGCAACCACAGGCGAGGTTGAGCTGGTGCGTGATCTGGGCGTAGCTCCTGAGCGTTGCATACATACACATCCCATCAAACGCGATCGCGATATTCGTGATGCGCTTGAGTTCGGTGTTAGCAACTTTGTTGTGGATAACCCGGGCGAGCTGCGCAAGTTCGAGAAATATGCTGAGCAGGTCGAGCTTTTGCTGCGTGTGTCCTTTCGTAGCCCAGATGCCAAGGTGGATCTGTCGAAGAAATTTGGTTGCAGCCCTGCAGGGGCGCGTGAGCTGCTGCTGATGGCACATGATCTTGGCATTCGCATCAAGGGGCTATCCTTTCATGTTGGTTCCCAGGCGGCGGATCCGCGCAAGCATGTCGAAGCCATCGAGTCTTGCGCTGCGCTCATCGCCTGGAACAAGTCGGCCGGTCTGCCGTTACTTTCCGTGCTTGATATCGGCGGTGGCTTTCCGGTGGAGTACAACGAAGATGTGCCACCGATCGATGAATTCTGTAGGCCAATACGCGCGGCATTAGCGCAGTTGCCGCAGGATATTCGCGTGATTGCTGAGCCTGGCCGTTTTATCGTGGCAGCGGCGATGACCGCTGTATCTTCGGTGATGGGCAAAGCGCAGCGCGATGGCCGTTGGTGGTATTACCTGGATGATGGGGTGTATGGCTCTTATAGCGGCCAGCTCTATGATCATGCCAAATATCCGGTGGATTGCCTGGACTGGCAGGGCGAGCGCTTTCCCAGTGTGCTGGCCGGGCCTACCTGCGACAGCATTGATGTGATCGATGAGAACATCATGTTGCCGGAGCTGAACGAGGGCGATCTCGTGATTGGCCGCATGATGGGTGCCTACACCTGGGCCAGCGCCACGGAATTTAACTTCTTCCGCAAGGCACAGATCGTTACGATTAATGAGTATATGGGCGAGGCCTGCGAGGTGGTGCCGCTGGTCGGTTAAGACTGTTTTTGTCCTCACTCCCATAGTACCGGGAGTGAGGCAAATACTGGTCTATTTATCCTGATGTGCTGCGGGAGATGTAGCACCGATTGCGTTGTCAGGCAGCTAGCATAGTGTGCTCTCTGGTGAAATATGCAGACTGGCTGCCTGGCTTTTTTCCGCGCATACTGCGTATCTATGTCACATCAACAATTTTCCCGTCTGCTGCCGTATACCTGCGAGCATTTGTTTGATTTGGTGCTCGCTATCGAACGTTATCCCGAATTTGTCCCAGGCTACAGCCAGGCGCGTATCCTGCGACGAGAAGCCGGTGCGCTGGAAGTCGAGCAGTCCATCGGTCTTGGCCCGGCCAGCTTCAGCTTTCGTTCGCGGGCCGAATTTATCGCTTCAGAGCAGATCTTCATCTGCGCCCATGATGGCCCGTTTCGTCGCCTTGAGGTTCGCTGGCAATTTGCCGCCCAGCAGGAAGGCGGCTGTCGGGTAACGGTAGACACACATTATCAGCCGGGCCACCTGCTTGCCGCACCTTTGCTGCGTGGGGCGATGGAACTATTGGGGCCGCGCCTGTTAGACGCTTTTGTCCAACGCGCGGCGCAGATGGCATAGAGAACATTATGGTATGGCACAGGGTCTTCTTGTTATCGCGTTTATGTTCGGGCTGTAACTGATAAGTATCGGCATTAGCGCGCTTTTGTTTTTCCTTGTCCAGACCGGGCTATTTGCCTGCTCGCCTCCTCGTCCGGATAATCAGGCCAGATTGATGCTCCAGTGTTGCTTGCAGAGCACATCCTTTCTCCTTGCACTGGCAGCAGAAAAATGGTGCGCTATATGTGCCCCTGCATTTAAACTGAGTATCTACATAACCAGGACTCCACTCTCCCGCTGGCGTGAGAGGGGCTGGGGGAGAGGGTGGGGAAAGTTTGTCACATTCGTTCATGCGACATCTTACATACGGCGCAATGTCCGATGGTTATTGCGCCCTACAGGAAAGCCGCAAAACAGCATTCTGATACAGCCTTTTGGTAAACACGCGTCTGTTCATTTTGGGAGGACACTATGACCGACACACTGGAGCGAGGGAGAGCCCGTATCAGCGGCTTTGCCGATGCGGAAATGGAGTATCAGTTGTTACGCCAGATGGGCGTGGCGCGTTATGGTGGCTCTGCCGTTGGAGAGTGCCTGGCGCTGGCTCGACGTATCGAAAGTGGCGTACCAGCCAGTTGGGTAGCGGTGTTTGTCGAGGCTGCCAGGCGTCAACAGATCGATGCCGAGCGCCGTGCCGCCCGAGGGCATGGTATCAGCGCACGCGATGCATATCTGGTTGCCTGTAATAGTTGGCGCGCGGCCGAGTACTATACTTCCATCGCTGATCCAGAGCATGCCAAATATGGTCTTGCCAGTCGCGCCTGTTTTATCGCTGCGATGCGCTATAGCGAATATTCCTGTGAGATCGTGGAGTTGCCTTTTGGCGACACTCCGTTGCCGGCATTTTACTTGTGTCCCAGGAAGCTAAGCGGGCCGAGTAAAACCCTGATGATCATCAGTGGCTACGATGGCACGCTGGAGGAAACCTTTCTGGCCTATGGTCGCGCTGCACTTGAGCGTGGTTATCGGGTGTTTTTGTTTGCCGGCCCCGGCCAGATGGATACCATGCGTTTTCATCCGGCATTGCACTTCAGCCCGGATTTTGAGCGTGTCGGTACCGTGGCGGTTGATTATTTGCTCTCGCGCGGAGAAACCGATCCTGCGCGTATTGCCCTGATGGGCATCAGCTTTGGCGGTTATTTTGCAACCCGGATCGCGGCACATGAAGCGCGGATCAGCGCCTTGATTCCGAATTCGCCGATCCTGGATTTGCATGCCTATATGGTCTCATTCGCTGGCTTTGATCCAGCCGAATTGCCGGACGCAGATAATTTCAGTGTGGCCGACATCGATCATATCAGCGACGAGCTGATGCCGACGCAGACACGCGAAATGGCGCGTAATCTGATGTTGCGTATGGGACAGCCGAGCTTTAAGCATACCTATCAATACTTGTGTGAATTCCAGGTTGATGATGCGTCGCTGGCGAGGATACGTTGTGCTGTTCTTGCCTTGATCGGCAGCAGCGAAGGAAGCGAGCCTATGGCGCAGTATGAGCAATTCCTGGCACAAGTGGCAGGTGCCGAGGGGCATGTATTTAGCGAAAAAGAAGGCGCGGATGGTCACTGCCAGTCCGGCAATCTGGCCTATTCTGCGGCAGTGTCAATGGACTGGCTGGATGAGCGTTTCAGCTGATCGCCATCAGCCAGGACGACGGCTTATGGCGCGACCGTCAGGGCGAGCTCGCCATGATCGCTGCCGTGTGTATTGCTGACGGTCAGGTGTAGCGCAAAGGTACCGGTTTGCTGCGGTATGCCGGAGATGAGGCCTGTCTTGCTATTCAGTAGCAACCCCGACGGCAGCTTGTCTGCGCTATAAATGCCGACCTGATTATGCGCCTTGAGTTGGTAGCGCCATGGTTGACCGAGTTTGGCGCTGGCGGTGGCGCCCGGCTCCAGCAGTGGCTGCTGTTGGTTATTATGTTGCATCCAGGCATTTAGCCGTAGACGTGCGTTCTCGCGTATGTCCAGCCAAAACAATGCGATATCGAAGACGTGGTAATTAGTACCGCCAAATACGTCACCATCATTAAAGTGTTCAGCTGGCAATGGAGCAGGCGAGACGTAACTGTAGCGCCCGTCATCGCGCACGGCGACCAGTTGGGGCAGCACGTGGGCAAAGGTATCATGTGCACCAAACGGCACTGCACCACGATGCTGACTTGCAGGCGTGCTTGGCTTGCGTGTATCCCAGCTTACCGGGTTGATGTTGACCAGCGGCTGGCCTGACGCGCCCATCCAGCGCTGACGGGCACGATTCCAGTAGCCGTTCTCCTGCCAGGCATCGAGATCGGCGTCGGTATTTTCGCCGAAGGTCTCCCAGATAGCCACGCAACCAATTTGTGCAGGGCGTGTGCAGGGCGGCATGTCGGTAAGGTCGTCACGGAATACGCTAAGTGGAATTGGCTGGCCGGGTAGATATGCCGCAATGAGTTGTTTTGCCAGCGGCGTGCCCTGGATGGCCTCGCTGAGCAGACGTTGGGCATGATTGGTGCCCTGACTGTGGCCAACCAAGAAAAATGGTCGCCCATCGTTGTAGTGCTTTACATAGTAATTAAACGCAGTCAGCACGTCGGCGTAGGCATGGTTGTTTGGCGCCTGTTGCGTCTCCTCATCCTGCTGATAAAGCGACAAAGTGACCTGACGATAACGCGGCGCATAGATACGTGCCAGCGCATTAAATGGCGTGGCCTGGGTCAACAGCATAAGCTCGCCTACCTTCGTTGCCTCGGCATCGTCAAACGGTGCGTTAAGCAGATCATCGCGCATGCTGGTGGTTGGGTGGATATAAAACACGTCCGCCCTTGCCACGCTCTGCAAGTTGGAAAAGCCTGCCCCGTGAGGTGTGCGCATCGCTGCAGAAGGATGAGCAGGCAGTGCCAGCCAGCTGTCAGGTTGGCTGTAATCTGGCGGTGGCAGTTGTTTTGTGGTTATCAGATCGGCCGCCTGGACAGATAGCATCAGGAAGCAACTGATCAATGCGGCAAGTAATAACTTGTTTATATTATAGCTGTTGCACATGACTGCTTCCCTTAGCATGTAGCCAGCATGCCAGGAAGTTGCATGCTGATATTTTGCTGCAACTTTATGTGGCGGCGGAGACGCTCGTCAATGTTTTTTATCGTCCTGTCTGAGATGGTTTGTGTGGTTAGATTAATTCTCTGTGTTATGACGGCAGATACATCGCGTGGTCAATACGCGTGACAAAACAGACATGGTGTAATGATGACGAAAGCAAATGAAAGTGAGCAGCGCCATCAGTTGCGCATGCAACGGAAAAAAACCGTGGTCGATACAGCTATTGAGCGTGCCGATCGCAATCAGGGCTTGCTGTTGTTGCTCACCGGTAACGGCAAGGGCAAGAGCAGTTCGGCCTTTGGTATGGTGGCGCGGGCGCTTGGCCACGGCCTGCAGGTTGGTGTGGCGCAGTTCATCAAAGGCTGCAGAGATACGGGCGAAGAACATTTTTTTCGTCGCCAGCCTGGTGTGGTCTGGCACGTGCTTGGTGAGGGTTTTAGTTGGGATACGCAGGACCTCGCACGTGATATCTTGACGGCACAGCGCGGCTGGGCGGTGGCGCGGCAGTTGCTGCGTGATGAAAGCCTGGGGCTGGTGGTGCTGGATGAGCTTACTTATCCGCTCAAATATGGTTGGCTGGATGTCGCCGTGGTGTTGGCTGATTTGGCAGCGCGGCCACCCATGCAGCACGTGGTAGTCACTGGCCGTGCCGCACCCCAGCCGCTTATTGACGCGGCCGATACGGTGAGCGACATGCTTGATGTCAAGCATGCCTTTCGCAGCGGTGTACGGGCGCAGCCAGGAGTGGATTTGTGAGTGTGGTGATTTTATAGCAGGTATTCGCGCTATTTATTCTCACAGCCTTTGCCTAGGATTGGCTGTTGGCCGAAAGACTCCTGGTGAATAAGCCGAGCGTGCGCCTGACATGGAATACATGGAGATATTGCCCTTGGCGACGTAGAATTGTGCAGAATCATCCGGATGGGCGCAAGCCTCCGGTAAACCAAGACTGTGATTAAAGTTTTTGCTGGACTGTAGAGAAGGAGTGCGCCATGTTTTTTATGGAAAATCGTCGTCAGGCCTCACGCTTGCTGCGCGATGAAGATGTGCGGGTGAAAATTATTTCAGCTCCAGCTCAGCCCGAGCTGATTGGCAGCGGCATTGAGAGCGAAACAATAGATGTCTCCGCGACTGGTCTACGCCTGTTGCTGGAGGTCGCGCTGGCAGTAGGCAGTCGTCTGGAGCTGCTGGTCATGGTGGGCGAGCAGGGGCGTGAATACCGGCTTGTTGGCGATGTGGTCTGGCGGCGCGAGACCGAGTCGGCTGGCGTGTATCTCGTCGGGATAAAATTATTGTCGGCTAAGGGGTTTGAGCTGGAGAGTTGGTGTACTTTATTCGGTTGATTGAGAGATGAGTCATGAGTTTTCCCACCATTGCCACTGCTGTGCCCTTGCGCAGATATCAGTACGGTGAATTTCTGCTGACCGTATTGGGTGATATCGAAAGCCCGGATGCGGCGCGCTATCGCTATATCATTGCCGTTGCCCAGGAGAGTAATCCAGAGCCTGGGCTATTTGTTTGCGCCGAGCGCGGGGCCGATGGTGCCTGCGATCTGCGGGTGGCCATGGCCGATGGTTCGCAGTTGTTGGAAAGTTCACCGGCCTTTTGTGATCTGGAGTTGTTTGTCAAAGAGGCGCTACAGATCATTGCAACCCTGCTCAAGCTCGATGACGAGATGCCGCATCAGTTAAATTGAAGCACTTCATGCAATATCCAGACAAATTTGATGTGATTGTGGTCGGCGGTGGCCATGCCGGTACCGAGGCGGCGCTGGCTGCGGCGCGGCTGGGCGCACGTACCTTGTTGCTCACCCATAGCTTCGAGACACTCGGCCAGCTGAGCTGCAATCCATCCATCGGTGGCCTCGGCAAGGGTCAGTTGGTACGGGAGATTGATGCCCTGGGCGGCTTGATGGCGCGAGCCACCGATCGAGCCGGTATTCAGTTTCGCATCCTCAATGCCAGCAAGGGCCCAGCGGTACGCGCCACGCGTGCGCAGATTGACCGCGAGATGTATAGACAGGTAGTGCGGCATGCGCTGGAAAATCAGCTCAATCTCACCTTGTTCCAACAGGCAGTGGATGATCTGATCATCGAGGGTGATCGGGTGACTGGTGTGGTGACGCAGATGGGCTTGAGCTTCAATGCCTCTGCTGTTGTCCTTACCGTGGGCACCTTTTTGGCTGGTCTTATCCACATCGGTCTGGAAAATTATGCAGGTGGTCGAGCCGGTGATCCGCCGGCAAACAATCTGGCAAGTCGCTTGCGTGAGTTGCCGCTGAAAACAGGGCGTCTTAAAACCGGCACGCCACCGCGCCTGGATGGGCGCAGTATCAATTGGTCTATCTTGCAGCAGCAGCCGGGCGATGATCCGCCGCCGGTGTTTTCCTTTCTCGGCAATGTGGCCGAACATCCGCGCCAGCTGCCCTGTCATATCACCTACACCTCGGAGCGCACCCACGAGATCATTCGCGGCGGACTGGATCGCTCGCCCATGTATGCCGGTGTCATCAAAAGTATCGGGCCGCGTTATTGTCCTTCTGTCGAGGACAAGATCGTGCGCTTTGCCGACAAGGACAAACATCAGGTCTTTCTCGAACCAGAAGGACTGAATACCCACGAGATTTATCCCAACGGTATTTCTACCTCGCTGCCATTTGATGTGCAGTTTGCCCTGGTGCGCTCCATTCGTGGTCTGGAAAAGGCGCATATCATGCGGCCAGGTTATGCCATTGAGTATGATTTTTTCGACCCGCGAGACTTGCGTCCGAGCCTGGAGACCAAGTCGATCAAGGGGCTGTTTTTTGCCGGTCAGATCAATGGCACCACCGGCTATGAGGAGGCAGCGGCGCAGGGCTTGTTGGCTGGCCTCAATGCCGTACGGCAGTTGCGTGGGGAGGAAGCCTGGTGGCCGCGCCGTGATGAGGCCTATATAGGTGTCCTGGTGGATGATTTGATCACATTGGGCGCACCGGAGCCTTATCGTATGTTTACCTCACGCGCCGAGCATCGCCTGCTCTTGCGTGAGGACAATGCCGATCTGCGCCTGACCCCCATAGCCCGTGAGCTGGGTCTGGTGGACGATAGGCGCTGGGATGTTTTTGCAGCCAGGCGCGAGGCTATCAGCCGTGAGCAGCAACGTCTGCAGGAAACCTGGTTGCGGCCACAGAGCGTCGATGATGCAGAGGCCAAACGGGTTCTTGGCCAGAGCTTGTTGCGTGAGCAGCGGCTTGCTGATCTCTTACGCCGGCCCGAGGTTAGTTACCGCTCACTCATGAGCCTAAGCGCGGCAGGTAAGGGCGTGGACGATCCATCAGTGGCCGAGCAGGTAGAGACCCAGGCCAAATATGCTGGTTATATCGAACGGCAACAGCTGGAAATCGAGCGCCAGCGTCGACATGAACAGCTTCATCTGCCTGAAGACCTGGATTATGCCCAGGTGCGCGGTCTGTCCAATGAGGTGTGCGACAAGCTATCGCGTCAGCGGCCTGCGACCTTGGGTCAGGCAGCACGTATACCTGGGATCACGCCAGCGGCAATTTCCATCCTGCTGATACATTTGAAAAAACGTGAAATTGGTGGTCGAGGTGGATAAAGCAGCGCAGAGCTGGAAAGATTCACTGGCTACAGAATTGGCCGAGGGCGTGGTCGAGCTTGGTTTGTCGCTGGATGAAAAAAAGCAGGAGCAAGTGCTTGCTTACCTGCAACTACTGATTAAATGGAACAAAACCTATAATCTCACGGCAATTCGCCAGCCGCATGAGATGATCCGTAAACACCTGCTGGATTCGCTGGCGATCTGGCCTTACTTGCGTGGTGAACAAATACTGGATATTGGCAGCGGCGCTGGTCTCCCCGGTATCCCCCTGGCCATCGCTGATCCGGCGCGTGAGTTCACTTTATTGGATAGTAACAGCAAGAAGACCCGTTTTTTGCTCCAGGTCAAGGGAGAATTGCAGCTGGTCAATCTCTCTGTGGTACATTCTCGCCTCGAAGACTATCGTCCTGCCGGTGTTGAGTTTGACACGATTACCGCGCGGGCCTTTGCTACCTTGGCGGAAATGCTAAGTGGTGCGGCACATTTGTTTGCCCGACAAACCTGCCTGTTGGCGATGAAGGGTGAATATCCAGGGGCAGAACTGGCCGCCTTGCCAGAGGGCTTTGTGGCAGAGGAAATTATCGCACTGACGGTGCCTGGGTTGGCGCAACAGCGTCATTTGGTGCGTATCGTGACGCAGGGTTGAGGGAGAGAACAGATGGGCAGGATCATTGCCATCGCCAATCAAAAAGGTGGGGTCGGTAAAACCACTACCTGCATCAACCTGGGCGCCTCGCTGGCGGCGACCAAGCGTCGTGTGCTGGTTGTTGATCTAGACCCACAGGGTAATGCCACGGTTGGTAGCGGCGTGGACAAGAACAGCTTTGAGCTGAGCAGCTACGATCTGTTGTTGGGGCATGCTTCGGCAGAACAGGTCATCGTATCTGCCACGCAGGCTGGTTATGATCTGGTGCCGACCAATAGCGATCTCACCGCTGCCGAGGTGGAACTGGTACAGGTCCCGCAGCGTGAACGCCGTTTGCATGATGCGCTTGTGCCAGTGCGTGATAGTTATGATTACATACTGATCGATTGTCCGCCTTCACTGAATATGTTGACCTTGAATGCCCTGGTGGCGGCTGATTCAGTGATCATTCCCATGCAGTGTGAGTATTATGCGATGGAAGGACTGTCTTCCTTGCTAAATACCATCGATCAGATCCGCAGCACGGTCAATCCAAAACTGAAGCTGGAAGGGTTGTTGCGCACGATGTTTGATCCGCGCAGTAATTTGTCCAGCGATGTATCCAGCCAGTTGATTTTGCATTTTGGCAATCAGGTCTATCGCACCTCGATCCCACGCAATATCCGCCTGGCCGAGGCTCCCAGTTTTGGCCTGCCTGCGTTGGCACACGATCGTACATCGCGTGGCGCGATCGCCTATCTGGCATTGGCCGGCGAGATTCTGCGTAGACATGAGCAACCAGCGGCGGCTGAGTGAAGATGAACACAAGCGTGAAAAAACAATTTCAATTGAAGCAGTTGGCAGGTATGGCATGGCGGTAAAGAAAAAAGGTGGTTTGGGACGCGGGCTTGAGGCCTTGCTTGGCAGTGCGGCAGTAACGTCTCAGCCTGAGGCGGCGAACCGTGCCGGGGATAGCGAGCTGCGCAATCTGCCGCTGGATATAATCCAGCGTGGCAAGTATCAACCACGTATAGATATGCGCCCTGATGCCCTGGAAGAGCTGGCCGATTCTATTCGTGCGCAAGGTGTCGTGCAGCCGATAGTCGTGCGACCGATCGGCAAGGATCGGTATGAGATCATCGCCGGTGAACGTCGCTGGCGAGCCGCGCAAATGGCGGGTCTGCATGAAATACCAACTATCGTGCGTGAGGTGGCGGATAATGCCGCCATCGCCATTGCCCTGATAGAAAACATTCAGCGTGAGCAGCTCAATCCGATGGAGGAGGCGCGTGCTCTGCAGCGACTGATTGAGGAATTTGAGTTGACCCATCAACAGGCGGCCGAGGCGGTGGGCCGCTACCGCGTGGCAGTATCTAATTTATTACGCCTGCTTGCTTTGAATGATGATCTCAAGCGTTTGCTGGAAAATGGCGATCTGGAGATGGGCCATGCCCGCGCCCTGCTGGCCTTGACTGGCACCCAGCAAAGCGGGGCCGCGCGCAATGTAGTCGCAAAAGGCTTGTCGGTGCGCGAAACCGAGCGGTTGGTCAAGCAGTTACAGGCCGGATCAGCGGAAAAACCAGTGGCAAAGACCACCGATCCAGACGTGCGCAGACTGGAGCAGGAGCTCGGGCAAACTCTGGGTGCGACGGTGAATATCCAGCAAAAGAGCAAGGGTAGGGGTAAGTTGGTAATCACCTACAACAGCCTGGATGAGCTGGACGGTATTCTTGAGCACATACGCAAGGAGGGCAGTGCATAAGCTGGCTCGACTGACATTAATCAATAAATAATACTGTTGCATGCATCTGGTTTTTCTTATATAGAAATAGTTTATTGACATATCATTGACCTGACGGGGCTTGCTCTATATACTTTTGCGCCGCTGATGGCAGCTAAGGAAGCCCTGAAAAAATCTTTGAGTAACGCTAGTGTAAGACCTAATATACTCAATGGTTTACATGCTTGATTATTGTTTTTTACTATGCCAACCGTTTGATGAGTATTTTCAGGGCGGCTGAATCTTCCCCGGGTTACAGGTACTTTTGCTCGGCTACACAGGTAGTTGACAGGTGCTTATTTACTATCATGAGTACAGCCAGCCTGCAGTTGCGTCATGCCTTGTTCAGGCTCCTGGCCGTTCAGTTGACACTGACAGCGGTGTTGGCCTTGTTGGCTATTTTATTGGGCCAGACAGGGTCGGTGGCATGGGCCATTATGTTTGGCGGCGGAGTGGCGCTGGCAGGTAGTTTGGTTATTTTATGGTATGGCTATCGCGCCGAGAGAGCAGGTAGTAACCTGGTGCGTAATGCCAGTCTGATTTATGGCAGTGCCATCGTGCGCTTTGCGCTGATGATGGTGTTGCTGGCCACGGGCCTTGCGATCCTCCGTTTGCACCCTTTGTGGTTGCTGCTGGGGTTGAGCGCTGGCCTGTTGGCGCACATGTTTTTGACAGCATTGGTCCCAGAGACGAAGAGATGGCAAGCGAAGAGCTGACGGCGAATGGTTATATTCAACATCACTTGACCAACCTGACTTATGGTCAGTTGCCTGGTGGCTAGTGGGGTTTTGCCCAGTCGGCTGCAGAAGCAAAAGCGATGGGCTTTTGGGCGATTAACGTGGACTCGATGGCATGGTCCGTTGTGTTGGGTCTGGTATTTTTATTTTTGTTTCGCAGTGTGGCCAAAAAGGTAACGGCAGGCGTGCCTGGCGGCATGCAGAACTTCATTGAATGGATCATCGAGTTCATCGATAACTCAGTACGTGGTTCATTTTCTGGCAACAATCCAGTTATTGCGCCCTTGGCGCTGACAGTGTTCATGTGGATCTGGTTGATGAACTTCATGGATCTGCTGGCCATTGACCTGTTGCCACAGGCCTTTGCCCTGCTAGGAGTGGATACGATCAAGGTAGTGCCGACCACCGATCCCAATATCACCTTCGGTATGTCGATTGCCGTGTTCTGGTTGATTCTTTATTACAGTGTTAAAAATAAAGGCGTGGGCGGCTTCATCGGTGAGCTGGCGTTTCAGCCTTTCCCCAAGTTTCTTTTTCCTGTCAATTTATTGCTCGAGGGCGTGTCGCTGCTAGCCAGGCCTATTTCTCTGGCACTGCGTCTGTTCGGTAATATGTATGCCGGTGAGATGATCTTCATCTTGATCGCCTTGATGTATGGCGCTGGATGGGCATTGGGCGCCTTTGCAGGGGTGTTGCAGTTGGGTTGGGCGATTTTTCATATTCTGATCATCACGCTGCAGGCCTTCATCTTCATGACCTTGACCATTGTATATATGGATATGGCTCATACGGAACACTGATTTTTATTTTTGCTTTTAACTGCCTTTAGGAGAGAACCATGGAAATGTCTATTGCCCTTGTCTACATAGCTGGCGCACTGATGATGTCTTTCGGCGCGCTGGGAGCCGCGATCGGTATCGCCATACTGGGTGCCCGCTTTCTCGATGGCGCGGCGCGTCAGCCTGAGTTGATCCCGCTGCTGCGCACCCAGTTTTTCATCATGATGGGGCTGGTTGATGCGGTGCCAATGATCGCGGTTGGTATCGCTTTCTATGTGCTGTTTGCCGTGGTTGGTTAAGAGGCTGGGCGTAGTCTGGGTTTTGCAGGGCACCACTTAATCCACTTATTTCACGCGAGGTACGAAGATGAATATCAATGCGACCCTGATAGGTCAGTTCATTGCATTCTTCGTGTTCGTCTGGTTTGTGATGAGGTACATCTGGCCTCCGCTGATCAATGTACTGGACGAGCGCAAAAAGGTAATTGCCGATGGTCTGGCCGCTGCCGAACGAGGCAAGAACCAACAGATTCTTGCCGAGCAGAATGCCGCCAAGGTGATACACGAAGTGAAGCAACAGGCCGCCGAGATCCTGACCAGGGCCGAGCGGCGCGCCAACGAGATTGTCGAAGAAGCGAAGGAGGCCGCCCGCGCCGAGGGTGATCGGATCAAGGCCGCCGCCAGCGCAGAAATCGAACAGGAAGTCAGTCGTGCCCGCGAGCAGCTGCGTGGCCAGGTTGTAAGCCTGGCTGTGAGTGGTGCTGGCAAGGTCATACAGCGCGAGCTGGACGCCAGTGCGCATGATGATTTGCTGCAAGATCTCATTACACAGATCTAAGGGCAAAGATGCATGGCTGAGATTACAACCATCGCTCGCCCCTACGCACAGGCTGTGTTTGAGCTGGCGCAAGAGCAGGGCAAGCTGAAAGACTGGTCGGCACAGTTGCATTTAATGGCAGTGGTGCTCAGCCATCCTGAGTTGGTGGCCATCATTACGAGCCCAAGCATAACGCGGACTGAGCGCGGCCAACTGGTCAGCGATATTTGTGGTGACAGGCTGGACGTGGGTGGCAGAAACTTGCTGCAGGTGTTGGCTGAAAATGACCGGCTCACCTTGTTGCCAGAAATAGCCGCGCAGTTTGAGTTGGCGCGTGCTGCCGCTGAAAGCCGCATTACCGCCGAGGTAGTAGCGGCCACACCGCTTTCTGCAGATCAGCAACAGGCCATTGCCAAGGCGCTTGCCAAGCGCCTGGGTCGTGAGGTGATGCTGGAGTGTCAGGTAGATCAAACTCTGCTTGGTGGAGCCATTGTGCGTGCAGGTGACATGGTCATAGATGGTTCGGTTATTGGCCGATTGAACAAGCTGAGTACGGCGCTGCTGCGCTGATCCGGGCTGCTTTAGAGGATAAATTAATGCAACAACTCAATCCGTCAGAAATCAGTGAACTGATTAAACAACGTATTGCCGGCTTCAAGGCCGAGGTCGAGGCGCGCACGGAAGGTACCGTGGTCAGTTTGTCTGATGGCATCGTGCGCATACACGGTCTGGCCGACGTCATGTCCGGTGAGATGCTGGAATTCCCCGGCGATACATTTGGTCTGGCGCTCAATCTGGAGCGTGATTCCGTCGGCGCGGTCATTCTTGGTGATTATGAACATATCACTGAGGGCGATAAGGTGATGTGCACCGGCCGCATCATGGAGGTCCCGGTTGGTGAGGCATTGTTGGGTCGGGTGGTCGATGCCTTGGGTTTGCCTATAGATGGCAAGGGGCCGGTCAATGCCGAGGCCACCTCACCTACCGAAAAGATTGCCCCGGGCGTGTTGTGGCGTAAGTCTGTAGACCAGCCGCTACAAACTGGTTTGAAGGCAATTGATGCCATGGTGCCTGTAGGTCGCGGTCAACGTGAGTTGATTATCGGTGACCGGCAGACCGGCAAGACGGCGGTGGCTATCGATGCCATAATCAATCAAAAAGGCACCGGCGTTAAGTGTATTTATGTTGCCGTGGGGCAGAAGGCATCTTCCATCGCCAACACGGTTCGCAAGCTGGAAGAGCATGGTGCGCTCGAGCACACAATTATCGTTGCGGCGACCGCATCTGATTCTGCTGCCATGCAATATATCGCGCCATACGCAGGTTGTGCCATGGGTGAGTATTTTCGTGACAAGGGCGAAGATGCCTTGATCGTTTACGATGACCTGACCAAGCAGGCCTGGGCCTATCGTCAGGTATCCTTGCTGCTGCGTCGTCCGCCAGGGCGTGAGGCTTATCCTGGTGATGTATTCTATTTGCACTCGCGTTTGCTCGAACGCGCTGCACGAGTCAATGCAGATTGGGTAGAGAGACACACCAACGGAGCGGTAAAGGGCAAAACCGGCTCACTGACGGCGCTGCCAATCATCGAGACCCAGGCCGGTGACGTATCTGCCTTCGTGCCAACCAATGTCATCTCGATTACCGATGGACAGATCTTCCTGGAATCCGATCTGTTTAATGCCGGTATCCGTCCAGCTATCAATGCCGGTTTGTCGGTGTCTCGTGTTGGTGGCTCGGCACAGACCAGGATCATCCAGAAGCTGGGTGGTGGTGTTCGTCTGGCGTTGGCGCAATACCGTGAGTTGGCGGCGTTTGCGCAGTTTGCCTCTGACCTCGATGAGGCCACACGCAAGCAGATTGATCGTGGTCAGCGCGTTACAGAGTTGATGAAGCAGCTGCAGTATTCACCGATGACAGTCGCGCAAATGGCTACATCATTGTTTGCTGCCAACGAGGGTTATCTGGACGATGTCGCAGTCAACAAGGTGGTCGATTTTGAAGCGGCCTTGCAGAGTTTCATGAAGTCCGAGTGTGGCGAGCTGCTCCGTACCATTAATGCCAATGGTGATTACAACAGCGATATAGAAAGCGCTTTGCGCGAGGCCCTGGATAAGTTCAAGGCCAGCAGCTCATGGTAAATGAGGGTTGATCGATGGCCAGCGGTAAAGAGATACGGAGCAAGATCAAGAGCGTAGAAAATACGCAGAAGATCACCCGCGCAATGGAAATGGTGGCGGCCAGCAAGATGCGTCGTGCCCAGGAGCGGATGGCGGCTACGCGTCCTTATGTCGAGCGTATGTGTAGTGTGATTCAGCATCTGGCCCATGCTCATGTCGAGTACAAACACTCCTACATGGTCGAACGCGAGATCAAACGGATTGGCATTATTGCCATTTCAACAGATCGCGGCCTGTGTGGTGGCTTGAACATCAATATGTTCAAGGCGGCATTGAATACCATGCAGGAGTGGCACGATAAGCATGTCGAGATCGATCTGTGCACTATAGGTCAGAAGGCGCAGAGTTTCTTCAGTCGGACTGGTGGACGGATACTGGCGCAGGCCACTCACTTGGGCGATGCGCCGAAGCTGATAGATGTCATCGGCACGGTCAAGGTAATGCTCGATGCCTATGATCAGGGCGAAATCGATCGGGTTTATCTGATCTATAACCGCTTTGTCAGCACGATGACACAGGAGCCACGTGTAGATCAGTTGCTCCCGGTGACAGTGGCGGAGTCAGACGAAAAACTAAAGCATTACTGGGATTATCTTTATGAGCCCAGCGCAGAGGCCGTGCTCGATCAATTGTTGACACGCTATGTCGAGTCCCTAGTCTATCAAAGTGTAGTCGAAAACGTTGCCTGTGAGATGTCGGCCCGGATGGTGGCGATGAAGGCCGCCTCGGATAACGCAGGCAGCTTGATCGATGAATTGCAGCTGACCTACAACAAGGCCAGACAGGCAGCGATTACTCAGGAATTATCCGAGATCGTTGCCGGTGCATCGGCCGTCTAAAGGCAAAATCAGATTTAATTTCAAGGGGAACTGAATAATGAGTTCTGGCAAGATAGTGCAGGTTATCGGTGCTGTGGTAGACGTGGAGTTTCCGCGCAGTGCCATGCCCAAGGTGTTCAACGCATTGACCGTGGCTGAGGCCGGCTTGACGCTGGAAGTTCAGCAGCAGCTGGGTGATGGCGTGGTTCGTAGTATTGCCATGGGCTCTACCGATGGCCTCAAGCGTGGTATGGCCGTCAATGATACCGGTAGTGCGATTACCGTGCCGGTAGGTAAGGCAACCCTGGGTCGCATCATGGATGTGTTGGGCAACCCGGTGGATGAGGCTGGGCCGGTAGATGCCGAGTTGAAGATGCCGATTCATCGCAAGGCGCCAGCCTATGAAGATCAGGCGGCATCGGTGGAAATTCTGGAAACCGGTATCAAAGTTATCGACCTGGTAATGCCGATCGCCAAGGGCGGCAAAGTTGGTCTGTTTGGTGGTGCGGGCGTCGGCAAAACCGTGACACTGATGGAGTTGATTCGCAATATTGCTGTTGAGCATTCCGGCTTTTCTGTCTTCGCAGGTATCGGTGAGCGTACTCGTGAAGGTAATGACTTCTACCATGAAATGCGTGAAGGTGGCGTACTCGACAAGGTTGCGCTGGTTTATGGCCAGATGAATGAGCCGCCAGGTAGCCGCCTGCGCGTGGGCTTGACCGGTCTGACCATGGCCGAGTATTTCCGCGATGAAGGCCGCGATGTGCTACTGTTTATCGATAATATCTATCGCTACACCCTGGCTGGTACAGAGGTTTCGGCGCTGCTCGGTCGTATGCCTTCGGCGGTTGGCTACCAGCCTACATTGGCCTCGGAAATGGGTGCGCTGCAGGAACGTATTACATCCCAGGACAGGTTCAATCACATCGTTTCAGGCAGTATACGTGCCTGCGGATGACCTTACCGACCCATCACCAGCGACGACATTTGCCCACCTGGATGCAACCCTGGTGTTATCACGTCAGATCGCCGAATTGGGTATTTATCCTGCAGTAGATCCGCTGGATTCAACTTCACGCCAGTTAGATCCAATGGTCGTCGGGCAGGAGCATTACAGCGTTGCGCGGCGCATGCAGGCGACCTTGCAGCGTTACAAGGAACTGCGCGACATCATCGCCATTCTTGGCATGGATGAGTTGTCGGAATAGGACAAGTTAACCGTGGCGCGCGCGCGCAAGATTCAGCGCTTTCTTTCACAGCCATTTTTTGTGGCCGAAGTGTTTACCGGTGCAGCCGGCAAGTATGTCAGCCTGAAGGATACGATTCGTGGCTTCAAGGGCATAGTCGATGGCGAATTTGACCATCTGCCGGAGCAGGCCTTTTATATGGTCGGTCCGATTGAAGAGGCCATCGAGAAGGGCAAGCATATTTAATGGCATTCGGCTGGCGTGTACATAGAGGACTGGCGTTATGGCAATGACTATGCATGTAGATGTTGTAAGTGCCGAAAGCTCGATCTACAGTGGCACGGTCGAGGCGGTATTCGCCCCGGCGCAAATGGGTGAGGTCGGCATTATGCCGCGCCATAGCCCATTTCTTGCCCAGCTCAAACCAGGCCAGGTGCGCATCATAAAGCGGGGTGGCGAGGAAGATTTTTTCTATGTCTCAGGTGGCTTGATCGAGGTGTTGCCGCATACCGTGACCGTGCTTGCCGACACTGTCTTGCGGGCGCAGGATGTGGATGAGGCAGCCGCTATCGAATCCAGGGAGCGCGCCGCGCAGGCCGTGCGAGACAGAACTGGCGAGATGGAATGGGCAGAGGCCCAGATCGAGCTTGCCAGGGCAATTGCACAATTACAGGTGATTCAGCATTTACGCAAACTGGCAAAGCGCTGACAAGCTCACTGCGCTGGATGAGAATAAAAAAGGTCAGTGATAAACTGGCCTTTTTTATTTTGGAGAACAGGATAATGGCAGCAGCCAAAGTCGGATTGGGCAAGGTGGTTTCAGTCACCTATACCATACGAGATCAGGCAGATGACAATCTGTTGGAGGTGGTGGAGATCCCGGTGGATTATCTGCATGGCGGACGGGCTGGTCTGTATCGGCAGATCGAAACAGCATTGGCAGGCAAGCAAGTGGGTGAACGTGTCGAGGTTGTGCTCATGCCAGAAGATGTCTTTGGTCCACGCGATCCCGGTTTGACGTTCACTGATGCGATTGAAAATGTGCCACCCGAGTTCCGTCAGTTGGGTGCGCAGGCCGAGTTTACCAATGAAAGTGGTGAGACCGTGACGATGACGGTTACACACATTGACGCGGGGACGATCACGCTTGATGGCAACCACCCGCTGGCAGGAAAAAATCTTGTCTTTGCGGTAACTGTCGCGGCAATCCGCGATGCCACGCCACAGGAGATGATGACGGGTGAAGCGGCCCAGGTTCAGGGGATGCACTGAGGCATTATGAGCAAGCCTATCGAAGCAGTCATTCTGGCGGCAGGCCAGGGTACGCGAATGAAATCCGCGCTGCCCAAGGTTTTGCACGAGATCGGTGGTCAGCCGATGCTGGCGCGGGTGTTTCAAACCGCAAAGGCGCTCGCAGCACAGACAATTCATATTGTCCATGGACACTGTGCGGAACTCGTGCGCGAACGTCTGGTTGAGTTGAATGCAAACTGGGTGTTGCAGGCAGAACAATTAGGCACGGGCCATGCAGTAGCACAGGCCATGCCCGAGGTAAGCGATGATAGTTTGGTGTTGATCCTCTACGGTGATGTGCCACTTATTGAAACTGATACCTTATACAAGCTTTTGGCTGCTGCCGATAACGGCCTTGGTCTGCTGACAGTTGAGCTGGCAGATGCTACGGGCTATGGACGCATCGTGCGTGATGCCTCAGGAGGGGTGTTGCGAGTAGTTGAGCAAAAAGATGCCACGCCTGCGGAACTGGCAATACGCGAGATCAATACGGGTCTGCTGGCAGCACCGGCAGTACAGCTACGTGATTGGTTGGCGCGGCTGGATAATAATAATGCCCAGGGCGAATATTATTTGACCGATATTATTGCGCTGGCGGTAGCCGATGGCGTGATGATCAATACGGTGCAAGCCCCTGACATTGAGCAGGTCAGCGGGGTTAATGATCGTGTGCAACTCGCGGCCATGGAGCGAGCCTTGCAGAAGAGACAGGCTCAGCGATTGATGTTGGCAGGTGTGTCACTGCGTGATCCGGCGCGCTTCGATTTGCGCGGGGAGTTACACGCTGGGCTTGATGTAAGTATAGATATAAATGTTGTTATTGAAGGTCGTGTTGTACTGGGTGATGGCGTGTCCATAGGTGCCAATTGTATATTGAAGGATGTTGAGATCGGCGCCGGTACAGAAATCAGGCCAATGAGCATGATCGAATCGTCGCGTATCGGCCAGCACGCCTGCATCGGGCCGTTTGCGCGCATAAGGCCGGAGAGCGAGATTGCCGATGGTGCCCATGTGGGTAATTTCGTCGAGATCAAAAAGAGCATTATTGGCGTGGGTTCGAAGATCAGTCACCTGAGTTATATCGGCGATACCACGATGGGCGCAAGGGTGAATATTGGCGCGGGTACGATTACCTGTAATTACGATGGTGCCAATAAACACCGTACGGTAATTGGTGATGACGTATTCATAGGCTCCGCTACACAGCTTGTTGCTCCTGTCACCATCCACGATCAGGCAACTATTGGTGCAGGCTCCACTATCACCAAGGACGCGCCAGCTGGTGAGCTTAGCTTGAGCCGTAGCAAGCAGATGACAATATCCGGTTGGCGCAGGCCAGTGAAGAAGTAAGTAATGATCGATCTAAACGTAGGGAGCGCAGAACTCGACTGTTTGACGTGATGTTTTGCTAGCTAGGCACAAAATTTTAGAGGAATACATATGTGTGGCATTGTTGGCGGCGTAGCTGAGCGCGATATTGTAGCGATCCTTCTCGAAGGGCTGCGCCGTCTGGAGTATCGTGGCTACGACTCAGCGGGCATAGTGGTAATCGATGAGAAAGGTGAGTTTGCACGGGTGCGTACAGCCGGCAAGGTGCAGAGACTTGCCGATGCGCTGGAACAAAACCCCCTGCGTGGCAATATCGGTGTTGCCCATACGCGTTGGGCGACTCATGGTGTGCCAAGTGAAGAAAACGCCCATCCACATTTGTGTTGGGGTGAATTCGCCGTGGTGCATAACGGCATAATTGAAAATCATGAGAGCCTGCGTGCAGAGCAAATCCAATCAGGCTATAAGTTTACCTCGCAGACCGACACCGAAGTCATTGTCCACCAGGTCCACCTGCATACCATGAGTGGACTTGATTTGTTGGCAGCGGTGCAGGCTACAGTCAAGGATTTGCAGGGCGCCTATGCACTGGGCGTAATGAGCAGGCGGGAACAAGGGCGCCTGGTAGCTGCGCGCTGTGGTAGTCCACTGGTTATCGGTTTAGGCATAGGCGAACATTTCATTGCCTCGGATGTGGCGCCCCTGCTCGCGGTAACGCGACGCTTTATCTTTCTGGAAGAAGGCGATGTGGCAGATATCAGTCGTGAGCGCATTGTGATTTATGCTGCCAACGGTGAAAAGGTGGCGCGTCCCATCAAGGAAAGTGAGCTGTCGGTCGATGCGGTAGAGCTGGGTGAATACAGTCACTATATGCTCAAGGAAATACACGAGCAACCCCAGGCGATCAGTGAAACGCTCGAAGGTCGCTTAAGCGGTGATCGGGTGCTGGAGGCGGCCTTTGGACCCAAGGCCAAAGAGATTTTTGATCAGGTCAAGGCGGTTACCATCATCGCTTGTGGCACCAGTTTTCATGCCGGGTTAGTGGCGCGTAACTGGTTTGAGGGCCTGGCTGGCGTGCCCTGTCATGTCGAGGTGGCCAGTGAGTTTCGTTATCGACACCCGGTAGCAAACCCTGATTCATTGGTTATCGTCGTCTCGCAGTCTGGTGAAACAGCAGATTCATTGGCCGCTTTGCGGGCAACCAGGGAATGGGGCTTTGGTCCTTCGCTGGCGATTTGCAATGTGCCGGAAAGTTCCTTGGTGCGTGAGTCAAACCTTACCTTTATGACCCGCGCAGGGCCAGAAATTGGCGTTGCCTCGACCAAGGCATTTACAACGCAGTTGGTTGCCTTGCTGATGGTGGTTGCCGTATTGGGGCGACGACATAAACTCACGGCAGAGCGCGAGGCTATCATTGTCGAGCAACTAAAGGCCTTGCCACGCAATATCGAAGATGTGCTCATGCTCAATGATGATATTCAGAGTCTTGCCGAGCGCTTCAGTGACAAACGGCATGCCTTGTTCCTTGGTCGCGGCGTGCAATATCCGGTGGCGATGGAAGGCGCGCTGAAGTTGAAGGAGGTTTCATATATACATGCCGAGGCCTATCCCGCAGGTGAGCTAAAGCATGGGCCCTTGGCGTTGGTGGATAGAGACATGCCGGTTATTGCCGTGGCGCCTAATGATGAATTGCTGGAAAAAATCAAGTCCAATCTGGAAGAGGTGCGCGCACGCGGCGGTGAACTTTATGTCTTTGCTGACTCTGCCTCGGGTCTACAGCCATCCGAGCGCGTGCATGTTACTGTCATCCCTCCAGCAGGCCATCACGTCAGCCCCATCATATTTTCCATCCCGCTACAGTTGCTGGCTTACCATGTCGCCATCCGCAAGGGAGCAGATGTCGATCAGCCACGCAATCTGGCCAAGAGCGTAACGGTGGAATAGTTCGTGTTTGTTCTGCGCTCACACCGTGAGAGAAGTGGGCTTCACTAAAAGCCCAGGAAACTTATCAGGTTTATTTATCTGCCACATAAAACAAGGAGTTGTGTTATGGCAAGGATGCCAGGTCAGCTGTGTTCTGTTGTTCTCTTCTGCGTATTGTTCTCTTCGGCGTTTGCTGACGAAGCTTTGCCATTGATGCAGGCAAAGGCTTGGCAGGCAGATGCCGATCCTGCTGGCTGGTGGATGAGTGAGAAATATGACGGCATGCGCGGCTATTGGGATGGCACGCAAATGTTGAGTCGTCAGGGCAATCGCCTGGTCTTGCCCGCGCACTTGCAGGCCAGCCTGCCGCCCTTTGCGCTTGATGGTGAACTTTGGGCTGGCAGAGGGCGTTTCGAAGAGACCATTGCAACGGTGCGCACGCAGCTACCGGGGCCAGGATGGGCAGACATACGTTATATGGTTTTTGATGTGCCCAGAGTGCCCGGTTCGTTTGAACAGCGCATGCAGGTAGCAAGTAATTGGTTGCAGAAACATCCTGCCGCGTGGATTGAACTGGTTGAACAAACACGCTGCAAGAATAAGGCGCATCTGGATAAATTTTTGCAAATAGTGGAGCGCAAGGGTGGTGAAGGGGTGATGCTGCATGCCGCCGGTTCTGCCTATACCGCTGGGCGTAGTCCCGACTTGCGCAAGTACAAATCCTTTGCTGATACCGAGGCAAGGGTCATCGGCTACAAGCCTGGCAAGGGTAAATATGCTGGCATGGTTGGCTCATTGCTGGTGGAAACAGATGATGGCCTGCGTTTTGCCATAGGCTCAGGCCTGCGTGATATCGATCGACAGATACCACCACCAATAGGCAGCCTGATCACCTTCAAGCATTACGGCTGGACGGCCAAAGGAAAACCGCGCTTTCCTGTTTATTGGCGGCCGTATGTGTCAGTTGATCAATAACGGCTGGCCATTTTTATTTTCGCCAGAAGATTGGTGAGAGCAGCGCAAGTAGAGTGAAAATTTCCAGTCGACCGAGCAGCATGGCCAGGGTGCAAAGCCAGGTGGCGGTATTGTTCAGGCCAGCGAAGTTGAGTCCTACACCACCAAGGCCGGGCCCCAGATTGTTCAGGCTTGCGGCTACGGCACCAAAGGCTGTGATCTGATCGACGCCAGTAGCCATCAACAGCAACATGAGCAAGGCGAAGGTGGCGATGTAGAGGGCGAAGAATCCCCAGACGGCATCGACGACGCGGTCAGGCAGGGCGCGCCCACCGAGTTTGATGGGGCGGACGATGCTGGGGTGCAACAGGCGCCAGAGTTCGCGTGAGCCTTCCTTGGCCAGGATGATGAAGCGGATGACCTTCATGCCACCGGCAGTGGAGCCAGCACAGCCACCAATAAAACTGGCGAAGATCAACAGGACGGGGAGAAACAGCGGCCAGATAGAATAATTGTCAGTGCTGAAACCGGTGGTGGTGAGTACCGAGGTGGCCTGAAAGGCACCCATGCGCAAGGCCGTGCCGAGGTCTGGATATTGGCCGGTGAGATAGAGCGTCGCCGTGATGATCAGCATCAATACAGCAACTATGGACAGAAATACCAATGTTTGAGTATCGCGCCAGTAGATCGTGCCCTTGCGCATGCGCAAGGCCAGGAAGTGAACATTGAAGCTAATCCCGCCAAGCAGCATGAAGACAATGGCAATGATCTCTATGGCCAGACTGTCGAAGTGGGCCAGGCTGGCATCGTGAGTGGAAAAACCGGCTGTGGATACGGTGCTGAAACTATGCGCGATGGCATCGAAGGCCGACATGCCAGCCAGCCAGTAGGCCAGTGCGCAGGCAATGGTGAAGCTGACATAGATGACCCATAGTGCGCGCGCGGCATGGGCGATGCGCGGGGTGATTTTTTCATCTTTCATCGGGCCGGCGGTTTCGGCGCGAAACAGTTGCATGCCACCGACGCCAAGCATGGGCAGGATGGCAATGGCCAATACCACCACACCTGCGCCACCCAGCCATTGCAGTTGTTGGCGATACATCAGGATCGAAGGGGGCAACGAGTCCAGGCCAGTGAGGACCGTCGCGCCTGTCGTGGTAAAGCCAGACACGGCCTCAAATGCGGCATCTGTAATCGAGAGATCAAGCCCTAGATATAAGGGCAGTGCGGCGGTGAGGCCGATGGTGGTCCAGAACAGACTGACCACGACAAAGGCCTCGCGGATGCGCAGATTACCGGTTTGACGGCGTGAGGGCAGCCAGAACAACAGACCAAGCAGGATCAGCAGCCCTTGACTGAGAAGAAAATTTTTCAGTTGCCCGTCAGCTGTATACCAGGCGATTGCGGCAGGCGGGAGCAGGCTGCCGGCAAAGATGATCAGGAACAGGCCCAGTAGTCGGGTGATAAGTGGCAGGCGCATAACTCCGCATTCCTTACATGAAAGTGATGCCGACCTGGAACAGTCGCTCTACTTCTGTGATCCGCCGCTTGTCGACGACAAACAGGATCATATGATCTTCCGCTTCGATCACGGTGTCATGATGTGCGATGAAAACCTCGTCACCGCGCACGATGGCACCGATGGTGGTGCCGTGTGGCAACTTGATCTCACTTATGGCGCGACCGACCATGCGTGAAGAATGGCGATCGCCGTGGGCGATGGCCTCGATGGCCTCGGCAGCACCACGGCGCAGCGAATGCACGGCCACCACATCACCACGGCGCACATGGGCAAGCAGGGAGCCGATGGTGATTTGTTGCGGCGAGATAGCGACATCAATTTCACTGCTGTCAATCAGATCAACATAGGCGGCGCGGTTGATCAGGGTCATTACTTTGCCCACGCCGAGCCGCTTGGCCAGCATCGAGGCAAGAATATTGGCCTCATCATCATTGGTGATGGCGCAGAAAATATCAGTATCTTCAATGTTTTCCGCCAGCAGCAAATCGGCATCTGCCGCATTGCCCTGCAATACGATGGTATGCGACAGCTCTTCTGATGCGGCCTGGGCGCGTGCCTGATCGAGTTCGATTAGCTTGACTTGATAATCATTTTCCAGCGCGGCCGCAAGGCGCCTGCCTATATTGCCGCCACCGGCAATGATCACATTGCGTGCTGGTTTTTCCAGGCGGCGCAGCTCACTCATCACAGCACGGATGTCTTTTTTGGCAGCGATGAAAAAGACTTCGTCATCGGCCTCGATAACCGTCGTGCCGGTGGGGATGATGGGATGGTTGCGTCGATAAATGGCAGCAACCCGAGTCTCTACGTTGGGCATATGCTGACGCAGGGTCTGTAATTCCTGGCCAACCAGCGGGCCAGCATAATAGGCCTTGACGGCAACCAGCTGCACCTTGCTATCGGCAAAATTGAGTACCTGCAGAGCGCCGGGATATTCGATCAGGCGGTGAATATAGTCGGTGACCAGTTGCTCGGGACTGATCAACACATCAACGGGGATGTTATCTGGCTCGAAGAGTTGTGGATGTGCCAGATATTCATGTGCACGCACACGGGCAATCTTGGTCGGGGTGCGAAACATGGTATGCGCCACCTGGCAGGCCACCATATTGATCTCATCGGAATTGGTGACCGCGATCAGCATGTCGGCATCTTCAGCCCCGGCTGCCTTTAATACAGCTGGATGCGAAGCCGGTCCTGTGACGGTGCGTAAGTCGAGACGATCCTGCAGGGCGTGCAGGAGTTGTGCCTTGGTATCGACGACCGTTATGTCATTGGCCTCACGGGCGAGATTATTGGCAAGTGACGCGCCGACTTGGCCGGCGCCCAGGATGATGATTTTCATGTCATGCTCTTGGCGTCGATACCCAGGGCCTTTAGTTTACGGTACAGATGCGTGCGCTCGATACCGGAATGCTGGGCGGTCTGATTGATGTTGCCCTCGAAGCGGGTCAATAGTGCAAGAAAATACTGCCGCTCGAAATTTTCCCGCGCCTCGCGCAAGGGCAGGTCGATATCACCCGCGCCAGTGTCTAGCGAGATATTTTGGCCTGAGGAGCCAGCCCAGGCATCCGCTACTTCATCGGCATCTATATCGCCATTGTCACCAACGATTAGCAGGCGTTGCACCAGGTTGCGCAGTTCGCGAATATTGCCCGGCCAGGGATGGTTACGCAGACGATTTTGTGCCGCTACAGTAAAGAGGCGGTAAGGCAAATTCTCCTGGCTGGCGAAGTAGTCGACATAAAAAGTGAGCAGGTCATTGATGTCCTCGCTGTGTTCACGCAAGGGCGGCACGCGCAAGGGCACGACATTGAGATGATAATAAAGGTCGTTGCGGAACAGGTTATCACGTACGCGTTGCTCGAGGTCGTGATGGGTGGCGGCGATCACATGCACATCGAGTTTGACAGGATCATTGCCGCCCACGCGATGATAACTGCTGGTTTCCAGCGCGCCAAGCAAGCGTGCCTGGGTGGCGCTGTCCATGTCTGCGATGTCATCGAGAAACAGCGTGCCGCCATTGGCTTGTTCCAACAAGCCATAGTTCACCTTGTCGCCTTCCTCGCTGCCGAACAGTTCGAGTGCGGCATTGTCGCTGGATAGGGATGCCACGCGTATGCTGATGAAAGGGCCGTCACAACGGGGGCTGGAGTCGTGCAGATAGCGGGCGAGGACACTCTTGCCGGAGCCTGGTTCGCCACTGATCAAGACGGTAGTGTCATGTTGTGCTACGCGCCGTGCCTGCTCGCGTAGTTGTTGCATTATGGCGCTGCGGCCGATCGGCTCATCGACAGGTTGGGCCAGGCGTTTGAGGCCAATATTTTCACGCTGCAAGGACGAACTTTCCAGCGCACGCTCGACGGTAACCAATAGCTTGGCCAGGGAAAGTGGCTTTTCGATGAAATCATAAGCACCGTGGCGGGTGGCCTCGACTGCAGTTTCCACCGTGCCGTGGCCTGACATGATGATCACTGGCGGGCTGAGCGGGTCTTCCTCGGTCCACTCCTTGAGCAGGGTGATGCCATCGGTATCCGGCATCCAGATATCCAGCAGAACCAGGTCTGGGCGACGCTCGCGGCGTGCCTTGCGTGCCGTGGCGGCATTTTCAGCGGTCGCTACCTCATAACCTTCATCGTGCAAGATTTCTTGTACTAATGAACGAATATCAGGCTCGTCATCGACAACCAGGATGTATGCGTGTGCCATTGTTAAATGTCCTCAGACAAATTTGCTGCGATGGGCAAGGTAATCATAACGCAGACGCCGCCCTCAGCCCTGTTTTCTGCCCAAATAAGGCCATTGTGTTCTTCCACCATCTTTTTGACTATGGCCAGCCCCAGCCCCGTGCCTTTGGGTTTACTGGTGACATAGGGCTCAAATAAATGAACCAGCATATCAGCAGGAATGCCAGGGCCGTCATCACAAATGGACAGTTCGGCATATTGACAGTCTGTCTGGGCAGTACAACGGCTGGTAATGGATATGTTGCGGTTGGGTCTTGCATCTGCTTCCAACGCATTTTTGAGTAAATTATGCATGATTTGGCGCAAACGTCCGTTATCTGCCTTGATAAGCGGGATATCCTGCCCCAGTTGCAGATCGAAGTGAGCTGAGTATTCACCGACCTGGTAGAGCTCGACGACCTCACGGATCAGGCGGTTGATGTCCACCATAACCAGCTTTAGTTGGGGCGGGCGGGCATAGTCGGAAAAGGCCTTGACCATTTCCTTGAGGTTCTCCACTTGCTGCACGATGGTGTGAGTGGCGCGATCCAGCACCTCGGCATCGGCACTGGGCATGGTGCCCAGATATTTATGGCGCAGGCGCTCTGCCGAAAGCTGGATGGGCGTGAGTGGATTTTTGATCTCGTGCGCCAGTCTCCTCGCCACCTCGCCCCAGGCCGCGTCGCGCTGGGCCTGGATCAGGGCGGTTATGTCATCAAAGACGATGACATGATCGCCGCTGGCCGCGTGATCACCGTGACCTGGCAGCACCGTGCCGCGACAGAGCAAAACCTGGCGGCCCTTGTTGCCTAGCAGCTCCAGTTCAGCACGCCAGTCAGGCTCGTCTGAATGAAGGAACATTTGTATGGTATTGACCAGTGGCCGCAAGGCTGGTTGCTGTTCAATTAATTGTTGCAAGGGATGAGCGAGTAAACCGTCAAGTTGAATCCCTAAAATCTGGCTGGCGGCGGCATTGCTGCTGTGCAAGACACCCTCGCTGTCCAGGGTCAGCACGCCGGAAGAAAGATGACTCAAAACAGTTTCCAGATGGGCGCGTTGCTCCTCGGCCAGTTGCTGGCTTTGCTGTACAGCCTGTTGGCTTTGGGCGATCTTGTAGGTCATTTCATTGAAGGAGCGCACCAGAAAGCCCAGTTCGTCTCGCCCTGGCAGGGGCAGGCGCTTGCTGTAATCACCGGCGGCCACGGCACGCGTGCCTTCCGCCAGATCGCGTATTGGCGCCACCAGACGACGGGCAAAAAAGAAGGCCGCCCAAACCGCGGTCAATAGTGACAGCAACAGGATCAATGACAGCGTCAGGGTAAAGCTGTATTTCAGTGGTTGGCGCAAAAAGGCCAGTTCGGTGTACTGGGAATAAGTCTCCTGCACGCTATTGGCCAGCATGCTGATGCGATCGGTTACCGGGTAGAGGGCATGCAACACGCGGGCCTCTGTACCGGGCTCAAGTGCTGGCAGGGTAATGGCAATACGCACCTGCATGCTGCCACCGTCCAGCGGTTCCAGGCGGGCATATTCCATGCCCTGGCGCAGTTGCTGCAATACTGCCTCGCTGGGCATCGCCGGAACGATGGCAGCGGCTTCGGCGCTGGCGCTGGCAATGACGCGGCCACGCAGGGTGAGCAGGGTGATTTCGCTGGCACTGCTGTGCTGACGCAAGTCGTTGAGCTGGAACGCGGCCGTGCTATTTTGCACCGAAGTCAGTTCTCTGGCCGCCTGGCGGGTCAGACGCAGCAGCTCGCGTAAATGTTGATCGAGCGAGGATTGGCCGAGCTCAAGGGCATCATGCAGCGATTTTTCCACCTGCAGGTCAAACCAGCTGTCTATCCCTCGGTGGAGAAATTGCAGGGAAAAGTAATACACTAGCGAGACCGGGGCCAGGGCAAGTATGACGAACATCACAACCAGCCGCAGGGTCAGGCGTGAACCAGGGGCATGTTGACGATATTGCCGTAGCAGTAAAAACAGGTGGCGGCTTATAAGGGCAATGAGCAACAACAGGGTCAGCAGATTGACCACCAGCAACAGGGAGAAAAGCTGGCCAAATTGGGCGGTATTTTGAATGGCGTTACTGAGCAGAAAAAACGATGTCAATAACAGCGCAACCAGTAGCGCCACTGGCCACGGCTCACTGGCAAGGCGCTTTAAGATATTCAAGGTGCCAGGGGACATGTAAACCACTCGCTCGACAGGTGCCAGGCCGGGTTGACATAGGCCACAGGACGCAAAGGCGTGGGCAGGGCCTCGATATCCAGCAAGGTGCGCACTTGTACTACATAATCCCTGTCATCCTCGACCTTGCCAGCTGGTAGCAGGCGCAGTCCGGTAATAACGCCCAGGTCATTCAGGGCGGAGTCGAGCGAGGGATAGATGTTGAGTTTGTTGCTGTGCAGATTACGCAGCAGGTATTGGCCAGAGAAGGCGTGGTAGGTCAGTTGGTGCCGCTGGCCTGGTTTGGCCACTATTTTATTGGTCCACCACATACGCACCAATTCTACTTTTATCTCCAGCTCCAGGGTTAATGGCACACCGTTAGCCAAGGCTTTTAGCACCTCGCTACTGAATTCATAGTCAATATGCGCGGTAAGCTGATAATGCTCATCCTGCAGGTGGGTGGCTGCGCTACGCACCTCAAAGCCGCCCGCCTGCGCCAGCAGACTGGCGAAGCCAAGGGCCAGTGCAGCCAGCCAGCGTGACCAGCCGAACAGCTTATTGTTTCTGCAGGACTGCGTAGTAAAAGCCATCCATTCCATTCTCGCCGGGCAGGATTTGTCGTCCTGCAGTTGTTGCCTGTCCCCAGGGGGCCGTGATGGGGAGTTCGTGTGCCTGTGCCTCATCGCGCAAAAAGGCGATCACCTGCTCATTGTTTTCTGCGGCAAACAGCGAGCAGGTGGCATAGACAAGAATACCGCCCGGCGCCAGCAAGGGCCACAGCGCGTGCAACAGGCGCGCCTGTTCAGCAGCCAGGCTCGCGATATCTTCGGCTCGGCGCAGGTGTTTGATATCAGGGTGGCGACGGATCACGCCGCTGCCGGAACATGGCGCATCAAGCAGGATACGATCAAATAGCTGCTTATCCCACCAGTCTGAAGGATCTCCGGCGTCTGCTACCTGCAAGCCGGCCTTGAACTGTAGGCGTTGTAGATTTTCAGCAACCAGTTGCAGCCTCTCAGCCTGTTGATCCAGTGCCAGCAGATCGATGTCTGGGCAGCTTTCCAGGATATGCCCGGTCTTGCCGCCAGGGGCGGCGCAGGCATCCAAAACCCGTTGGCCAGGGGCCAATTGCAGCAGACCGGCGGCCAACTGGGCAGCAGCATCCTGTACTGAAACCATGCCTGTGGCAAAGCCGGGCAAGCTGTTTACACCAAGTGGCTCCTTGAGGGTGATGGCGGTGTCTGTCAGCTCAACTGCCGTGGCAGCGATGCCTGCCGCAGCCAATTGTGCCAGATAGTCTTCACGACTACCGCGTAGACAATTCACGCGTAGCGTCATCGGTGGCCGTGCATTATTCGCGCTGGCGATTTCGTGCCATTGCGTAGGCCAGTCCTGGGCAAAGCGTGTCAGCAGCCAGGCTGGGTGAGCCAGTGCCGCCGATTCACTTTCATCAACCTTGGTCAGCAGGTTTTCCTGTTCACGCAGCAAACGGCGTAAGACGCCATTGAGCAGGCCGCGCGCCCAGGGCTTTTGTAGTTGTAAGGCAGCCTCCACCGTGAGCGAGACGGCGGCATGGGATGGTATGTTGAGATAAAGCAGCTGATACAGGCCAAGCAGTAGCAAGGCATGCACATCACGGTCACGTTGCCGCAGCGGCTTGTCGAGCAAGCTGCTGGCCAGGGCCTCCAGTCGCGGCAGCCAGCGCAGGGTGCCGTAGCAAAGTTCCTGTGACAGACCGCGTTCATTGACAGGCAGGCGGCTCAAGCTCGGCGGCAGCGCCGTGCTAAGTGAACGACCTTCGTCCAGCACTTGCAGGAGAACACCTGCCGCTGCAGTGCGGGCAGTTAACTGTTTAGCCATTTTGCAGGCTCAGGCCAGCAAGCGAGTGGGCATTGATGAAATCACGCGCAGTGAGGGGCTTGCCGCCAGGTAGTTGCACCTGCAACAGGCGTAACAAACCTTGGCCGGTGGCCACATCGATGCCATCAGGGCCGCTACGCACAACCTGGCCGGGGCTGGCGGGGCTGGTTTCATCCTGTGCAATTGCCTGCCAGACACGCAACACCTGGCCATCAAGACGCGCCTGCGCCACCGGCCAGGGATTGAAGGCCTGCACTTGACGCGATAACTCCACGGCACTGCGTGACCAGTCCAGACCGGCCTCGGCCTTGTCTAGTTTGTGGGCATAGTTGGCCTTGTTTGCATCCTGTGTTTCACGGGTCAAAGTTCCCGCCTGCAAGTGGTCGAGGGTGTAAAGCAGAGCCTCTCCACCAAGTGAGGCCAGGCGGTCATGCAGGCTGGCGGCGGTATCGTCCTGGTGGATAGGCGTGCTCAGCTTATATAGCATATCGCCGGTATCCAGTCCCTCATCCATCTGCATGATAGTAATGCCAGTTATGTCATCCCCGGCGAGTATGGCACGCTGGATTGGTGCAGCGCCACGCCAGCGCGGCAATAGCGAGGCGTGGATGTTGAGACAGCCGTGTGCCGGGCTGTCCAGCACCGCCTTGGGTAACAGCAGGCCATAGGCAGCAACGACCATGACATCGGCAGCAAGTGCCGCCAGCTCTTGCTGGGCGGCCTCATCTTTCAGCGACAAGGGTTGATAAACCGGCAAACTATGCTCCAGAGCCAGTTGCTTGACGGGGCTGGGCGTTAGCTTGCGGCCACGACCTGCCGGGCGGTCGGGCTGGCTGTAAACAGCAATTACTTGATGGCGCGAATCCAGCAGGGCGCGCAGGGCCACGGCAGCAAACTCAGGCGTACCGGCAAAAATGATCTTCAATGGAGGTGGCTTCATGGTGTTTTAGAAATGGCGACAAGACTTATGCCTGGCCTACATTGTTTGGCGTCGTAGTTTTTCCAGTTTTTTGCGGATGCGATCGCGCTTGAGGCCGGAGAGGTAATCGACAAATAATTTGCCGTCCAGATGGTCGGTTTCGTGCTGGATACAAACGGCGAGCAGGCCATCAGTTTCCAGCTCAAAGGGTTGGCCATGGCGATCAAGTGCGCGCACTTTGATCCATTCGGCACGCTCCACAGTTTCATAGATACCAGGTACTGACAGACAGCCCTCGTCCATTTGTTCCACACCTTCACGGGCAATGATCTCTGGATTGATAAAGACATACGGTTCATTCTTGTCTTCCGAGATATCGATGACGATGATGCGTTGATGTACGTCTACTTGAGTTGCCGCGAGGCCAATGCCAGGCGCTTCGTACATGGTTTCGAACATATCGGCCACCAGGCTGCGGATGGCATCATCGACCTGACTGACCGGTTTGGCAACGGTGCGCAGACGCGGGTCGGGAAAATGGAGAATATTCAGTAGCGCCATGGTGGTGATCCAAAAAATTAACCTGAATTTCAGATAAGACCGACAAAGTTTAACATTGGCTTGACTGGCTTTGCCGGGCTTGTTTGAATAAAGCTATAGTAATTACACAAGATATGCTGCTAAAGTAATGATGATACAAGGTTATAATCTGCAAAATGAACTGCTTTTGTGGGCATTGGCTCAAGGGGTGGCAGCCCTGGGACAGGGTTAGGCACCAAAATATTATTCCACAGACTCTACGGGACGCCCATGGAAAAGATATCGCTCCGTATTCCACGTTGGCTGGCTACGCTGGCCGTCGCAGCCATTTTCGCTGGTTGCGCCAATAATACCCCATCTTCGACGCCTGTTATTGAATCTGAGCCAGAGCCTGAACCAGAGCTCGTGGTAATGACACCACCGCTGGTGGTGAAAGGCAATGCCCCACAACAGTATGTCGTGAAGAAGGGAGATACCCTGTGGGACATTTCCACGCGTTTTCTCGACACGCCATGGCGCTGGCCGGAGCTGTGGGACAGCAACCCGCAGATCGTCAATCCACATCTGATCTATCCAGGTGACCTGCTGATACTGGCATATAAGGACGGTCGGCCATTCATTCAGATACATCGTGGCAGGCAGGAGCTGCGCCTGTCGCCAAAGGTGCGCGAGGAAGAACTGGATCGCGCCATTACCACCATCCCGATGGATGTTATCCGTCCCTTCCTCAGTCGCCCACGCGTTGTGACCCAGGAAGAACTGAATGCGGCACCACATATCGTTTCCAGCATGGATCGCCATCTGATGGCTGGCCCGGGACACCGTGTCTATGCGCACGGAATTCATGATGACGATATCGTGCAGTATATGGTCGTACGGCCAGGGTCGGTCTACCGTAACCCGGCAGATCATAGCGATATCCTGGGCTATGAGGCGATACACCTTGGTGATGCGCAACTGAAGGAATTTGCCGATGTATCTACCTTGCAGATCAGCAAATCCAATCGTGAAATCCTCAATGGTGATCGCCTGTTGCCGATGAATGATGAAATGCCCCGTGCAACCTTTATGCCCCGTGCGCCCAAAGAAAAGGTTAAGGGCCAGATCATTGCTGTACCTGGCGGAGTGGTGTTGATCGGCCAGCATCAGGTGGTGGCTATCAATCTGGGTGAGCAAGATGGCATGGAGCCAGGACACGTGCTGGCTATCTATCAACTTGGCGAGACAGTGCGCGATCCATTGCGTGGCAATAAACAGGTGAAAATGCCGGATGAGCGGGCGGGTACATTGATGGTGTTCCGTACTTTTGCCCGCGTCAGTTATGGCCTGGTGATGAGAGCCACTCGCACCATGCATGTCGATGATATCGTGAGCAATCCTCGTTAGGCCAGCAGGGCAAAATCATACTTAGATTGCTTTTTAACCAAAAAGCAGTTTTTTTAGATTCCCGCCTGCGCGGGAATGACGGTTCTGGGTCGAGCGCTTCCTTAATGTCATAATAGACATCGACATCAGCTAGAGGAGTTGCAGCATCCGGCGCTACAAAGCTCCCCTCTCCCGCTTGCGGGAGAGGGGCTGGGGGAGAGGGTGAACAGCCTGCGGGAATGACGAGATAGGTGCAGGTCTTCTACATTCGGCGCAATACCCGTTGGTTATTGCAGCCTTGTTTGTCGTTAGTCGCAAACCTCTATTTCGTAAATCCGTATGGCACCAATGCTATTCAGTAATTTTGTTCCTCATATTAAAGAGTATGATTTTGCTCTGATTAGGCCAGACATGCTGTACCCAGCAACGGCGTCTACAGGCGCCGTTTGTTTTTATGCGAGGCGGAAATTTCTGCACAAGTCTCATGGATGAGGGTTGAGTCTGGATGATGACAGATATTCACTATTGGTTGGCCCTTTTGCATTTACCCGGCGTGGGGCCGATGCGCTGGCAGGAGTTATCGCAGCGTTACGCAAGTCCTCGCGCACTGTTTGAGCAGGGCGTGCAGGACGCCTTGATAGATCCAGGCTTGCGTGAGAGTCTGCGTGCGCCAGACTGGCAGGCGGTAGAGCGGGATCTGGCCTGGGCTGGCGATGGGCGGCAAATACTTGTCCGGCAAGACCCGCGTTACCCGCCACTTTTGGCCCAAATTCATGATGCGCCACTGGTATTGTTTGTGCACGGGCCAATCGAGCTTTTGACAACACCGCAACTGGCAATCGTCGGCAGCCGCAATCCCAGTCGGCTGGGCGAGGAGACTGCGGAGCAGTTTGCGCATACTTTGGCGGCCTCAGGTTTGACCATTACCAGTGGTTTGGCTCTGGGTATCGATGCCGCTGCCCATCGTGGTGCGTTGGCGGGCAAAGGGCAGACCATTGCGGTATTTGGCACTGGCCCGGATCGCATTTATCCAGCCAGTCACCGTGATCTGGCTCATGCCATAGTCGATGCAGGTAGTGTTTTGTTGAGCGAATATGCACCTGGCACGCCCCCTTTGCCGGCACATTTTCCGCGTCGCAACCGGATTATCAGTGGTCTGGCGTTGGGCACCCTGGTGGTGGAAGCGGCCTTGCGCAGTGGCTCCTTGCTCACGGCGCGCAGCGCCACAGAACAGGGACGAGAGGTGTTCGCCATTCCAGGCTCGATTCATAGCCCGCTATCCAGGGGCTGCCATCATTTGATCCGCGAAGGGGCCAAGCTGGTGGAGACAGCAGAGGATGTATTGGAAGAATTGGCGCCCCAGCTGCGCGCAGTGTTGGCACAGGAGACAGCAGTAGAGGTGGCTGATTTTCAGCTTGATGCAGACTATAGGCACCTGCTTGAATGCCTTGATTTCTCGCCCACGGCAGTAGATAGTCTGGTGGACCGTAGGATTGACGGTCGATGCTGTTTCCTCCATGCTGTTAATAATGGAGCTGGAAGGCTATGTGGCCACTGCCGCAGGCGGGGCTTATATCAGAACCGGTAAAGAGAGCCTTTGAATGAAGCAAAATGTTTTTGATGTCCTGATGTATTTGTTTGAAAATTATCTCGAAGATGAAATAGCTATTGATGACGATCAAGACACACTGGAGGCAGCATTACTGGAGGCTGGCTTTCGTCCGAATGAGATAGGCAAGGCCTTTGCCTGGCTGGAAGGCCTGGTTGAACTGCGAGGTGGTGCACGCTCGGTTGTCGACCCTTCAAGCTCGCTGCGGGTTTATGCAGAGCCAGAGCAGGCAAAGCTCGATACCGAGTGCCAGGGCTTTATCCTGTTGATGGAGCAGATGGGCGTGTTGGATATGACCACCCGTGAAATGGTCATTGACAGAGCCATGGCGCTGGAAGAGCGCGAGGTGGATCTGGAACAGCTCAAATGGGTCATCCTGATGGTGCTGTTCAATCAACCTGGTCAGGAAGAAGCCTTTGCCTGGATGGAGGATATGGTGCTTGACGACCCCGCTGGGGTATCGCACTGATCGCCGTGTCAAGAACTACTGTTAGACCTTGCCCGCACCATGCGGGTTTTGTTTTTTAAGGAAGCAGCATGAATAAATCTCTAGTCATTGTTGAATCACCGGCCAAGGCCAAGACCATCAAGAAATACCTGGGCAAGAATTTTGAGGTGCTGGCTTCCTACGGTCATGTGCGCGATCTCCTGCCGAAGGAAGGAGCGGTTGACCCCACGCGCCAATTCGCCATGAAATATCAAGTCATCGACAAGAATGAAAAACATGTCGATGCCATTGCCAAGGCATTGTCCAAGGCAGATCAATTACTGCTCGCCACTGACCCTGATCGCGAGGGTGAGGCCATTTCCTGGCATCTTTATGAGCTTCTGCAAGAACGCGGCCTGCTGAAGGACAAGCGGGTAGCACGCGTGCTCTTCCATGAGATCACCAACAAGGCAATTCAGGAAGCGGTAGATAATCCACGCGAGCTGGCGATGGATTTGGTCAACGCCCAGCAGGCGCGTCGCGCGCTGGATTATCTGGTGGGTTTCAATCTGTCACCCTTGCTGTGGAAAAAAATCCGCCGTGGTCTGTCGGCCGGTCGCGTGCAAAGTCCAGCACTACGGCTGATCGTCGAGCGTGAGCTGGAGATAGAGGCCTTCAAGACGCGCGAGTACTGGACGATTGAGGCCGACGCCCTTGCCGATAAGCAGGCTTTTGTTGCCAGGCTTACGCAACTTGACGGGGAAAAGATCAGCCAGTTTTCCATCACCGACAGCAAACAGGCCAAGGCGGCAGAGAAAACATTGGTCAAGGCGGCTGATGGCTCACTGTTGGTCTCCAAGGTGGAAAAGAAACAGCGTAAGCGCAACCCTGCGGCACCCTTTACCACTTCCACCTTGCAGCAGGAAGCGGCGCGCAAGCTTGGCTTTACCGCGCAGCGCACCATGCGCACCGCACAGCAACTCTATGAAGGTATCGATATCGGTGGTGAGACCGTCGGTCTTATCAGCTATATGCGTACCGATTCGGTAAGCCTGGCGCAAGAGGCGTTGGACGAGCTGCGTGATTACATAGGCCAGCATTTTGGTAAAGATAATCTGCCCAAGGAAATACGCGTCTACAAGACCAAATCAAAAAATGCCCAAGAGGCCCATGAGGCGATACGTCCCACCTCGGTATTGCGTGAACCAGATGCGCTGAAGGAACGCTTGAGCAAGGAGCAGCACAAGCTGTATGAGCTGATCTGGAAACGCACGCTGGCCTGTCAGATGATTCATGCCACTATCAATACCGTCGCCGTTGATCTGGCAGCGGGCGAGACGCATATGTTTCGCGCCAATGGCTCGACCATCGTGCATCCAGGTTTCCTCGCGGTCTATGAAGAGGGCGTGGATGATGCCAAAAAGGGCGAGGAGGAAGCCAAGCGTCTGTTACCGCCCTTGCAGGAAGGCGATAAGGTCAGCCTGAAGGCAATCCGCACCGAGCAACATTTTACTGAACCACCACCGCGTTATTCCGAGGCCTCGCTGGTAAAATCCTTGGAGGAATATGGCATCGGCCGTCCATCTACCTATGCCTCAATTATCTCGACGTTGCAGCAGCGTGAATATGTGGAGATGGATAAAAAACGTTTTATCCCGACCGATGTTGCCCGCGTGGTAAATAAATTTCTCACCGAGCATTTCACCACATATGTGGATTACGATTTCACTGCCAATCTGGAAGACAAGCTGGATGAAATCTCGCGTGGTGAGCGTGAATGGACGCCGGTGATGGAAGAATTCTGGACACCCTTCAAGACGCTGATCGATACCAAGGAAAAAGAGGTCAGCCGCAAGGATGTTACCCAGGAGGCAATGGATGAAACCTGCCCCAAATGTGACAAGCCTTTGACTATCCGCCTGGGTCGTCGTGGTCGCTTCATTGGTTGTAGCGGCTATCCAGAGTGTGATTACACCCGCAACTTGACGGAAAGTGCAGAAGACAAGGAAGAGGTGGAGCCGGAGATAGTCGAAGGTCGTAGCTGTCCTAAATGTGATGCGCCATTGATTATCCGCCAGGGTCGCTACGGCAAATTCATCGGCTGCTCGACCTATCCTAAATGCAAATACATAGAATCACTGGAAAAACCTGTTGAAACTGGTGTCAGTTGTCCAGAGTGCAACAAAGGCAGCATGGTGCAGCGCAAGTCACGTTACGGCAAAATATTTTACTCCTGCAACACCTACCCGGATTGCAAATATGCCGTATGGAATCCGCCTGTCAATGAGCCATGCCCACAGTGTGGCTGGCCTGTCCTGACATTGAAAACCACCAAACGGCGCGGCACGGAAAAGGTCTGCCCACAGAAAGAATGCGGCTATGCCGAGCAGATATCCACGCCAGAAGAGAACGCTGCCGCAGCGGAAGACAAGGCCGTTGCTGATTAAGTTTTGCTAGTCAATTTGAGTGCAGGTCGGGCTTCAGCCCGATCTGTACTTAAAAATTCGCCGCGCAAGAGTGACAGAGTTTCCCCATAAGCTTTTCATAAGCAAAATGAGTTCCAGGATAATAAATCCTGCGGTGTGTGGTGCGCTGGTTTAGGGTAGATTAAGCCAAAATCCAAACCGAGAGGGTTGTCATCATGTCCAAGCCGTTTGTGGCTATTTTAATGGGTTCCGATTCTGACCTGCCTACCTTGCAGGCAACTTTTGCTGTGCTTAAATCCTTTGCAGTGCACTACGAAGTGCGGGTGCATTCTGCCCATCGCACCCCCGAGGCAACCCAGCAATACGTCAAGGATGCCGAACAGCGTGGTTGTCAGACCTTTATCTGTGCGGCGGGCCTTGCCGCGCACCTGGCCGGTGCTGTTTCCGCCATTACGGTGCGGCCGGTGATTGGCGTGCCGATGGATGGTGGGCCACTGAAGGGGCTGGACGCCTTGTTATCTACGGTGCAGATGCCGGCTGGAATTCCCGTTGCAACTGTAGCGATAGGCAAGGCAGGGGCAAAGAATGCCGGCTATCTGGCGGTGCAGATCATGGCCGTTACAGATACTGCACTGGCGCAGCAGCTACGTGAAGAGCGTCAAGCCAATGCAGCAAATATTCTTGCGCGCAATGCCGAGGTACAGCAAGAACTAGGCCTGGATTAATTTCATGAACATCTGCCAGCTGCCTGAGGCGGTCTGGATCTTGCGGCAGGGCGGCATTATCGCCTATCCCACCGAGGCAGTATTTGGCCTGGGCTGTGATCCACGCAATGAAGCGGCAACCTTGCGCCTGCTTGCCCTCAAACAACGTCCGATCGACAAAGGGCTGATCCTGGTTGCAGCAGAGTTTGCACAATTATCCGCCTGGCTTCTGCCCATGAGTGAAGACCTGCGCATACAAGTCACGGCCAGCTGGCCAGGGCCGACAACCTGGCTGTTACCTGCCGCCGCGCATGTACCAAAATATCTGTGTGGTGCACACGACACATTGGCAGTGCGGGTCAGCGCTCATCCCATAGTGCGCGAATTATGCCTGGCCTTCGGTGGGCCATTGGTCTCCACCAGCGCCAATAAGGCTAATCAAGCCCCGGCGCGTGATGCCCAGCAGGTAAAGGAAATGTTTGCCGAGCAGATTGATGGCTTGCTCGATGGCTCGCTGGGGGGACAGGAACAGCCGACCGAAATCCGCGATGGCCGTACCGGTCAGATTATCCGCAGCAGCAACAGCTTATAGTCGCCAAACATTTTCAGCCATTACAGCTGGGCTTTTACAACGAAATCTCCACCCCATCCCCAGCTGCTCGTCTTGACGGGAAGGGGGTTTAGTCGACTCCGCAAACAAAGCCCCTCTCCTACTCGCGGGAGATGGCCAAGTTTTAGTTGACTCCGCAGACAAAGCCCCTCTCCCGCTGGCGAGAGATGACCAATTTTTAGGCGATTCCGCATATGAAGCCCCCCTCCCGTTTGCGGGAGAGGGGTTGGGGAGAGGGTGGCGGCCTTTGAAGCGGGTCAGTTTAAATGCTCATTAACTGTAGATCTGTATAAGTTTTGCATTGAATGTTTTCTACATCCGGCGCAATGCCCGTTGGTTATTGCGCCCTACCTGACCGTACCGTATTTAACCAAGGGTGGGCATTTGCCCACGCGGAACCTAGTTGATGTGTTTGTTACAATCCACTGATGGATATTTCTGATCTTCTGACTGACCTCAACCCGGCGCAACGCGAAGCCGTGTGCGCCCCACCTGGGAATCTGCTGATCCTGGCTGGTGCCGGTTCTGGTAAAACCCGTGTGTTGGTACATCGCATTGCCTGGTTGATCCGCGCTGAGCATGTTTCTGCCTGGTCGATTCTGGCGGTGACCTTTACCAACAAGGCTGCGCATGAAATGCGTGGGCGACTTGAGGGCTTGCTCAAGGTACCAATCGGCGGGATGTGGGTTGGTACCTTTCATGGTCTGGCGCATCGCTTGCTACGTGCGCATTGGCAAGAGGCAGGCCTGCCGCAGTCATTTCAGATTATAGACAGCGAGGATCAGCAGCGTCTACTTAAGCGTCTTTTGCGTGAGGCCAATATCGATGACAAGAGGTGGCCGCCACGCCAGGTCGCTGGCTTTATCAATGCACGCAAGGATGAAGGCGTACGGCCGCAGTCGGTGGAACATTACGGCGATCCTTATCTACAGATGATGCAACAGCTTTATCAAGCTTATGAGGAGGCCTGCCAGCGCAGTGGTCAGGTGGATTTTGCCGAGCTGTTGTTGCGCGCACATGAGTTGCTGCAAAAGAACCCTGATTTACTAACGCATTATCGCCAACGCTTTCGCCATATCCTGGTCGATGAGTTTCAGGACACCAACACCATTCAATATGCCTGGCTGCGTCTGTTGGCTGGTGATACAGGCGCGGTGTTTGCCGTTGGTGATGATGATCAGTCTATCTATGGCTGGCGCGGTGCGCGGGTGGAAAATATTCATATGTTTCGCGAGGATTTTGCTGCCGTGCAGCTGGTGCGACTGGAGCAGAATTACCGTTCGACTGCCACCATACTTAATGCTGCCAATGCGCTCATCGATCACAATAGCGGGCGTCTGGGCAAGGAGCTGTGGACGGATGGTGCGCAGGGTAAGCCCATATCCTTGTATGGCGCTTTCAATGAGCTGGAAGAAGCACGTTTTGTGGTTGAGCAGATTCGGCGTTGGCAGGATGAAGGTCATCGTCGTGATGAGGTAGCCATTCTCTATCGCTCCAACGCCCAGTCGCGCGTGCTGGAAGAAGCGCTGTTACAGGCGCAATTACCTTATCGGATTTACGGTGGCCTGCGCTTTTTTGAGCGGCAGGAAATCAAGGATGCATTGGCTTACTTACGTATGCTGGCCAATAGAGATGATGACGCTTCGTTTGAGCGCGTAGTGAACACGCCGACCCGTGGTATGGGTGAGCGCACCATGCAGCTGGTGCGCGATCAGGCACGTGCCGGGAACCTGTCCTTGTGGCAGGCAGCCAGTGAGATTTTGTCGCAACAGTCACTAACTGCGCGTGCTGCAAATGCCTTGCGTGGCTTTTTTGAGCTGATCGAGTCAATGGCCGGGGATGTGACTGATTTGGAGCTGCATGAGCAGGTGCAGCATGTGGTGCAGACATCTGGCCTGCTTGATCACTACCGTAAGGAGAAGGGCGAGCGGGGTCAGACGCGGATTGATAACCTTGAAGAACTGGTGAATGCCGCGCGCGAGTTTGAGTTTGCGGCGGAGACTCACGATGAGATGACGCCGTTGGATGCCTTCCTGGCACATGCAGCACTGGAGGCAGGCGATGTGCAGGCGGAGGCCTGGGATGATGCGGTGCAGATGATGACTTTGCACTCGGCTAAGGGATTGGAGTTTCCACTGGTTTTTCTCTGCGGCATGGAAGAGGGCTTGTTTCCACATCGGCTGTCGATGGATGAGCCTGGCCGGCTGGAAGAAGAACGACGCTTGGCCTATGTCGGCATGACACGCGCGATGCAGCAGCTGTTTCTTACTTATGCTGAAGTGCGGCGTTTGTATGGGGAAGAGAAATATACCCGACCCTCACGTTTTGTCCGCGAGATCCCGGCAGAATTTATCGAAGAAATACGCTTGCGCAGCGGAGTGAGTCAGCCGGTGTTTCATGCTGGCAGTACCGCGGAGATAAGCTCAGAGCAGGCTGGTTTGCGTCTGGGTGGAAGAGTCAGCCATAGCAAGTTCGGCGAAGGCGTAGTGCTGGCCTGTGAAGGGCAGGGGGCGCAGGCGCGGGTGCAGGTCAATTTCGATCAGGCTGGCAGCAAGTGGTTGGTATTGGCCTACGCCAACCTGTCTGTACTTTAATGTTTATGCTTGCGAGATTGCTTTATTTATCACTAAGGCCGCTCCCACAAGGGACAGGTTGCATTTGTTCCGCCATTCCCGCGTAGAAATGTACAAGGGCGCAATAACCAACGGGCATTGCGCCGGATGTAGAAAGTTCTGCACTGCAAAGGATTCACACACCCTGCTGTTAATGGCCATTTAAACTGACCCGCTTCAAAGGCCGCCACCCTCTCCCCCAGCCCCTCTCCCGCCAGCGGGAGAGGGGAGCTTTATTTAGTGTAGGGCGCAATAACCAACGGGCATTGCGCCGGATGTAGAAAACATTCAATGCAAAACTCACACAGATCTACAGTTAATGAGCATTTAAACTGATCAACTTCAAAGGCCGCCACCCTCTCCCCCAGCCCCTCTCCCGCCAGCGGGAGAGGGGAGATTTTAATATAGGGCGCAATAACCAACGGGCATTGCGCCGGATGTAGAAAACATTCAATGCAAAACTCACACAGATCTATAGTTAATGAGCATTTAAACTGATCAACTTCAAAGGCCGCCACCCTCTCCTCCAGCCCCTCTCCCGCCAGCGGGAGAGGGGAGCTTTAAGCCGCGTAGGCGGTGGTCCAGTTCTTTTGAATTACTGGATTCCCGTCTTCGCGGGGTGACAACAGGAGAAGAACTGATATTTATGTTTGTGAGAGTGCTTTATCTATAGCGGCGATAAGTTCTAGCAATCGCCTGGTATCCTGGGGCAATTCAAGAAATGTGTGCTCGGCTAAAGGGTGGATTTCGCAGGCCGCAGGCAAGGTGGCATTCATTTGCAATAGTTCCCGCATGCGCTGCAGAAAGACCCATTGTAGCCACTGAGTAAATTCCAGCGTGTCGTGACAAAATGGCACGGTGCTGAGCAGGTCTTCAGTGGCTGGCGGCGTCTCTTCCCACAATCCAAGGCAGCGCATTTCCTGCTCTATGGTTAGCAGCAGATCGGCGATGTGGTGGAGGCGGGTGTTTGCAGTCATGCGGCATATCTCACGAGCTTTTTCAACAACAGGACTTCGTAAATCATTACACTTTCAGGGGTGAATCCATGATATGTGGAGTAAGGCTGGTCTGGCGCTGCGTGCTTACCAGCGAAACAGGATCCATTGGTTGATCTTGGGTGGATCCAGTTCGTCGCGACGGGTTTCAAATTGGCCGTCGCCGTCGCTGTCGATGAGGTAATAGGGGTAGCCTCGGCGTGGCGTGATCTTCAACATATACAAGCGGCCATTGACGCGGTATTCCTCGATCGTGGCATCTTTCTGCCGACGTATCGTTATTTCCGGCTGCAGCTCATCGGCCTCTTCGAGGGTATCGATTTCAGGCAAGGGCGGAGGCGGCGAAAGCAGTTCCTCATCTACAGCAAAAGCCGTTTGGGTAAGCAGTAATGTAGCAGCAAGAATGATTGTGCGCATGGGATATTGACTCACAGGTCGAGGAGGATTTCACGCTCTTCAGCAGAGGGCTCAAAGCCACGGTGTTCGTAATGGGTAAAGATAGCATCAACGACTTCCTGTGGCTGGTCTAAGATCTGAAACAGATCAAGGTCCTCAGGCGAAATGGTGCCGGCCGGTACCAATGTATCGCGCAGCCAGTCGACCAACCCGACCCAAAATTTGCTGCACATCAAGATGATGGGGATCTTGCGGGTCTTGCCAGTTTGCACCAGGGTAAGGATCTCTGCCAATTCATCCAGAGTGCCAAAGCTGCCAGGCATAACCACATAGGCCGCAGCATATTTTACAAACATTACCTTGCGCGCGAAGAAGTGGCGAAAGGTCAGGCTGACATCCTGATAGGGATTGTCGGTTTGCTCGTGTGGCAGTTCTATATTGAGCCCGACTGATAATGAACGGCCTGCATAAGCACCTTTATTGGCCGCTTCCATGATGCCAGGGCCGCCGCCACTGATGACAGAAAAGCCTGCATCAGAGAGAACGCGGGCGATATCTTCAGTGAGTTTGTAGTGTGGATGATCGGGGGTGAAACGTGCCGAGCCGAAGATGGATACGGCGGGCGTGATGCGCGCCATGCGCTCGAAGCCCCCGACGAACTCGGCCATGATCTGAAAAATTTTCCAGGATTCGCGGTTGAGGATGGCATCATCTAGTTTGCGCAGACCAGGGTGTGATTTGTGATTCTTGGGCATGGATATATCGCGTAATAGGTTTAAGAGCGGCTATTGTAGCCTTACTTATCAATATACAGAAAACAAAGCTATGAATGAGATAAAAAAGAAACCACTGGTGCTGGTGGACGGCTCCTCGTATTTATACCGCGCCTTTCATGCCTTGCCTGCGCTGAGCAATTCCCGTGGCGAGCCCACGGGTGCGGTGTATGGCGTGGTCAACATGCTGCGCCGCCTGCTCAATGATTACGCCCCAGAGCATGTTGCCGTGGTGTTTGATGCCAAAGGCAAGACCTTTCGCGATGATTTGTATGCCGACTACAAGGCCAACCGCCCACCCATGCCGGAGGATCTAGTCCGTCAAATAGAGCCGCTGCACGCCATCGTCGAGGCTATGGGTTTGCCACTGATAATGATCGACGGGGTAGAGGCAGATGATGTGATCGCCACCTTGGCCCATCAGGCGGAGGCCGAGGATCTGCCAGTATTGATTTCCACAGGCGATAAGGATTTGGCGCAACTGGTGAATGAGCACATAACCCTGCTCAACACCATGACCGATACAAGCATGGATCCGGCTGGGGTGTTGGATAAGTTTGGCGTGCAGCCTGAGCAGGTCATCGATTATCTCACCTTGATCGGCGATAGCAGTGACAACATACCGGGCGTTCCCATGGTTGGGCCAAAGACAGCGCAAAAGTGGCTACAAAAATATGGCTCGCTGGATGAGGTAATTGCCCATGCCGACGAGATCAATGGCAAGGTCGGCCAAAATTTGCGCGATAGCCTGTCATTTCTGCCCTTGTCGCGAGAGTTGGTGACCTGCCGGACGGATGTTGCCTTGCCGCAGGGGCCGCTACAGTTGCAACGAGCCACGCCAGATAATGAAGCCCTGCGTGAGTGGTTTGGGCAAATGGAATTCAAAACCTGGCTGAGCGAATTACTTGATGGCGGTGCCTCCGTTGCCGAGCCAAACGAAACCAAGGCCGTGTATGAAACTATTTTGCAGCAAGAGCAATTGACGCACTGGCTGGATCGCCTGACAGCGGCAGAGTTGATCGCTTTTGATACGGAGACCACCAGCCTGGATTACAAGTTGGCAGAGATAGTTGGTATCTCCTTTGCCATACAGCCGGGCGAGGCGGCCTATGTGCCTCTGGCACATGATTATACAGGCGCGCCGGATCAGCTTGATCGTACAAATGTGCTGGCACAGTTGAAGCCCTTGCTGGAAGACCCTGCGCGGCCAAAGCTGGGGCAAAATCTCAAGTACGACATGAATGTACTGGCCAACCACGGCATCCATCTGCGCGGCATTGCCCACGACAGCATGTTGCAGTCCTATGTATTGGAGTCCACTGCCACCCGCCACGACATGGATTCATTGGCACTCAAATATCTTGGGCACAAAATGATCAGCTTTGCAGAGGTGGCAGGCAAAGGCGTCAAGCAGTTAAGTTTCAATCAAGTACCGCTTGAGCAGGCAGCTGAGTATGCCGCCGAGGATGCCGATATTACCCTGCAATTGCACCAGGCCTTGTGGCCGCGTCTTGTTGCTGAGCCGCGCTTGCGGCAGGTGTATGAGGAGATAGAGTTGCCGCTGGTGCCGATTTTGGCTGAAATGGAGCAGGCAGGCGTGTTGCTGGATATCGCCATGCTCAAACGGCAGGGCACAGAGCTGGCCTTGGCGATGAAAGAGATCGAACAGGCCACCCATAGCGCCGCTGGCGGGCCTTTCAATTTAAGCTCACCCAAGCAGATCCAGCAGTTGTTGTTTGAACATTTGCAACTACCTGTATTGAAAAAAACCCCCAAGGGCCAGCCTTCCACGGCCGAAGAGGTCTTGCAGGAGCTGTCGCTCTATGGCTATGAACTGCCGAGTCTGATCCTGCAACATCGCAGCCTGGCCAAGCTCAAGTCCACCTACACTGATCGGCTGCCAGAGCAGATGAACCCGCGCAGCGGACGGGTACATACCTCTTATCATCAAGCAGTGGCGACAACGGGCAGATTGTCTTCGTCGGATCCCAATCTGCAAAATATTCCAGTGCGCACAGCCGAAGGACGGCGCATACGCCAGGCCTTCATCGCACCACCAGGCTACAAATTGCTGGCCGCCGACTACTCGCAGATCGAGCTGCGCATTATGGCGCATCTTTCCGGCGATAGCGGTCTGCTGGATGCCTTTAGCCAGGGACAGGATATTCATCGAGCCACCGCTGCTGAGGTGTTTGGTGTTTCGATCGAAGAGGTCGATAACGAAATGCGCCGTAGCGCCAAGGCCATCAATTTTGGTCTTATCTATGGCATGTCGGCCTATGGGTTGGCCAGGCAATTAGGCATAGATCGTGCCGCAGCGCAGGAATATGTAGAACTTTATTTCGCCCGCTATCCAGGCGTGCAGCGCTACATGGATGAAATCCGCACACAGGCAAAAGAAATAGGCTATGTGGAAACTGTGTTTGGCCGACGCCTGTATGTCCCCGACATCAAGGCCAGCAATGCCCAGCGCCGACAATATGCCGAGCGCACCGCCATCAACGCCCCCATGCAGGGCACGGCAGCGGACATCATCAAACTCGCCATGATCGCCATCGCGCCCTGGCAGCAGGGAACCGCAGGCAAGGTACGCATGATCATGCAGGTGCATGATGAATTGGTATTTGAAATAGCGGAAGACTTCATCGCCACAGCACAGCAGGAAATCCGCCAGCTAATGGAAGGCGTAGCCTCACTTAAAGTACCCTTGAAGGTTGAGGTAGGCATGGGACAAAACTGGGATGAAGCGCATTGAGCCTTATCTTAAAACGCCGTAGTCAGATAGGGCGCAATGCCTACCTGTGCGACTAAGCTCCCCTCTCCCGCTGGCGGGAGAGGGGCTGGGGGAGAGGGCAGCGGCCTCGTGATGCGAATCAGTTTAGATGGCCATTGACCATGTGGTTGTGTGTGTTTTTACAGTCAAGGGCGGGCATTCATGCCCGCGTGTGTCTAAGCTCCCCTCTCCCGCTGGCGGGAGAGGGGCTGGGGGAGAGGGCAGCGGCCTCGTGATGCGAATCAGTTTAGATGGCCATTAACAATGTGGTTGTGTGAGTTTTTTTACAGTCAAGGGCGGGCATTCATGCCCGCGTGTGTGTCATCCGGCAATGCCGTGATGTGGTTTTTTACGTTGGTGTTGGTGGCGTACACGTGTGTTTTTTGTATGGATACATGGTTTTGTGTAGGCATATGGTTCCGCGTGAGCATGAATGCCCATCCTACGGTTAAATACAATACGGTCAGGCATGGCGCAATAACCAACGGGCATTGCGCCCTTGTATCTGGAGCATGCGCTCAATAAAAACGATAAGAATATCTGTAACCGTTGGAGTAAACTATCCGTCTTGCAGTATTCCCCCGATAATCAATAAGGTCAACACCTGCTAAAACGCGCAGAGGATATTCATGGAATTTGTCAAGCAGTCAATACCTGATGTCGTGCTCATTCAACCTAAAATCCATGGCGATGAGCGCGGCTACTTTGTTGAAACCTTCAGGCAGGATAAACTTGAACAGGCCTTGGGCTACAAAATTGATTTCTGCCAGGACAATGAATCCAGATCCGGCAAAGGTGTGCTAAGAGGTTTGCACTTCCAGTTACCACCTTTTGCACAATCAAAACTTGTGCGCGTGATTGAAGGTGAGGTGTTAGATGTGGCAGTCGATATTCGTGCAGGCAGCCCAACCTATGGGCAGCATGTAAGCACTATTTTAAGTAGTGAAAACAAACATCAACTGTTTATTCCTCGGGGATTTGCCCACGGCTTCGTTGTTCTCAGCGATACCGCAGTCTTTTTTTACAAGGTTGATAATTACTACTCACCCGAATGTGATCGTGGTTTGGCATTTGATGATCCAGCACTGAAGATAGATTGGAAACTGCCAAACGCATTACTCAAGCTGTCAGCAAAAGACCAAAACCAGCCCAAATTGCAAGATATTCATGCAGAAGCTCAAGCATTTAATATTGATGTGAAGTTATATGATTAAGAGCATTTTAGTCACTGGCAAATCTGGGCAACTGGGGCAAAGCATCCAAAAGCTTACGCAACAGTATCCACAGTTTGAATTTCAGTTCGTAGGCCGTGATGAGCTTGATCTATCACAGCCCGAGCTGGTTAAACAAAAATTATTAAACTATCAGTTTGACGCGCTTATCAACTGCGCCGCCTACACCGCTGTCGACAAAGCAGAAACAGAGCAAGAGCTCGCCTATGCCATTAACCATCACTCAGTCGCAAAGCTTACACAGGTTGTTAATGACAACAATGCCCTGCTTATTCACATTAGCACCGACTATGTATTTAATGGCCAAAATCACAAACCCTATCAAGAGCATGATACTGTTGAACCTATCAATGTGTATGGCGACAGCAAATTAAAAGGCGAGCAGGCTATTCACGCAGCAAGCCCACGTGCGCTCATTATTCGCACTAGCTGGGTTTACTCTGAGTTTGGTAATAACTTTGTAAAAACCATGCTTAAACTTGGGCAAGAACGAGATCAGCTTAATGTTGTGGCTGATCAAGTTGGCAGCCCCACCTATGCAACTGATTTAGCTGCTGCCATTTTAAAGGCGCTTTGCTATATCAATGGCAAGGCGGATGAGGCTAATCCAGTCAAAACCTATCACCTTAGTAACGAAGGCGTGTGCTCCTGGTATGATTTTGCCAAAGCCATATTCGAGCTTAAAGATATTGACTGTGTTGTTAATCCAATCGACACGCAGGACTACCCAACCCCTGCCAAGCGTCCACACTATAGCGTGATGGACAAAACCAACATCAAACAGGCTTTTGGCATCAGTATTCCATATTGGAAAGATTCCCTGAAAGTTTGTTTAAAAGAATTAGAGAAGCAACATGCCAGATAATCAAAAAACCATTTTAGTCACCGGTGGAGCAGGCTTTATCGGCTCCGCAGTTGTTCGTTATCTTATCCAGGACACACCACATACAGTTGTTAACGTGGACAAACTCACCTACGCCGGTAATTTGGAATCACTTACAAGCGTTAGCGATAATCCACGCTACAGCTTTGAACAAGTTGATATTTGTGATGCAGCGCAGATACAACGAATTTTCAAACAATACCAGCCAGATATTATTATGCACTTAGCTGCTGAGTCCCACGTGGATCGTTCAATTGACGGCCCAGCTGAATTCATTCAAACCAATATTGTCGGAACCTATAATCTATTAGAACAGGCACGGGCCTATTGGAATGATCTACCAACAGCAAAAAAAGCCGACTTCCGTTTTCACCATATTTCAACAGATGAAGTCTACGGAGATTTGCCGCATCCTGATGAAGTTGAAACAACGGACGAATCTTTACCATTGTTTACTGAAACTACAGCCTATGCGCCAAGCTCACCTTACTCGGCAAGCAAAACAGCTTCAGACCACTTGGTGCGTGCCTGGCTAAGAACATATGGCCTGCCAACCCTGATCACCAACTGCGCAAACAATTACGGCCCATACCACTTCCCGGAAAAGCTCATCCCACTGGTTATATTAAATGCCCTGGAAGGCAAACCTTTGCCAATTTATGGTAAGGGCAATCAAATTCGCGATTGGCTCTATGTTGAAGACCATGCAAGAGCGCTGGTCTTGGTTGCAATGCAGGGCAAAGTGGGCGAAACCTACAACATTGGCGGCCACAATGAAAAACGAAACATCGATGTTGTTAAAACTATTTGTCAGATCCTCAACGAGCTGGCGGCTCCTCAGCGAGCAAAACTAAACATCAACGACTACGCAAGTCTAATCACCTACGTGGAAGACCGCCCAGGTCACGATATGCGCTACGCCATTGATGCCAGCAAAATTGAAAAAGAACTAGGCTGGACACCACAAGAAACCTTCACCAGCGGTATTCGTAAAACTGTGCAGTGGTATTTAGACAACCAGCTATGGTGTGAGCGTGTGCAAGATGGCAGCTATCAGCGTGAGCGCCTGGGCAGTAAAATTTGACTTATGCGCTACTTAAAGGAAATAAGCCGCTTTATCAAGCATCTTTTTCATAGTAGAGCGCTGTTATTTGCCTTAATAAAAAATGACTTTAAAAAGCAATATTTAGGCTCTTATCTAGGCTTGGCTTGGGCATTTATTCAGCCAATGATGTTCATGCTCGTAATCTGGACGGGTTTTACAGTGGGTTTTCGTGCTGGGCACACAGCTAGTGGAGTTCCCTTTGTAGTGTGGTTATTGGCTGGTATGGTTCCATGGTTATTTTTTTCAGATGCAATTCGAACAGGTGCGGATGCAGTGACCAGCAATGCCTTTCTCGTTAAAAAAGTTGCATTTCGAGTGGGTGTTTTACCGCTGGTAAATATTGGTTCATCCATTTTGTTTCATTTGGGCCTGGTATTTTTTCTTTTGATAGTTTTGCTGTCCCACGGTTTCCTGCCCACCATGTATTGGCTACAATTACCCTTTTATATGCTGTTAACTGTTTTATTTGCAGTGGGATTATCGTGGATGACCAGCGCTATGCGCGTCTTTATTAAAGATGTGGGCAGCATCATAACTGTTGTTTTACAGATGGGTTTTTGGTTAACCCCAATTTTTTGGTCGCCTGATTTAATACCGCAAAAATACCACTATTTGATTAAGTTGAATCCTGCTTATTACATTGTGACGGGCTACAGAGATAGTTTTGTTAGCCAAGTTTGGTTCTGGGAAAAGCCTGAGTGGTCTGCTTACTATCTAACAATAACAATACTTGCTCTTTTGCTCGGTGCTTTGATCTTTAAAAGGCTGAGACCGCATTTTGGGGATGTGTTGTAATGTCTGATGTTGCCATTTCAGTCAGGAACCTGACCAAAACCTATAAACTTTACCGTCAACCAGTTGACAGATTGAAAGAGGCGTTACACCCGCTTAAGAAGACATACCATAAAAACTTTAACGCGCTCAATGACGTGAGTTTTGACATTAAGCGCGGTGAAACCGTTGGCATCATAGGGCGTAATGGTAGTGGCAAGTCCACCTTGCTTAAACTTATTACC
>JBAYOW010000008.1:0-77206 GCA_041678005.1 Thiohalomonadaceae bacterium
AACCTGGCATCGTTGCGTATCGTCATATCTGTTAATGGAGCAAAAGCGTATGACTACTACAGTTGATCTCTGCTACCAGGTGTTCATGTTATGTGCTTATGAGTTGAATTTGGCTGGGAAATAAAATGCAATATTTACCTTTTGTTCTTATAGGTGTGCTGGTTTTGTTAATGGCCATGCCTGTTTATATTCGGCTGAGCAGCAAGCGTATGCAGGGGCAGAGCGCGCCAGACTACGCCACTTTGCTTGCACCTGAGCAGCAAGCAATGGATAAGCTGCTGTTTTATTTTTACAGTGAGCATTGTGGGCCTTGCCGTAGCCTTGCGCCCTTGATTGATCGGATGGGCGAGCGTTTTGGCAACGTGGTAAAAGTTAATGTTAAGTATCAAGCAGATGCGGCAAGGAAGTTTGGTATCCGCGCCACGCCAACCATTGTGCTGGTAGAGCATGGCAAGATAATCAAGGTATTGCTGGGGGCTGTAAGTGAGAAACAGTTGGAAGTTCTGCTGCGCTAACGAGCTATCTGCAAAATAATATCTACGGCTTGTGTAGATGCACGCTTGTGTGCAGCAAATTTAGCAGGCAATAAAATAAAACAATTCTTGCAGGGCAGATAAGGGAAGCGCTGAATAATGTTGGCGAGGCAGTCAGGGCTAGGCAAAAAACGGCGAAAAAGCGCAGTTTACACGTAGTAAATGAACATTTTGAGCCGTTTTTTAACACCGCCCTGACAACGTAGGTAATTACTCAGCGCTTCCTAAGCAAGTGTGTTTGCGAAAAGCCCTCTCCCAACCCCTCTTCCGCTTGCGGAAGAGGGGTTGTTTGTTGCTGATTGTGTGTTTTATCTACGCGTGCTGGATATTTTTACATCGACTGGCGCAGGGTGAAGGCACCACGCACGTCACCGGCCTTGTAGCCACGCGCCTGATCATTTGAGTATAGCTCATCCAGCTTGCTGGCGACTGCAGGGGCGATGTTGCTGCCGTGACACTTGAGGCATGGCATCTTGTCTTCTGGTGGCATGATGATGGCTTTCATGAAACGGAATTCCTGCTTGCCGTTTGTTTCCACTATTTCAGCAAAGGCGATGGTGTCAGGATTTTCACCAGCTGCCTTGCGTTCTTCAAATTTTTCTAGCACTGCCTGCTCCCAGGCATCTGGCGCATTGTTTGAATTACGGGTTTTCAGGCTGGTGCGGGCGACGTTCATATTATATTTGGTGGAGAGACTATGGGCGATGCCAGGGGCGACGCTGTTGCAGACTTCGATGGCGTTGATTGGCCCACCTTCCTTCATGGCGGATTCCAGTTCGCCTTTGAGCTTGCCAAAAAATTCCTGGATGACAGTCTTGCTGTGTTCGATACGAGCCTGCTTGCCATTGTCGTCGGCCAGGAGATGACCCAATGGTAGACTGCAAAACAGAGCGGTGGCAATGATACGTTTCATATTTCTCTATCCTCACTTATTTGGTTTTGTTGTCATGCTCGACTTTTCAGGTCTGCATGTTTCATTAGTGTGACGCTGGCCTGTACACAGAGCGCCGCGCTCACCAGTGAAATATACAGGCTAGCCGCTGGCAATCAAAGCATAGAGCTACTCGGTGCGCAAGGCCTCCACCGGGTCGAGGCGGGCGGCCTGGCGCGCCGGCCAGATACCAGCTATTAGTCCCACGGCGGCGGCGATGATCTCGGCGCTCAGGACGTAAGCCCAGTTGATGTGGATCGGCAAGGCCGGCACCAAGATCCCCAGCATCCAGGCAAGTCCCAGCCCCAGCAGCAATCCGCTAAAACCCCCGATTGCTGCGAGCAAGATAGCCTCGCCGAGAAACAGACTCAGTACCTGACTTCTTTGCGCTCCCACAGCACGCAGCAGGCCGATCTCAGGCGTGCGTTCGCGCACGGCAATAGTCATGATGGTGAAGATACCGATGCCACCTACCAGCAGTGAAATGCTGCCCAGGGCACCCACGGCAAAGGTCAACACGTCCAGCACCGAGCCGAGCACGTCGAGCATTTGTTCCTGGGTGATCAGGGTATAATCTTCGCGTCCGTGGCGTGCCGTGAGGATGCGCTTGATACCGGCGGCAACCTCGTTCACATTGGCTCCGGTCTGGTAGAGCACATTGATCTCCATCAGGCCATCGCGGTTGAATAAATCCAGTGCCTTGGCCGAAGGTATATACACGGTATCGTCGATATCAAAGCCAAGCACCTGTCCCTTGCTGTGCATCACGCCGATGATGCGATAGCGGTCGCCACCCACACGCAGGGTTTGTCCCAGCGGGTTTTCATCACCATACAATTCATGGCGCAGTTGACTGCCCAACACTGCAAAAGCGCGCGCGGTGCGTGGTTCATCCGGAGGCAAAAAATTGCCTATGGAGACAGCAAAATTGAATACGCTGGGAAAGTGCGGCCCGACACCATAGACATTGGTGCGCCGCTGTCGACCATTTGCCTCAACCAGCGCATTGCCAGCGACGACCGGGTCGACGTTGACCACGCGCGGCAGTTTTTTTAGTGACTCTGCATCTTCCAGACTCAGCGGCCGAGTATTGCCAAAGGCACCGATCGAGGCGCCCATGGTGCTGCTGCGTCCTGGCTGTATGGAGATCAGGTTTGTGCCGAATTGGGTGAATTCATTTAGCACATAGCGGTGGATGCCTTGGCCAATCGCGGTCAGTAGAACGACGGCCATGATGCCGATGGCAATGCCCAGGGCAGTCAGCGCACTGCGCAGGCCTTGGGCAAAGACTGAACTTGTTGTCAGTCGAATGAAATCATGTGTGATCATCGTCGTGCCAGCGCCTGAACGGGCTCAAGACGGGAGGCACGCCGCGCCGGTAGCACACCAAACAGCAGGCCGGTACCCAGCGCTACTAAAACAGCGGCAAAAATGGCCCATAATGGTGCAACAAAAGGCAGTGCAGGGTAGATCTGGCGCAGCAACCAGGTTGCGGCCTGGCCTGCCAGTAGGCCGATTGCTGCGCCTAGCAACGAGAGCATGGCAGCCTCGGCGAGGAAGAGAGTTTGAATGGTCTGCGCCGGTGCCCCAAGTGCCTTGAGCAGACCTATCTCAGCGGTGCGCTGGGCGATGGCGACCAGCATTACGTTCATGATCAAAACACCTGCGACGACCAGACTGATCGCCGCAATGCCAGCCACGGTAAGGGTCAGTGCGGTAAGGATGCGATCGAAGGTGGAAAGCACGGATTCCTGCGTGATAACAGTGACATCCTCCTCGCCGTCGTGGCGTGCCGTAAGCGTGTTGATGATGTGTTTGCGTGCCGGTTCGATGGATTCGCGTGAGGTCGCTTCCACCAGAATGCGAAACAGTGAATTGACATTGAACAGCGCCTGGGCGGACATCACCGGAATAATCACCTGGTCATCGGTGTTCATACCCAGAGACTCGCCTTGTTCCTGCAGGACGCCGATGACGCGGAAACGGTGATCACCAATGCGGATGCGCTCGCCCAGAGCGGATTGTTGACCAAATAATTCATCGCGTAGCCGCGCACCTAAAACGGCTACCGGCTGTGGATGATGCACATCACCAAGCGGCAAAAAACGCCCCTGCGCCAGTTCAAGATGGCGTACCTCGTATAGCTCGTTGGTTGCACCCATGATGACGCCATCGCGTTCACGACCGCCATATGATACGGGTGCTGCGCCGACATTGATCGGTGCCACGCGTAATATGTGATGACTGCGTTTGAGGGCCTCTGTATCGTTGAGGGTGAGGTCACGCGGTGTCTCCGAGGTCATCGGCGGTGCGCCGCCTGTGGTTTCGCTGCGTCCTGGCATGACGATCAATAGATGTGTGCCTAGCGAGGAAAAACTGTCGACCACATAACGTCTGGCACCTTCGCCCAGGGCCGAGAGCACGACCACGGCAGCGACTCCTATGGCCATCGCCAGCAGCATTAGACCACTACGCAGACGTGCCCCACGCAGGGCACTGAAGGCAAAGCGCAGTTGGTCGTGCCAGCTCATGTTGTCTTGCCTATATCCGCGACGATCTCGCCATCTACCATGCGCAGGCGACGATGCGCGCGCTGTCCCAGTTCTGGATCATGTGTCACCACTATAAGGGTGATGCCCTGCTCATTAAGTTGCTCAAGGATCGTCACCATTTCCTGGCCGGTTGCCCGATCAAGGTTGCCGGTGGGCTCATCGGCCAGTAGTAGCGATGGTCTGGTCACGGTGGCGCGGCCGATGGCCACCCGTTGCCGCTGACCGCCGGAAAGTTGCTCGGGCCGATGGTGAGCGCGTTCGCTCAGGCCAAGACTTTCGAGAATTTCTTCCACCCGTGGGCGACGTTGGGACTTTGGCACGCCAGATAGCATCAATGGCAATTCTATATTTTCCGCCGCAGTCAGGCGTGGGATCAGATGAAAGAATTGAAAGACAAAACCGATGCGTTCACGCCGCACCTTGGCTTGTTCATTGTCTGACAGAGCACTGACTTCCTGTTGCTCGAACAGATAGCTTCCTGAGTTTGGTCGATCGAGCAGACCCATGATATTGAGCAGGGTGGATTTACCCGAGCCGGATGGCCCCATGATGGAAATATATTCGCCTGGCATGATGTGCAGATCGATATGACGCAGGGCATGCACACGTTGCTCACCTACGGTAAAAATCCGGTCTACCGCTTTCAGCTCGATCATTGCTGCTTCCGGTTGACGTTTTCGCTCACTGCCGCGACACCGGCGCGTACGCCTTCGCGATCAATAGAAGTGACGATACGCTCGCCGACCGCCAGGCCGCTGAGTACTTCTGTATGTTGCCAGTTGGCTACGCCGGTCTCGATTTGTCGTTCTTGCAATGTCGCTCCATCGAGCAGCAACACAAGGTTATCGATCATCAACGCCTCGGTTGGTATGCGCAGGACATCTTCCCGTCGCTGCAGAATAATCTCCACATCGGCGCTGTAGCCAGCCAACATGTTAGCTACGTCTTCCGGCTTGCTAAATTCAACTTCCATTTCTACGGTACGCGCCTGCTTTTCTACATCCAATACATAAGGTGCGATCCGCGCCACATAGCCAGAGAAGGACTGCTTGCCGAAGGCATCGAGATAGATGCGTGCCGGCATACCGATGCTAACGCGTGGCGCATCAATCTCATCGATCGGCGCAATTACATAAAGACAACTATTATCCACCAGGTCAACTGCTGGCGGCATGGGGATGCCGGGCGGAGAGGGCGTGACAAACTCGCCGACCTCGCCGGTGGTTTCGGCTACTGTGCCAGCAAAGGGTGCGCGTAACAGGGTGCGATCCAGCAGGGCCTCATTGAGACGGATGCGATCCTTGCTGACGCGGGCATTGGCACGGGCAGCAGTGCAGGCCGCCGCGCGTGCAAGTGCTTCGGTTGCGCTGCGATCGCGTTGATCCTCAGCCACCAGTTTTTGTTGATAGAGAGTATCCAGACGGCGAGCTTCACGCTTAGCGACATCGGCCAGCAAACAGGTTTCATCGGCACGGGCGTCAGCCGCCTGTGCCTCGCTCTTTGCCAGCGCCAGCTGGGCGGCCAGGTCATCGTTCCACAGGCGCAGCAATAATTGATTAGCTTCCACCTGATCGCCCTTGCGCACTAACAGTTCGGCGACCTGACCACCTTGTGAGGGTGCAAGACGTGCGCGGCGGCAGGCCTTGACAGTACCGGCGCGGGTGTTGGCTACCGTTGCCTCAACCAGGCCGGTCTCGACGCTGGCTGTGACTACCACTACTGGTTTGGCGCGGTTGGCATACCAGATGGACGCGCCGATAAGTAGCAGCAGAAATGTAATGAGAGTTACATGGCGCAGTGGTCTAGTCATGATAGACTTTTCATTCCGTATAATTTGTAGTGATGAAATTTGCTGCTGTAGAAAATAACTGATTTATAGCACGGCAAATAAAGTATAGGTGGTTCTGCAAGCGTGTGCGGCAGACTATGAGAGTTTTTGTTGTTCAACAATATCAGAGAGGGTGCTTATGATTTTGCGTATTTTGGGAGTGTGCCTTGGTTTAGCGATGGCGGCTCAGGCGGCTGCCGATACACTGGATATTAATCTGCATAACAAGGCTTTGCGTGCTACCTATGCCCGCCCGGTTGGTGATAGCCAGGGGCTGAATATGGATGTTGGCCTGCTTTATTCACGGAAATATTCAGATAACGGCTATGTCTTGCATGGTGGTTTGCAGGTGGCGGGCATGAATTGGAGCGAGCAGGGTGATTTCAGCATCAGCCTGGGTGGTCGAGCTGTATATGTTGATATAGGCAGTTTTGATGGTGGTCATGTGGCCTTCGGCGGCAATGTGCGTTTTTCACCTATCTATCGTGTAGGATTTAATGCTGCGCTTTATTATGCGCCAGAGATCACCAGCTTTATGGATGCGGACAGTTATACCGAATGGAGTCTGTCGGCTGATTATCAGGTTGTAGAGCAGGCCTTTGTCTATGTTGGTTATCGTGAGGTGAAGGTAGGCGTTGACAAGGGTGGTTCGTTCAAGCTGGATAACCGCGCTCACGTAGGTGTACGGATGAATTTTTAGGAACTATTTAGTCCGGATAAAAAAAGGGCATCGTTCGATGCCCTTTTTTTATAGAACGTCTGAATTACTGCACAGTGTCCTTGAGAGACTTGAGTGCTGCCAGTTTGATGGAGTTATGGGCTGGTTTGGCCTTGACGGTAATTTCTTCGCCACTGAAAGGCGAGATCATCTTGCGGGCCTTGGTAGCGGGTTTTTTGTGACGGCGGACCTTCACGCCAATGGCTGGGATGATGAACTCACCGGAGCCGTTCTTTTTCATGTGAGCCTCGATCATGGTTGCCGTGGTATTGAAGACGGCATTTACATCTTTCTTCGACAGGCCGGTGGCCTCGGCGATATCGGCAATGATTTGCGTTTTGGTTTGCTTGGTGCCGATTGCTTTTACTGGGGCAGCGGCCTTGGCCGGTGCGGCTTTTTTAGCAGCAGGTTTTTTCTTTACAGCCATCTGTTATCTCCCTGATTGATTAGTAAGGGCAGCCTGTTTGCAGACTGTGTCAGCGTGGATTCTGCAATGACGTGCAGTAAAACACAAGGAAAAAAACTGAAATCCAAACTGCCCGGATTTAATGCAAAAGTGCATAACTTGAACCCCTGGAAGTAGCGCCCAGCTGCAGGTTGACCAAGTGTTTTTTTCTCTGGCTGGTGACATAACTGCGTACTGGTGACTATTGTCGCGCGACCACAAAAAACACCAGGTTTTTAAACACCGGAATTTTTGATGCAAAGCACACATGATTATACGCCACTTAATTGGTATGTACTTCAGAGTTGAGTGTGCGCGATTTCATCGTCGACGTTCTGTGGTAAACACCTTTTGGCTTGTCTAAACTCCCAGGAATCCTGACAGGAAACCTGCGAGTGTTCGGTAGGTTTTAAGTCCTTGAGCTTTATGCGGGCTTGCGTCCCCCATCATGAAAAGCTCTCCTTCCAGCTAAAGACACATTTCATATTTGATGTAGCTTGATCTGGCAGTTACGCGGTTTAGACCGTATGATGACGGCCAACAGGCTGATTGCTTGCAAAGACAACAACAAAGGAACGAGCGGATGCGATATGCGCTTTTGCTGCTTATGCTGTGCGCCCTGACGCCAGTTTTAGCAGAGACAATTTATATCAGTGATGTCCTGCGTGTTGGAGTGCGTGCAAAACCCTTCTCATCGGCTGCCCCTCTTGCCGTGGTGACATCCGGTGCAGAATTAACCGTGCTGGAGCGCAGGGATGATTACCTGCGTGTGCGCACTGCCGATGGAGTAGAAGGCTGGATTAGCGATAGCTATGCCAGCAATGAGGTGCCGGCAAAACTACGTCTCGAACAATTGAAAAATGATTTTGCCGCGCAGCAAGCCGAGCTGGAGCAATTGCGCCGCCAGTATGATGTAACATTAGCCCAGATCGAGCAGATATCTGTACAACACGAGCATGTACAGGGAGAAAATGATCGCTTGAGTGCATCGCTTGCTGCCTTGCAACCTGAAAACAAGAGTTATGCCTGGCTCTATTATCTTGCTGCTCTGGCGTTGTTGCTGGTGTTTGGTTTTTATCTGGGTGTGCGTTGGCATCAAGCTCGGGTGGCACAGCGCCTGGGCGGACTCGAGTTGTAATCAGCTGACTTTGCCGGATTGAATTCCTGCGCGATAATTTGATATTTCATAATGAATCCGTTTTGTTTTCAGCCTTAATGACGAGCCTGCTATGTCATCACTGCCCAGTAAAAATCTTGAGACTTTCCTGAATCCCGCCCCGCAAAGGGATTATCAGATCCATATGGAGATCCCGGAGTTCACTTGCCTGTGTCCCAAGACCGGGCAGCCTGATTTTGCGGTACTTACGCTTGATTATATTGCGGATAAACTTTGCATAGAACTGAAGAGTCTGAAGCTTTATATCTGGAGCTTCCGTGAAGAAGGTCATTTCCATGAGGACGTCACCAACCGTATTCTCGATGACCTGGTCAGCGCTGTTGAACCTCGTTTCATGCGCCTTAGTGCGCGTTTTTACGTACGCGGCGGTATCTTTACCAATGTGGTTGCCGAGCACCGTAAGCCGGATTGGCAGCCAGCGCCGCAAGTGGCGCTGGCTGAATTTACGGTTCAGTCGAATATCCGGGGCTGATGGTGAAAATTCAGCGTTTTGGTTTTTCCACTCTAGGCATGGCACTTACTGAAGGCTGGCAACTCGCGCGTCAGACCAGGTTTGTAAGCAGCCTTTATGCCCTGTTGTTTGCCTTGTGTGGTGCCATTATCCTGGGTCTGTTGCTGGCGCGTGGCCTTACTCCCTTCATCATCATGGCAGCTGGCGCGTTCATGCTGGTGGCGCCTATTATCCTGGCTGGCTTTTTTGGTATTGCCCATGCGCATGAGTCTGGTGCGAAGGTTCATTTAACTGACGCCTTGCGTGGGTTTGTTATGGCTTCACCAGCGCTTTGGGTCGTTGCACTGGTGTGTGCGCTATTGTTCATGATCTTCATTACCGATGCGGCCATTCTTTATAGCTATATGGTTGGCGGTGTGCCGGTATGGTCGCATGAATTGTTACCCACTACAGCAGATGTGCAGCGTTTTCTGCTCTGGGGTTCGGTCTCCGTGGTATTTATGGCTTTTCTGATTTATTGTGTTGCAGCGTTTTCCGTGCCTCTGCTTTATGAGCGACGGACGAACCTGGTTACGGCAGTTGCTACCAGCGTGCGCATTGTGTTTGCCAATTTTATTCCCGCACTGGTCTGGGCGATCATGTTGTCCAGCCTGATCATGGGCAGTATTTTGTTGCTGCCTTTATTGTTGATTACCCTGCCCTGGTTGGCCTTTGCCAGTCGTAGTTTGTATCGCCACACCCTGCCTGAATAGTGGCTATCGACGTCCTGCCTCTTGCCAAATGCAGCCCATCCACTGGCATATGTTCAATCCCCAGAAAAACCACATTTAACAGTCTGCGCAAAAGATTTTCGCGGCATAGGCGTCAGTGTTATTGATATGTGCACGGTAGAGTTCAGCAAATTCCGCAACAACGGAATCCTGTACGGCAGTACGCTTAAGTAGATGCGCAGACCAGGCTTTTGTCTTGGGCAGGGCATGTAGCAGATTCATCTCATGCCATTTTTCCAGCAGGTGCAGGCGCAAAAAAAATGGCGCGAAGGCGGCATCCAGGAGGCTGAATTGTTCGCCAGCAAATAATGGTCCTGTAATTTGCTGTTCCAGTTGGGATAGCTTGGTCTGTAGTTCGTTTCTTATCTCGATAAAGGCGGTCTCATCTGCAGCAATCATGGTTAGTTGATACTGGCTTACTAACAAAGTTGAAGAAAATTCAATCCATGCCCGATGATGGGCCTTGCGTAGCGGATCGCTTGGGTGCAGGGATGGCGGGTTGACCTCATCCAGATATTCCATGATCACGGCCGATTCAAACAGTACGGTATCGCCCAACTTGAGCAGGGGGACCTTGCCCAGCGGAGAAATGGCCTTGAACCAGTCTGGCGGGTTGCTCAGATCGATATATCTGATATCGAAAGGTACCTTTTTTTCCAATAGCACAATTACTGAGCGCTGGACAAAAGGACAGAGCTTGAAGCTGATTAGTTCAGGTTTCATTTATTTGAATTCAATATTTTCCGCTCATTTGACTGTTAGCCCGGCGGCCAGGCCAGATTGCGGCCAGCCAGCAGGTGCAGGTGGATATGAAATACTGTCTGGCCGCCTGCTTCATTGGTATTCATAACCAGACGATAGCCATCGTTGGCAAATCCAAGTTTGGCAGCCAGCTCGCGTGCAGCCAGGAATAGGTGGCCTATGATGGGGATGTCGTTTTCAACCAGCTCATTGACGGTAGCTATGTGCCTGCGCGGAATGAGCAGAATGTGGGTTGGTGCCTGGGGGTTGAGATCATGAAAGGCGATGACATGCTCGTCTTTGTAGATAATCCCGGCCGGGATTTCACCAGCAACAATCTGGCAGAAGATACAGTTCATATGGGCTCCTGTTAGAATGCTTATTTACTACACTTTACATTTTTTCTCTCAGCAAGACCATTATTGACAAGCTGCATACAGGCTGTCAGGGAGCTCTTGTTAGTGGTTTTGTTGCACTGTGTGTGCCGTCGAGACTGGTTAAATATGCAGGTTTCACTTCTTAACGCCAGTCGCTCCAACTTTGACGCCTGCGTAGCTTGGGCAGGATCAGGCCCAGGGCCAGTCCGATCAATATCACGGCGGCTCCGGCCAGAAACCAGTCGCGGTTGGTGCGATCACGCAGGGCGGTATTTTCTTCTTGCAGCAGAAGTGTATCAAGCTCCAGTTCTTGCAGACGTTTGCTGATTTCCCGATTCTGTTTTTCCAGTTCCAGCGGCCTGGCGGCTACGGTTTTCAGTTGTTCCAATTCTGCCTGCAGTTTTTCTACTGTTGTGCTGGCCTGTTTTTGCTCGTCTTCAACGCTGTGTTTTTCATTTCGCAGGTTTGCCAAATCTTTTTTGAGCTGCTGATTTTCCGTGGTAAAACGCTCCAGGCGCTGCTCCATCTGCGCGAGGAGATCGCGCGCTGCGGGAGTGGTTACAAGATATTGGCTAAGCACCCAGCCTTCTGTGCCATCTTTAAGTCGTACCCGAGCGTATTTGTCATTGCGTTCCAGCACCTCCATGGCGGTGCCGGAGGAGAGAGAGCGCAGGACCTGGAAGGCCGTACCCTGGCCGGTGCGCAGTGTGATGGTCAAGTTATCGTCAACATAATTTGTCTCGGCCAGAGCGGTTATTGTGACGGCGAACAGCAGGGTTAATAACAGGCCTCGCATGGGAGTCTTCCGGATTGCTGAAACCGGCATATTTTGGTGGCTCATATATTTTTTGTCAGTGTGATCGGTCACAATTCAGGCTCTTTTGCTTAGCAAACAGGGTAGTTCACGGCTGGGGTGGCCAATATGAAAGCCCTGGGCATAGGGGATGCCAGCTTCTTGAATGTAGGTGAGTAACTCCTCATTTTCTACAAATTCAGCCAGCGCCTGGATGCCGAGTTGTTGGGCCAGATTGGCGATACTATGCACAAATGCTCGATCGCGCGTGTCGTTAAGCATATTCATGATAAATTCGCCTTCGATCTTGAGGTAGTCGATGGGAAAGCGTTTGAGGTAATGAAAGGAAGAAAATCCAGAGCCAAAATCGTCAATAGCCAAGCCGAATCCTTCCAGTTTTAAATTATTGACGAATTGCTCCAGCAGGGTGATGTTTTTTATCGTATCACGCTCGGTGATTTCAAAAACCACCTGTTTGGGCTGGATTTGGTAGGTGTTGCTAAGAACCTTTACTGCAGGAATAAATTCGTTGAGCACCAGGGCGCGTGGAGATAGATTGATGAATATTTTTCCTTGATAGCCAGCATTTTGTATTTTAGCAAATGCCTTTTCCATGACGACGTAATCCAGTTTGTGGATCATGCCAATTCTCTCGGCGATCTCGATGAATTCATGTGCGCCCATCAGCTTGCCATCTTCAAGCTCGATCCGTGAAAGCAGCTCCACAGCCGCGATTTGATTGTTAGCAACATCAAGTATGGGCTGAAAGAAAGGGATCAGCTGTTTGTTGTTGATGGCATTGGCAATGAGCAGACTTTTCTCGCCTATGCTGCGAAAGACCTCGACAACATCCTCCGCAGTCGGCAGGCCGATACGGTTTTTTCCATCGGTTTTTGCCTTGTACATCATGTTATCGGCAAACAGGAACAGATCCTTGGGGTCGGTTGCGTGTTCAGGAAAGATCGCAATGCCTATGGATGCCGTGGCTTGCACCAGGCTTTGGTCAGGTGCATGCATGGAAAGCTCGGCAACGTTGGCAAGTATGCGCTCACTGACTGTATAGGCCTGCTCGGCATCACTGTCGGGAAGTACTACGACAAATTCATCACCGCCATAGCGGGCGAGGATATCGCCATTGCGCAGGGCCTGGCGGACACTGATGGCAAAGGCCTGCAGGAAGCGATCGCCAAAGGAGTGGCTATAGCTGTCATTGATAGTCTTGAAATTATCCAGGTCGATGACCAGCAAGGCAAAGTGGTAGTCGTGACGCTGAGCACGGCTTACTTCATAACCGAGCAACTCCCAGAATAGACGCTGGTTGTAGAGGTTGGTGAGAGGATCGCGGGTGGCATAGAACTCCAAATCTTTGGTGTATTTGTAGATGGCCTTAACAGAACCGACGACGTTGAGCAGGGTGGAGAGGATGCTCTCTATGACCAACAGGCGTATTTCGTCCTGTTTGAGTGTGGCATGTACACCGATGCCGACGATGCCGCCGATCTTGGGTGTATCGACCAGCAGCGTTTTGGTTTGCAGCTCAATATCAGTCTGCAACAGATTGATTTCGGCATTTTCGGGTTGGGCAATATTGTGATTGATGGTAAGCGCGCTGATGCTGCTGAACTGTTTGCTATTGGCAAGGACATGCCGTACCGATGCCTCCATTTCACTGCGGGTGGCGTCAGAGGGCGGGCTTACCCAGAAGATCTCCAGATCAAACAGCTCGTCATCCACTTTGAATATGGAGAACAGAGTGTGCGCCGCGATGACTTTGTTAATGTCAATTAACAGGTGGCTTATGTACTCGCGCCAGTCACGTACTACTTCTGAAGTGATGATGAATTTTTCCAGCAGGCGTATTTCAAATTCAAGCAGTTCCTTGTCCACGGCTACAGTGCGCAGCTTGGTGGTCAGTTCTGTCACCTTGGCAAACAGCTCGTTCAGTTCATTGAAGCCCAGGTCGATATTGTTTAATTCAAGATGTGTGAGGTCGGATACCTTGTTTACGTTGTCGATCTTCTGCTGCAGGATTGCGATGGAGCCATTGATGCGGTGACTGAGGTAGAAGGCGACGCCAAGGGCGACGAGAAAAGGCAGTGGAGCGATTAACAGCAAGGGTAATAATAAATCAGATTTGGCCTTGCTGATCAGTGGGCCGAGGTCTTGCTGCACAGTAATTACGCCAAGTACATCGCCAATCCTGGCATTGCTATGACAGCGCAGGCATTCATCGCGCGCGATGAGCGGCCGTGTGCTGCGCAGGATTTGGGCTGTCTTTTCGTTCTGCGGGCGGGCAAAAATCAAGGTGCGCTCCAGCAAGGGATCGATGGCGGGCTGCTCGATTGGGCCAAAGCGTTCATCGACCAGGTTACTGCGGTAAATGGAGATCTTGTGACCTGCATCCTTGGCACTGGCCTGGATGGATTCGATGAATTCTTCCAGTTGTGCGCGGGTCCAGCCACGGCGCATGATTTGATACATGGCGTTGAAGGTGCCATCAGTTACCGTGCTGGCCATGGTGGCGGCGCTGTCATCAATTGCTCGATCGTAGACATGGGTGGTTGCCAGATACATACCGGCGAACAGGGCCAGGGATACGGTCAGGGCGGCGGTGAGGATGAATACTTTTATAGTTTTGAATGTGGACATGCAAGATTCGTCTCGTGATGGGAACTTGTCCGTGCTGATCGCTCATTATGGTGGATTTGATTTTTGCACATTGTCCAGCCTTCGGCTATGTCTGTTTGATGTATGCATGATTGAACTGGAATATGTGGCAAGATATGTCGCCTAATGTTTAGTCCAGACGATGAAGTTCTGGTAATCCATCCCTTAATCAAGAAGAGTTGTTACACATCACCTCATGCTGAGCTATCCAAATATTGATCCTGTAGCCATCTCGCTGGGGCCGCTCAAGGTGCACTGGTATGGCCTGATGTATTTGATCGGCTTTGCCGGTGGCTGGTGGCTGGGGCGTGTGCGGGCCAGGCGTCCAGGGACGGTGATGACGCATGCGCAGGTCGATGACTTTGTCTTTTATGTCGCTCTGGGCGTGGTACTGGGCGGGCGTATTGGTTATATCCTGTTTTATAATTTCTCCTCTTTTATCAGTGAGCCCTGGATTCTGTTCAAGGTCTGGCAGGGCGGGATGTCGTTTCATGGTGGCCTGCTCGGTGTGCTGACTGCGGTATGGCTGTACGCGCGCAAGTTGCAGGTGCGTTATTTTGCGGTAGTGGATTTTGTCGCCCCATTGGTGACGATAGGTCTGGGCACCGGTCGTCTGGGTAATTTCATCAATGGCGAACTCTGGGGCAAGGTGACAGAGCTGCCTTGGGGGATGGTGTTTCCTGGTGCCGGGCCGTTGCCCCGGCATCCAACGCAATTGTATGAGTTCTTGCTGGAGGGCGTGTTGTTGCTTACGATTCTCTGGATATATTCCAATCGGCCACGACCAGTGATGGCTGTTTCTGGCATGTTTGCCCTTTGTTACGCAACTTTTCGCTTTGTAGTGGAATTTGTGCGTGAGCCAGATGCACATATAGGTTATCTGGCCTTTGATTGGCTGACCATGGGGCAGATCCTGTCGTTACCGTTGTTTTTGGTCGGGGTGGTGTTGATGTATCTGGCAAAAAGAAAGGGTTGTGCATGAAGCAGTATCTGGATCTGATGGCGCATGTATTGGAGCATGGCACACGCAAAGCTGATCGCACTGGAACCGGCACGCTAAGTGTATTCGGTTATCAAATGCGCTTTGATTTAGCGGCAGGTTTCCCATTGGTGACGACCAAAAAGCTGCATTTAAAATCCATTATTCATGAGTTGCTGTGGTTTTTACGCGGTGATACCAACGTTGCCTACCTAAGGAAAACGGCGTGTCCATCTGGGATGAATGGGCGGATGAGCATGGCGAGCTAGGTCCTATTTACGGCTACCAATGGCGCTCCTGGCCGACCCCTAGCGGCAATCATATCGACCAAATTGCCCAGGTTATAGATCAAATCAAAACCAATCCGGATAGTCGTCGCATGATAGTTTCCGCTTGGAATGTGGCCGCGATAGATGATATGGCGTTGCCACCATGCCATGCGTTTTTTCAGTTTTATGTAGCCGATGGGAAACTGTCTTGCCAACTGTATCAGCGTAGTGCTGATATTTTCCTGGGAGTGCCGTTCAATATCGCCTCATACGCCTTGCTGACGATGATGATGGCGCAGGTGATGGGACTTGAGCCTGGGGACTTTGTGCATACCCTGGGAGATGCCCATCTTTACAGCAATCACCTTGAGCAAGCGCGTATGCAGCTGGGGCGCGAGCCTTTCCCATTGGCACAAATGCAGCTCAATCCCGAGGTGCGCTCCATTTTTGATTTTTGTTACGAGGATTTCACATTGTTGGACTATAACTGCCATCCACATATCAAAGCTCCTGTTGCTGTCTGAAGAAACCTCTAATCAAACCGTCGCGCCCGCGCAAGCGTGGTATATAAGAAGTTTCTTTATTTGCATAACAACAAAGTTACTGGATGGAATTATTTTATCGGAGATGGATAAAAACCACAGGGAATGTAAGGTAAGATGACAAAGTCACCCTGGGAACCAATCTTGCAAACAAAAAAAATTTCAATCATTGCGGCCCTGGCGGAGAACCGCGTCATAGGCATTGAAAATCGTCTGCCATGGCATTTGCCTGGCGATATGCGCTGGTTTCGCCGTCATACCCTGGGCAAGCCAATACTGATGGGGCGCAAGACCTTCGAGTCGCTGGGTCGTCCCTTGCCTGAACGGCATAATATCGTGGTAACTAAAGATACAGGCTATCAGGCCGCCGGTGCCACGGTCGTCCATTCCATTGATGAAGCCTTGCAGACAGCTGGTGATGTGTCTGAAGTGATGATCATCGGCGGTGAATCATTCTACCGGCAGATGCTGCCACAGGCCGATCGCCTGATCCTGACATTGGTACACGCAAAGATTACGGGCGATGCCTGGTTTCCCGAGTTTGCCTGGGCAGACTGGCAGGAGATCGAGCGCGAGGATCACGTTGCAGATGAACAAAATACCCACGCCTTCAGCTTTTTGGTGTTGGAAAAACGAGAGGATGCAGTATGACCTTGCAACGAACCGCGCAACTGCAACGTCGTATCCAGCTCTTTGCCATGTTTGGCGTACTAGTGACTGGCTTGTTGGTAGGCCTGGTTACTGGAGTGCCGCTTTACCAGCAGGGGCGCGCGCATAGCGAGGATACAGTACATGCACAGATGCATGCCCAGGCCCAGGGAGTTGCCCAATATCTGGGACGCCTGGCGAATGTGGCGATGTTGCTTACCAGTCGCAGCGTCATTCGTGATTACCTTGAGGCCTATAACCGTGGCGAGATCACTCGCGAGGAGCTGGCCGGTTTCAGTGTTGCCCGCTTGCAGGATGCACTGAAACAAAGTACCGATGTGGTGGGTTTGGTACGGCTGGATGCCAGTGGTGAGCCAGCCATCAGGATAGGATTGCAGCCTGAACGCAAGGATTGGCCGAATGTGCCTGCACAGCATAAAGAGCCTGTTATTTATGGGCCATTAGTCATTGATGGAGAGCCTCATCTTTTGGTCGGAGCCCCTATCATCAATCGCCAGGGTGAGCGCGTGGGTACTGATATTGCTGTCTTCGAACTTGATGATCTATTGCAGCTGTTGAGCAATAAAACCGCCTTTGGCCTGAATGTCCGGCAGTATCTTGCCAGTCCATCATATGGTTTTTTGATGGTATTGGATGCGCAAGCCACAGCGCTGACTGTGTTGCCGATGGATGCTGATTTACAAGCTTTTTTTCAGCTGGCCGCAGCTGGCAAGGAAGGCGTGCAATCACTCAATGACCACAAACTGTTTTATGAGCCATTGGCCGGTGCGACTGGCTGGGGCATGTTGCTGCAGATAGAGAACGCCGAACTTTATTTGCCTGTGCAACAACAATTATTGTTACCTGTTTTGACTATCTTGTTATTGCTTGTTGTAGCCGCCGTTTTGACTGCATATCTGATTCGCCCGCTGGCCAAAGAGGTGATCAATACATCGTGGGCATTGGCAAAAAGTGAACAACATCTGCGCACACTGATCAATGCCGCGCCTGACATCATCAGCTTCAAGGATGGCGAGGGGCGCTGGCTGGAAGTCAATCATGCCAAGTTGGCGCTGCATGGCCTGGAGGGTGTGGATTACCGTGGCAAGACCGATGCGGAGCTGGTTGAATTTATTGAGCCACATCGCAGGTATGCCTTTCTCGGCTGTGCAGACAGTGACCAACAGGCCTGGCAGAGAGGGGAGATTTTACGTAATGAAGAGATCATCCACGATCTGGCTGGCAAGGAGCGTATCTACGATGTAATGAAAATTCCGGTGTTTGGTGACGATGGTCACCGTAATGCCATCGTCGTATTTGGACGAGATGTAACCAAGCGCCGGCAGGCCGAGCTGGCCTTGCAGCAATCGGCACAAGAATGGTCCTACGCGATGAACTTCTCCGAGGATGCGATCTGTCTGCTCAACCTACAAGATCGGGTGATGCGTGCCAATCGTGCCTGCTGCCGTTTGTTTGGCCTTGCTGAAGAGCAAATCATTGGCCGTGATATGGCTGAGCTGCTGCATCCGCAGGGCGAAAAGGAGGACTGTGAGATCTGTGAGGCAAGGCGATTACTTGAAGATCGCCACATCATTGTCGATCTCGATAACCCAGCCAATTCATTGGGCTTCCCCTATGAGGTGTCCATTCGCGTCATCCATGATACCGCCAACCAGGCTTCAGGCATTATGATGGCGATAAAGGATTTGACGCGCATGCGGCAAACGGAAGAACAGTTGCGCCTGGCGGCCAGTGTATTCGAGAACAGCCAGGAGGCCATTGTGATCCTGGATCATGCACATCGTATCATCGAGGTTAACAAGGCTTTCAGTGTGATCGTCGGCTATGCAGTTGAGGAGATGCCCGGCCGCCTGTTAAGTGATTTGCTCAGCAAGGAACAGAATGGAATATTGAATGACCGGCAGTTATGGGGCCTGGTGGATGAACAAGGTGGCTGGCAGGGAGAGTTATGGTATCGGCATAAGGATGGAGACATCTTCCCGGCTTGGCAGAATTTCAGCCTGGTGCGCGATGCACAGGGAAAAACCTTGCGCTATATCGGCGCTTTCACCGATATTTCTGATAAGAAGGCCGCTGAATATCGTATCCATCGCTTAGCCCATTATGATCTTTTGACCGATCTGCCAAACCGGGTGTTGTTGCAGGATCGCTTGCAAAATGCCCTCGAACGCATGCGTCGTACCGAACAGCTATTGGCAGTATTGTTTATAGATCTGGATCGTTTCAAGAACGTCAATGACAGCCTTGGCCATCCTGTTGGTGATCGTTTGTTGCAAGTAGTGGCGCAGCGGCTGATCAGTGTATTACGCGAGCAGGATACAGTAGCGCGATTGGGTGGAGATGAATTCCTGCTGATCCTAGAGGAGTTGCGCAATCCACAATATGCGGCCGTGGTGGCGCACAAGATTCTGCAGCACCTTAACAGGCCCATTCATATTGATGAGCATGTTCTTTATATAGGCGCGAGCATCGGTATTAGTGTCTTTCCTGATGACGGCGAAGATGTGGATGCCCTGGTCAAGCATGCCGATACAGCCATGTATAGGGCCAAGGATCTGGGACGTAATAACTACCAGTTCTATACCGAGGAGTTGACACGGCTAAGCCTTGCGCGCTTTGAGTTGGAGCGCGATCTGCGCCAAGCCCTGGAACGAGATGAGTTCCTACTTTATTACCAGCCACAAACCGCCAGTAAAAATATCCTCTGTACAGGTGCCGAGGTATTGGTGCGCTGGCGCCACCCGGAGAAAGGCCTGATCCAACCTGACTATTTTATTCCGCTGGCGGAGGAGACAGGGCTCATCCATGCGCTGGGTCGCTGGGTGCTGTTGACGGCCTGTCGTCAGGCGAAGATCTGGCAGGAGCAGGGACGCCAGCTGCGCGTAGCAGTCAATCTGTCCGGTCTGCAGATAGTACATGGCGATATTGTAGGGTTGGTGAATACCGCACTCAGTGAAACAGGTCTGTTGCCACAGTATCTGGAACTGGAAATTACCGAAGGCTTTGTCATCAGCCATGCCGAAGCTGGTATTCATACGCTGGAACAGCTCAAGGCACTGGGGGTAACCTTGGCCATTGATGACTTTGGTACCGGTTACTCATCACTGAGCTACCTGAAACGTCTGCCTATAGACCGGCTCAAGATCGACCGCTCCTTTGTGCAGGGGATACCAGATGACAGGGATGACTCCGCGATAGTGGCAACGATTATTGCCATGGCGCGCAACCTTGAGCTGGATGTCATTGCTGAAGGAGTGGAGACTGAAAAGCAGCTACGGTTTCTGGGTAGTCAGGGTTGCGTTGAATATCAGGGCTATCTCTTTGGCAAGCCCATGCCAGTATATGAATTCGAGCAGCTGGTCAGGGGTAAATTTTCCTTCATCAAACTGCCAGACAATAGTTGAGGTGGTCTGATTGCAGTTGCCTGTATGGAATGAATCAAGCTCTCGCAGACACCTACAACAAAACAGCATTCTTGTTTGTTATGGAAGCGCTGAATAATTACCTGCGTTGTCAGGGCGGTGTTAAAAAATGGCTCAAAATGCTCTTTTACTACATGTAAACTGCGCTTTTTCGCCGTTTTTTGCCTAGCCCTGACTGCCTCACCAACATTATTCAGTGCTTCCTTATGTAGCGAAATTTCCCCTGGAGGAGCTTGTGTCATGTTGCAGCTTGCCGATGTTCATCGCCCACAAAAGACCTGGTTTATTCATACTTGCTTGATCCTTGTCAGCACATGCTTATTGCTGGCTCTGGCAGCACCACAGGCGCGGGCCGACGGTGTGGCCAAGGTTGTCTTTCATGCGGATTTTGCCGATCCACGCCGCTTCAGCGCGATGCTGACCAGCATTAATAACATGGTGAATTACTATGAGGACAATCTTATGGAGTATGACGTGCGCATTGTTTTTGTTGCGCATGGCATCCGCTTTGTCACTGATGACAAGCTGGTCGATACGCCCTTTGCCGAGGACAAGGCGCTGGCCGGGCAACGAGAAAATCTGCGTGGCCGCTTGCTCTCGCTGGCGGACACGCGTGGTGTAAAGCTGGAACTCTGTAATATCACCCGCAGCCAAATCGGGCTGGTTGAAGACAAGTTATACAGTGGTGTGCAGTTGGTGCCATCCGGTGTGGCGCAGCTGGCCGGGCTGCAGCAAGAAGAAGGTTTTGCCTATCTGAAGATCGAGTAGACGCTTATAAAAAATCGCGTATGCGTGCCACCATATCTTCGGCACTCATGCCATAAATGAACTTGACCAGCAGACGACCATCAGGCGCAATTAAAAACACGCCAGCGGAATGATCCATCTGGTATTCGTCTTCAGGTAAGCCAGGCACGACAACTTTTTCATAAAGCACACGGAAATTGGCAGCTGTGCGTGCAATCAGCTCTGCCGTGCCAGTCAGGCCGATGATGCTGGGGTGAAAATAGCTGACATACTCACGCAGGACTTGTGGCGTATCACGTTCAGGATCAACAGAGATAAATAATGGCTGAATCTGCCTGGCGTCCTCACCAAGCATCTTCAGGGCCTGAGTGAGCACCAGTAGTGATGAAGGGCAAACATCAGGACAAAAAGTGTAACCAAAATAAACGATCTGGAATTTGTTGCCAAAGTCACGATCAGTCACGGTCTTGCCGAAATGATCAAGCAACATGAAGCGTGTATTGACCGGCGCTTCATCTGCCGCTTTCAATGCAGGCGACAAGGCAAGTAGCAGACTTAAAAACAGATAACGAAACGGCAAGGGATGAGACATGGCAAGCTCCAGGGTGAAAGTTATTTTTTCGTCGTTGCGTAAGCACGCCGCAGGGCGATAATCGCACCATCCACTTCATCGTGGAACGGGGCCAGGTTCGGGCAGGGCAGGTTTTTTGACAGCATGCGTTCGAATGATTTGCGTGTTTCTTCCTCGAACAACTCGCCCAGCTGCCTGACCTTGGGCACGGTATTGGCAAGTGCTTCTTTCAGCCTGCGCATCTCTGCAGGATAACCACATTGTAATGCAACACCATTCAGATCGCCGAGACGAATGACGGTTTCATGCTGAACTGGGGTAAATGCCGCCGCATCAAATGAAAGCAGCAGTGCCGACAGGATAAAAGCAAGATATTTTGATTTTAGCATTGTTATGGTTCACTGATTTATAGGTGGTGGGTTAATGGAGAGATATTTCAGCCATCTGTCTTTAGGCTTGAAAGACAATTGACAGACAGTGTGGCAGAAAGTTTGAAAACTTTACCATGATAAATATCAAACCAGCATTATCTGTTCTGCAAGGGAAGCGCTGAATAATTACCTGCGTTGTCAGGGCGGTGTTAAAAAACGGCTCAAAATGCTCATTTACTACGTGTAAACTGCGCTTTTCCGCTGTTTTTTGCCTAGCACTGACTGCCTCGCCAACATTATTCAGTGCTTCCCAAGGCTGTGTAGGTGGCGATGCAAAAACCAGCGATCAAGCACGATATGGCGGGTGAACCAGGGGTTATTGAGCAGGTATCGCGCCAGTTTTTGTTGTAGTGCGGCTGGTAGCCAGCGGGAGGTAGAGTCTGAGGTGGCTAGACGTGATCCAAAGCGGCTGATGAGCTTATCGACATAAGGCTGTAGCTGGGCGTGGCGGTAATCATTTTTGGCGGCAATAATAACTTCGGCGGCAAGCAGGGCAGATTCAATCGCCGGCAGTATTCCTTCTCCACTTTGCGGGTAAGCCAGACCGGCGGCATCACCTAGCAACAAGACGCCATCGTCTATGAGCTGTCGCGACTGGCGTTGTGTGAAGCAAAGATAGGCGTGTCCATGCCAGCGCTGCGGCAGCTCTATATGTTGTAGCTTGCCTTGTCGCTGCAAACTGTCGACAAACTCAGCCAGGCTGTCGGCCAGACGGCCACCAGCTTTTCGCCCCAGGCCAATATTCAAAACATCGCCTTTGCGAAACAGCCATCCGTAACCATCCAGTTGTGGGGTGAAAAACAACTCTGGCGTATCACCGGCGATGGGGCAGGCAGCAGCTTGTTCGGCAGTCATCTCAAGCTCTATTTCCTGCGCGGTGATTGGCGCTTCTGCCTGACCGAGTTGCGCTCCAAGCCGACGGGCAACCGGACAGTAATGACCACCGGCGCCTATTAGCAATGGACTGCGCCAGCGATTATTGATGTGCCAATGGCCATCGTGATACCCAGCTGATTGCAAGGGCTCGCCAAGATGAAGTTCTGCACCACTGCGCCGCAGGAGATAATCGTCAAACTCGCGCCGTCGTATGCCGTAGCTGGCGGTGTCGGCATAGCTCGTGAGTAAATCATGGCCGCCGATAAAACTGGTGCGAAACTGGTGGATATCCTGCAGGGTGCGCCCCTGGGCATAATCATTCAAATCAAGTTGCAGGGATGAAACGACCGCTGGCGTAATCCAGCCTGCACAGACTTTGTCACGTGGAAATTCCTGCTTGTCCAGTACCACCACTTGCCAACCTTGTGCGACCAGTAACCAGGCCAGGGTTGAACCGGTTGGGCCTCCACCAACTATGACGATATCGCAGTCATGCATGGTTTAGCCTGTGTGTCGTTCATTGTGGTAGAGATGGGCGCGTGACCAGGGCAGTTCGTTGTGCTGTGGACGGGCAAACAAGATCTGAAACAATTGCAGGTTGCCGCTGGTGAAGCTTGCGCTGGAGGATGCCAGATAAAGCCGCCAGGCACGGACAAATTCCTTGCCGAATATTTGTTCTATTTCGGCTTCATGTGACTCGTAACGCTCCAGCCAATGCTCCAGTGTGCGGGCATAATGCAGGCGCAGGTTTTCCACATCGAGGATGGAAAAGCTGTAAGGCTCGAAGATCAACATCATCTCGCGCAGGGTAGGAGGATAGGCGCCAGGGAAGATGTGCCGTTCAGCCCATGGCGTCATCGGTCTGGACTGATTCTGGCCGATGGAATGAATAAGCCCGCGTCCATTGGGTTTGAGTACACGGTCGATGACGCTACCCAGTGTTTGATGATGTTCGACGCCGACATGTTCCAACATGCCAACCGAGACAAAGGCATCATATTCACCCTTGATGTTACGATAATCATCGAGCACATATTCTATTTTATCGGCCAGGCCTTCTTGTTTGGCGCGTTCGCGCGCGTATGCAACCTGCTCGGTCGAGATATTGTAGGCCTTTACCTGGACACCGTAATAACGTGCCATGTGCCGGGCCAGTCCACCCCAGCCGCAGCCTGCTTCAACAATTGTTTCACCTGGCTGTAGTTGCAGTTTGTGACAGACATGATCCAGTTTGGCCAGTTGCGCCTCTTCAAGTGTCAGTCGTGGATCAGGGAAATAGGCACAGGTATACTGCATCTCATGGTCTAGCCAGAGGCGATAAAACTCATTGCCGATATCGTAGTGATGATGAATATTCTCGTGTGAGCCGCGCAGTGTGTTGCGCCGTACACGTTGCAGACGTTCAAGCAACTGACGACGATTGGGGCTGCGTTGGCGCAAGTGCTGGCGATGAATAAAAACTGTATTGAGAAAGCCCACCAAATCACCTTCTATATCAATCAGCCCGGCGCTGTAATCATTACCGAAATTCATCATGGGATGACGAGTCAGGCGGTAAAGGGTGCGTCGGTTGTGGATGATGACGGTGTAATGTGTGGCTGTTGACTGTGGTTCAATGAGTGCGCCATCCCAGAAACGTATACGGATGGGCGGGTCGCCCAGCCGGTGTAGCAGGCGGCGCACCAGGTGGCGCTCAAATGCATATGATGTCCCCTGCCAGGGTGATGTAGAACTTGCTGCAATATCCAGAAATTCAATCTTTTCCTGTTTCATAGCATGTGTGTCCCTCATGCTCGGGTTGAACAGCATTTGTAACGAGAAAAAACCCTACTCCACACCTTCTCTGAAGGCAAGTAAACAATAGCAGATGGTTTGGCAGATGGTTTGTGGATGTTCATTAATCAGTGCTTGCTGATACACTTCACCACCATGTTGAAACTAAGTGAACTTTTCTTACGCCGTGGCCCGCGCCTTCTGCTTGAAGACGTCAATATTACCCTGCACCACGGCCAAAAGGTTGGGTTGGTGGGGGCCAATGGGTGTGGCAAATCTAGCCTGTTTGCCATGTTGCGAGGCGAGATTGAGGCCGATATGGGCGGGTTCTCCTTGCCGCCAAACACGGTCATTGCCCATGTTGCGCAGGAAACTCCAGCTCTGTATCAGCACGCCATCGATTACGTCATGGATGGCGATCGTGAGTTACGGCTTGTTCAGCGTGAGCTTGAGCTGGCCAGTCGGGCCGATGATGGCGCACGCCAGGGCCAATTGTTTTTGCAACTGGAAAACATCCAGGGATACACAGCCAATGCGCGCGCCAGCTCTTTATTGCATGGGCTTGGTTTTACTACAGAGCAGGAGAGCCAGCCGGTAAGTTCCTTTTCTGGCGGTTGGCGCATGCGGCTCAACCTTGCCCAGGCGTTGATGTGTCGTTCCGAGCTTTTGCTTCTGGACGAGCCTACCAATCATCTTGACCTCGATGCCGTGCTTTGGCTGGAGGAATGGCTGCGTGCCTACCCAGGCACGCTGTTGCTGATTTCACATGATCGTGATTTTCTCGATGCCGTGGTGCAGCATATCGTTCATATTGAACAACAAAAGGCGACGCTGTATAGCGGTAATTACTCAACTTTTGAGTTGTTACGCGCCGAGAATCTGGCCTTACAACAAGCGACTTATGCCAGGCAGCAACGGGAAGTGGCACACATAAAAAGTTATGTTGATCGTTTTCGTGCCCAGGCAACCAAGGCGCGTCAGGCGCAAAGTCGTCTCAAGGCATTGGCGCGCATGGAGATGATCGCCCCGGCTCATGTGGATTCGCTCTTTAATTTCAGTTTCAAAAAACCTCATCGCTTGCCGCTACAGTTGCTGCGGCTGGAAGGGGCCACGGCAGCTTATGCAGAAAAACAGATCCTTGCCCCAACTGATCTGATCCTCTCGCCAGGTGATCGACTTGGTTTGCTGGGGCCTAATGGCGCGGGTAAATCCACCCTGATCAAATTGCTGGTAGGAGAAATAAAACCACAACAAGGGGAGCGTCAGCCAGCCCAGGATTTGCGCATAGGTTATTTTGCCCAACATCAATTGGAACAACTGGAACTCGAGGGCACGCCACTCAGTCATTTGCGCAAACTTGACTCTAATGCGAAGGAGCAAGAGTTGCGTGACTTTCTTGGCAGCTTTGGCTTTCATGGTGAACAGGCCGATGCCAGGCTGGCGCCATTTTCTGGCGGCGAGAAGGCGCGTTTGGTGCTGGCTTTGCTGGTTTATCTACGACCAAATCTTTTACTGTTGGACGAGCCTACCAATCACCTCGATCTTGATATGCGGCATGCGCTCACTTTGGCTCTGCAAGGCTATGAGGGTGCCATGGTAGTGGTTTCACATGATCGCAGCCTGTTGCGTACCACGACCGATCAGTTGTTGCTGGTGAACAATGGCCAGGTGGAAAATTATGCCGGTGATTTGGATGATTATCGCCTCTGGTTGACCGAGCAAAGACAGAAGGATGCCGCTGAACAGAAAACCACCGAAACAACTGAGGCAGGCAGTATCTCGCGCAAGGATAAAAGACGCGCCGAGGCCGAGCAAAGGCAGAAGCTACAGCCGCTACGTAAGGCATTGCAGGAAGTGGAGCAGCAGCTTAATAAAATCAACACGGAAAAGCTGGCTTTACAACAGGCGCTGGCCGATCCTGTCAACTATGCTGACTCAAGCAAGGAACAGCTCAAGACTATTTTGCTGCAACAAGCGCAGCTGGATCGAGAGCTGCTTGGGCTGGAAGAGCGCTGGTTACTGTTGGGCGAGGAGCTGGAGGAGGCGCAGACTGGCTAGTGAGTGTGTGCGGATTGAGTGTTTCTATAGCTGTATTGGGATAGCTGCGCTGGGGGCATGTCTATGAAAAACTGGCTCATACGGCTGCAAACGTGGCAACTGATAATCGTCACTGTCACTTTAGCTGTACTGCTGAGCGAAGGGTTGGTTATCCTGTTCGGCTATTTTCTATACGCAGAAGTTCGTACCGATCATCTGCTTATTGGCTTGCTCACCGCGCTCACTGTCTCGCTGATCATGGTTATCATCATTAAGGCTATTGCGCGTTCGTTGCAGTACATCGATGAGCAATTGCTTGAGCGCTCGCTTTATCTGGACAGTATTCTGCACTCAACGGCAGATACCTTGATCATTGCTCTGGATAACGACTTTCGTATCAAATATCTCAACTCGGTCGCCGCCCATGCGCTGAACGCGCCTATCCATGAGGTTAATGGCCGACCGTTGCTCGAATTGATAGATGAGGGACAACGAGAGTTGTTCGCTGTCGCCATGCAAAGTATGCGCACAGGCATTGAATATGCGTTTGAATGTGAATTTGAGATAAATGATCTATCTCACAGTTTTGATGCGAGCTTAAGCGAGATTGTGCATCATCAGCAATTAGCAGGATTTCTTTTGCTTGCCCACGATGCCACCGAGCGCAAACGGATGGAAAAGACCTTGCGCGAGCTATCTTATCTGGATGGCTTGACCGGCATTGCCAACCGGCGACGTTTTGATGAGGTGATGGATATAGAGTGGCGACGTGCAGTGCGTGATAAACAACCGATTGCCTTGATTATGATCGATATCGATCTATTCAAAAACTATAATGACTTTTATGGTCATTTGGCGGGCGATGAATGCCTGCGCAAGATAGCGCAAGTGTTACAGGACAGTATTACCCGCCCAGGCGATCTGGTGGCACGTTATGGTGGTGAGGAATTTGCTGCCATCCTGCCAAACACCTCACTGCCTGGCGCCGAAATATTGGCCGAAGAGATCCGTGCGGCCGTGGAGCGCCAGGAGCTGCCACATGAAAAATCATCTGTCAGCCCATGGGTGACAATTAGTGCGGGAATAGCTGACTGGCTGCCAACCAACAGCGATGAGTACACTTTGTTGGTAGCCAAGGCAGACCGTGCCATGTATAAAGCCAAGCAATCCGGGCGCAATCGTATCTTTGCCGATAATCATCATTGAGTTTTTATGTCTGAACAATTGAACGAGCTGGAATTCCGCCTGACCCATCTTGAGGCGGCTATTGATGAGCTGACTGAAACAGTCCTGCGTCAACAGCAGACTTTGACGGCCACAGCTGAGCAATTGAAATTCATCAAGTCCCTGTTAGGTGAGTTAAGTCCAGCGGCGGTACGGGCGCTGGCTGATGAAGTCCCACCACCACATTATTGAGTTGAATCCCAAGCGGCACTGTCAAGAACGGTAAATCATGAAATTTTTCGCCACCACAGTCTATGGGCTTAGTTCGGTGCTTGCTGAGGAGTTACGCGGTCTCGGCGGTGAAAAAGTATCAGCAACAGGCGCTGGGGCATATTTTGAGGGTAGCCTGGAAACAGCCTATCGGATATGTCTGTGGTCGCGGTTGGCTAACCGTGTCTTGCTGCCAATCACCACGGTAAATGCTCCTACCCCCGAGTGGCTGTACGATGCCATAAAGGAAATACGCTGGGAAAAACATATGCGTTCCAGCGGCAGTCTGGCCATCGATATAACCAGCACCAATGCAGCTATAGCGCATAGCCATTATGCTGTGCTGAAAACCAAGGACGCAATCGTCGATCGTTTCCGTTATTTGTTTGGCGAACGACCGTCTATTGATACTGAATTACCCAGTCTGCGTCTGCATTTGCATCTGCGTGATACCCAGGCTCGAATTTCCATCGATCTTTCTGGTGGCAGCCTGCACAAGCGCGGATATCGCAGCCAGAGTGTGGCTGCACCACTGAAGGAAAATCTTGCCGCTGGACTGCTGCAACTGGCAGGCTGGCCGGCTGTTGCTGAACGCGGAGGTTGTCTGTTGGATCCGATGTGTGGTTCAGGCACCTTGTTGATTGAAGCCGCCATGATGGCCGCTGATATCGCCCCTGGGTTGCAGCGTGATTATTTTGGTTTTCTCTATTGGCGGCGACACGAGCCCGAAATCTGGGCAAGACTTGTTGATGAGGCACAGCAGCGGCGTGCTGCAGGTCTGGCAAAGCTGCCGCCTATCCTCGGTTGGGATCAGGATGCCGCTGCGGTAAGTGCGGCACGTGCCAACATTAATCAGGTCGGTCTGGCCGATCACATTCAGGTTGAACGTCGTGCACTTGCTCCAGGTCTGCGTGCGCAACTGCCAGAGAATTGCTCGACTGGTCTGCTCATCGTTAATCCGCCCTATGGCGCGCGTCTGGGTGAAGTGAATCTGCTGCGTGCCGACTACGCCAGCCTGGGCGAGTTGATGCGTGATGAGTTGGCTGATTTTCAGCTCAGTTTGTTCACCGGCAATCCAGAATTGGCCAGCTATCTGTCGTTGTTGCCAGCGCTGAGTTTTAATTTGAAAAACGGCCCGCTTGACTGTCAGCTATTCAACTATACGCCTGCCAGCCAGATTGACGCTGAGACAGCACTTTCGCCAGGTGCTGAAAGTTTTGCCAATCGTATGCGGAAAAATCACAAACATCTGGGCCGCTGGGCGGAACGCAATGGTGTCGATTGCTATCGTCTGTATGACGCGGATTTGCCTGAATATGCCTTGGCCATCGATCTTTATTATGGCAAGCAGCTTTGGGTACATGTACAAGAATATCAGGCACCAAAAAGCATTGATGCCAGCCGCGCGCAACAACGGCTGCAAGAGGCACTCGGGTTGATCCCGCAAATCCTCAAAATCCCGCCAACACAGGCTTATTTCAAACGACGACAACAGCAGAAAGGTCGCGCCCAATATGAAAAGCTGGCAACAGCAGGCGAGTTTCATCAGGTACGCGAAGGCTTGTGCCGTTTGTGGGTAAACTTTACCGACTATCTTGATACCGGGTTATTTCTGGATCATCGCATCACTCGGCAGATGATTGCCGATGAGGCCAAGGGCAAACATTTCCTCAATCTGTTTGCCTATACCGGCAGTGCCAGCGTACATGCTGCGATGGGTGGCGCTCGCAGCACAAGCAGTGTGGATATGTCACGCACCTATCTGGACTGGGCGCGGCGCAATATGCAGTTGAATGGTTTTGACGGGGATGAACATGAATATATTCAGGCCGATTGTCTGGCTTGGTTGCAGGATGAGGCCGCGCTGCGCAAACGCAAGTACGAGCTGATTTTTATTGACCCGCCCACTTTCTCCAATTCAAAACGGATGGAGGATGTGTTTGATGTACAGCGTGATCATGTCTGGCTATTGCGCCAGGCCATGCAACTTCTGGCCCCAGGTGGTACGCTCTATTTTTCAAATAATTATCGTAAGTTCAAACTTGATGAACAGGCACTTGTTGGTTTGAGTATTGAAAACATCACCAACAGGACGATCGCAGAAGATTTTCGCCGTAATCAACGGATCCACCAATGTTGGCGGATACAACATGACAGCAACAAACAAGGTAAAAAATAGTATGCAAAAACATTTTGGCCAAAAGATTGCCCTGAGCATTGCTGTGCTTTGCTATCTCTCAGCTATAGGCGTTTTTGTTGGTTTATTTATGCTACCGGCTGACACAGAAGTGCCTATACGCGGCTCCTTCATGGCCTCGACTGTATTTTTTATTAGTTGCGGTATTGTCTTGCAGGTCATTGGCAGGGCGCGACTGAAAGGTATTATCTCAGGCGATTCATCCAGCTAAATCAATCGTGGCTAAAACAGCTCTCACAGCTTCACGCTGTTTGTTAGCTCATTCCCGCGCAGGCAGGAATCCAGGAGGCTGCATGAACGAAGATGAAAAGTCTTTCCCTCTCCCCTGGCCCTCTCCCGCAAGCGGGAGAGGGGAAAAATGCGCTTGACTCTGATCTGTCACATCCGCGCAGAGGCGGAACGTCACGGCGCGGCAGCACCATAGGGCGCAATAACTATTGGCCATTGTGCCGAATGTAGCAAACCCCTGCCATGTAAAAAACTCACACAATCACTTCTCTTCAAAAAACCGCCTCCAATCCCCTCCCCTTCAAGGGAACGCCGTAGAATAAAGTATTTTGCAATGCCATCCAGATCACTTCTGCCGTCGTATCAGTATTCAGCAACACGTAGTTGTTCCAGTGCTACAACTCTACCCACTGCTATTGGTGAAGACCAAAAACTATCACTCCCAGCGGAACATCCAGGCACCGATGGTAAGGAAACCGGCTGTCATCAGTAACAACACGCCAAGTTGCGGGGCAATACTAAGCAGGCTGGCACCATCTAGCATTACGGCGCGCGCTGCATCGATCATGTGGGTCAGAGGAAAGAGCTGCGCCAGTTTCTGCACTGCCGGATGCGTCCCTTCCAGCGAAAACCAAACCCCAGAAAGAAACATCATCGGCCAGTTGATAAGATTCAGCAGACCCTCGGCCAATTCCTCGCTGGCAATACGTGCGGCAACCACTAGGCCAAGACTGATCATGCAGATACCGCCCACAGCAAAGGCGGTAAACAAGGTCAGATAACTGCCATGCATGGCGAAGCCGACAAAAAAATCAGTACCGAAGTACACCGCCATTACCACTGCCACGATCAGCCATAGACGGGAAATAATTTGCGCCGCGAGAAACTCGATAGCTGACAGGGGCGTAGCCTTGAGACGTTTGAGTACACCGTTCTTGCGGTAGCGCACGATTACATAACCCACGCCATACATTGCGCTGAACATAATATTCATACCCAGCAGGCCGGGTATCAGCCAATCAACATAGCGAACTATCTGGCCATCTACAGCTTGCTTCTGCATGGCCTCATGTTCACCGGCCTGTAACAATCGCTCCAGCAGCTGACCACGCGGAGATTCACTATTGATCCAATAGCGCCTATTGGTTGTATCCAGCAGCAAATCCAACCGATGTCTTTCCACCTTGGTAATCGCCTCATCCAGCTTATCAACTGCGATGAATTGCACATGTGGTGTGCTGAAAAAACTAGTGGTGGGTTGCTCACCTGCAACGCCAACCTTAAATAAAGGCGCAGGCTCACCGGAAAATGCAAAGGCAAAGCCAGCTACGATGAGTACAGGAAACAACAGATTCCAGCCCATTGCCGAGCGGTCGCGTAAAAACTCCTTGTTGCGTGCGACAAAAACTGCCCACAAACGCCTCATCCTGTGCGTTGCTCCTTGCCGGTCAACTCCAGAAACAGATCATCCAAAGTGCGTGCGCGAATACGCAGACGATCGAGTGAGATGTTGGCAGCAAGCAATTGCTGGATCGTCGCAGTCACGGTGTTGGTCAGAATTTCCACATTATCGCCGCAGTCGAGCACGCTCAGGCCAGGAATATTAGCCATGGCAAAATCTTCCTTGGGTAACTGCAATACCTGGTCATGAAAGTGTCGCATCAACAATGCGTCGGGTGCGCCCTGGGCAATAATTCGGCCATGATCCATGATAATTATTTCATCACAAAGCTCATACGCTTCTTCCATGTAATGCGTAGTCATCAGCACAGTCTTGCCACGCGCCTTGATATCGCGCACCAACTCCCAAAGCAGACGTCTCGCCTGCGGATCCAGGCCGGTGGTTGGCTCATCGAGAAAGACGATCTCAGGATCATTGACCAGCGCCAGCGCCAATAGCAGACGCTGACGCTGACCACCAGAAAGCTTGCGGGTATCTCGATTGAGCAAATCCTGCAAGGAATAGTCCTGAATAAGTTTTTCTATCGCTACCCCATCTTCATAAAGACTGCGAAACATCTGTAGTGTCTCGCGCACAGTAATGAATTCCTGCAAGGCAGTGGACTGAAACATAATGCCGGCCTCACGGCGAAATTGTGCGCCCAGAGCTTCGCCTTTATAGCTGATGCGGCCAGAGGTGGCCGGTTTGATCCCTTCAAGGATCTCGATTGTGGTGGTTTTACCGGCACCATTGGGGCCGAGCAGTCCCAGGCAGATACCGCGTGGGATGGTAAAACTGATCCCATCAACCGCGCGCACACCTTGGTAATGTTTTACCAGATTATCGACTTCTATCAATGCGGGCATGATGGATGAATACTTGGATGGGCTGATGATTTTGCATGTATTGCTAATACTAACAAGCGGCCGAACAGATTACCCGCTGATTTTTTATGTTGTAAACGGCGTGTTTGCCACAGGGGGATAGACAAGAGTTGACAGGGTGTGTCGATTTAAGCGCGCTTACTCACGTCGCACCAATATTCTGCATCATCTGGTGTATCAGGTGCTTGACGACGAGCGAGTAGTGAAAGTTCTCCGACTCTGGAGCCACTACGAATAATGCATAAGCAGCTGTTGCTGCCGGACAATTTTCACCGCTGCTCAGCTCCAAAATTGTCATAAACTTGGCATTAGAATTTATGTACGAGTATTCGGCAATGAATGCAGCAAAACGAAATGTTGACCTGGAGAGGTGTTGGCGCTCTTTTGCATGATGCCACCTCATTAGTTCTTTGATTGATATGTTTTGGTACAGGTGGCGTTGCAGTGCAATTCATGCGGCGAGCGCGTGATCGTGGGAGTTATAAACTTTACAACACTCACACCATCGGGCAGGCGCGAAGACTAGACTGACATGGGGGCGGGGTGTACGCATACTTGCGGCACAGGCACTTGAAATCAGGTCGCTGTGAATACATCCATGTAGGCTAGGCGGTCTTTTCCTTGTGGTCGCTGACAGGATTTCAATGAATTCCGTCGCAACTGGCATCAGGCTTGCGTGAGTGTGCGTACGCCTGCTGTGTGGGATAAATCCAGACTTATTGAATCAAGTATTGACCGCGCTAAAGATACACTATAGAATGCAAGGTATATCTAGATTAATTCTAATTTCCAATCAACTCACTATATATAAACCACAAAGGAGATGACCATGGGCGTACTCGTAGGCCGTAAGGCACCTGATTTTACCGCTGCTGCCGTGCTCGGTGATGGCACTATCATCGAAGACTATAATTTTACTGAGGAGACCAAGGGCAAGTATGCGGTTATATTTTTCTATCCGCTGGATTTCACCTTTGTTTGCCCATCTGAGCTTATTGCATTTGATCACCGCCTAGATGAATTCAAGTCACGCAATGTTGAGGTCATCGGTATTTCCATTGACTCACACTATACTCACAACGCCTGGCGCAACACTCCTATCAATGATGGCGGTATCGGGCCGGTGAAATATCCTCTGATCGCTGATATGAATCATTCGATCTGTAAGGCTTATGATGTCGAGACGCCAGATGGTAATGTTGCTTTTCGTGCTTCTTTTCTGATCGACCGTGAAGGCATGGTGCGCCACCAGGTGGTGAACGATTTGCCGCTCGGCCGCAATGTAGATGAGATGTTGCGCATGGTCGATGCACTGCAATTTACTGAAGAGCATGGCGAAGTTTGTCCGGCTGGATGGACCAAGGGTTCCAAGGGTATGAAGGCAGATCCTGAGGGTGTAGCTGACTACCTGGCCAGTGAAGCCAACAAGCTGTAAATATTGTAGTTGTTGATTGATAAAGGCCAGAAGGGGAGACTCTTCTGGCCTTTGTCATTTCAGGCGTTCCAGTCTGGGATCAGCTCGCTTTTTAGTTTGTCTATGATGTCTTTAAGCAGTAGTTTGCGTTTTTTTAGCCGACGTAGTTGCAACTGATCGGCAAGTTGGTCGGCGGTTAGGAGATTGATTATATCGTCCAGGTCTCGATGCTCTAGCTGTAGTTCTTCCAGGCGCCGCCGAGTAGCTTTTATGTCTCTGCTTTGCATTTTGCGCTACCCCCACCAGGTGTTTTCAGTAGTTGTCTTAAGTCGTTATCTGATCTCACCGCAAGATAAGTCGGTATGATTGCCAATTGATTGTTCCTGCGGGCAGAGGATATTAGCAAATGTAGCCCGGATGTAGCGCAGCGATATCTGGGGCAGCTTGTCGGAGGTTAACCATCCTCCGCCACCCGCTTTCTTGCGTGCGGGCAACATACTATATTTTTAGTGAGATGTGCGGGTTAGGGCATGTTGATTCTTGTTACTTCATTATTTTCGCTATTGCTTGGCATAGGCCTGCTACTCATCGGCATGGGTTCGCTCGGTACGTTGCTGGGCTTGCGTGCCGGTATCGAGCAATTTGGCAGCGTGCTGACTGGCGTGGTGATGGCGGCGTATTTCCTGGGCTTTGTTGTTGGCAATAGACTTTGCCCACCTTTGATACTGCGAGTGGGCCCTATTCGTGCATTTGCCACCATGGCGGCCATCGTGACCGTGGTGAGCCTGATGCATCCATTATTGGTCTCGCCTTATGCCTGGTTTGTCCTGCGGGTGATCAACGGTGCCTGCATGATGGGCTTGTATATGGTGATTGAGAGTTGGCTGAATGTCATTACACCAAATGAGCGGCGCGGTCAGGTGTTTGCTGTGTATATGGCGACAACCTTGGTGGCGATGGCGCTGGGGCAATATCTGATCCTGATAGGTGATATTACCAGCCTGCTGCCTTTTAGCCTTACGGCAATGTTTCTTGTTTTGGCTTTGGTGCCGGTCGCCCTCACCAGGATCAGTCAGCCTGAGCCGGTCGAGGTGCAGCGTTTGTCCATGCCAGCCTTGTTCAGAATCTCGCCCCTGGGTGCGACAGGTGCATTGTTTGCTGGTATGGCAACGGGTGCCTTCTGGGGTATGGGTCCGTTGTTTACCCATCGCATCGATTTGACATCGGCAGAAACGGCTATATTCATGAGTGCCGTTGTGCTTGGTGGTGCGCTGCTGCAGTGGCCGATAGGTCGGCTTTCTGATAGGTATGATCGGCGACGGGTTTTGGCAGTGATCTGCCTGGCGGCTGCGTTGGCGGCCTTGGTTGGTTATGTACTTGTTTATCTATGGCCGGGCGCATTGTTTGTCAGCGCCTTTGCCTATGGTGGTTTTGCTTTTACCGTTTATTCATTGAGTGTCGCACACACTAATGACCACATGAGCAAAGAACAGATGTTGGAGGCAACACGCAGTTTATTGTTGTTGCATGGTATAGGTGCAGCAAGTGGGCCGATATTGGCGGGAGTATTGATGAGATGGTTTGGCCCAGGAAGCTTGTTGTTGTACTTTGCAGTTGTACAAATTTTACTTGGTTTATATGCCGTACGGCGTATACGCATTCGCCCGCCGATCATTTCGGCCGAGCCGTTCCATCCTATGGCTAGTGAAACTTCACAAGTTGTATTGGAATTGTCTCCTTCCTTGGAGACGGTGGAAGATTAAAGTATGTAGATCAACTGTTACGCGCACCAGCGTGATGAGCTGTTGCCTTCTTGCCTGCCTGGCCTTGACCTTGGCCCCATTTCTGTTTACCGGCAAAGCGCTTGCCACCAGCTGGCTTGCCGTGGCGTGGAGCGCCTGCATTGGGACGTCGGCCATCCTTTTTGAAGCCACCACCATTTGGTCGTGGCTGGGTTTCTGCGCGGCTTGGTTCCAGGCCCGGGATAATCTGACGAGTCAGGTTCTGCCCGGTAAGTTTTTCAATGCGGCTAAGCATGAAACGTTCTTGCGGGCCAACCAGTGAGACGGCGATACCAGAGGCACCACCACGACCAGTACGGCCAATGCGATGGATGTAGTCTTCCGCCTGCATCGGCAGGTCGAAATTGATGACATGTGAAATGCCTTTGATGTCGAGCCCACGAGCAGCCACATCGGTGGCAACCAGAACACGCACATGGCCGCGCTTCATACGGTCAACAGTGCGCTGGCGCTGTTTTTGATGCATGTCACCATGCAAGGCTGCCGCCGCATGACCTTGATCTTCCAGTTGCATGGATAGCTCGTCTGCACCTCTTTTAGTGGCAGTAAAGACTACGCATTGCGACAGTTGCTGATCGTTGAGCAGGTGATCGAGCAGGGCGTTTTTGTGTTTGAAGTTGTCGGCAAGATGGATACGTTGTTCGATAGAGGCGTGCTTCACCTTTACGCCAGCAACTTGAATCTGTACCGGATCACGTAACAATTTCTTGGCCACACGCAGTATGTCGCCTTCCAGCGTTGCGGAGAAAAGTAAGGTTTGGCGATCGTCCGGCGCAGCTGCCGTCACTGTCTCTACATCATCGATGAAGCCCATGTCGAGCATGCGGTCGGCTTCATCGAGTACCAACAGTTCCAGACGACTGAAATCAATACGGCCACGACTCATGTGGTCGAGCAAGCGACCTGGAGTGGCCACGAGAAAATCAATTGGTCGATCCAGCATTTTCATTTGTGGGCCATAAGGCTCACCACCGACGATGGCACCAGCACGAATTCGCATCTGACGGCCTAGGTCTTGTATCGCACCAGTGACTTGCTGGGCCAGTTCGCGGGTTGGGGTCAATACCAGCACACGCGGGCCGCGACCTTGCACTGCGGCAGGTTGAAGAAGCCTCTGCAAGGCAGGTAGTACGAAGGCAGCAGTTTTGCCTGTGCCGGTCTGGCCGAGGCCATGATGTCGCGTCCAGAAATGGCGACAGGAACGGCCTGTTGCTGAATTTCAGTAGGCGCAGTAAAGCCGCAGGCCTCAACAGCAAGCAGCAGGGAAGGGTCAAGATTCAGGTTTGCAAATGACATAGTAATATCCTTTTCCACCAGCCACGGGCAGAAAATTGAACGAACCAATGGATTTTTGAAAACAGCAAACTGATGCTGTTGCATCAGATGAAAGTTTTCTTGTGGGAGTGCTTGCGTTGTGGCCGCGTACACGCCAGGTTCCGGGCTTGAGCATAAATAACCGCTCATGCGTCGCCAACCGGATAAACCTGCGCATGCGCCAGGAGGAAAGGTCAGAGACGTGCCTCATCCATCGCGAGGCTGTGCGCACTATACGCGAACAAGAATAAAAACACCAGCACGGATTGGAGCAAGTGGTTTGTTAATATGATCGCAATGAAAAGAACATTGCCTCCACCCCTGCAACAGCTGCAAGCACAAATCCATGCCAGCCCACCTCGTGCCCGAGTCGAGTTGTTGCGCCGCTGGTATGGACTGTGTCGTCGCGCGCAGGCAGGCAAGCCATATGATCGTGGCTTGCAGCAGTTGCAGGCCGCCGTGCAGCAGACCACAGCAGATATTGAGCGCCGTCGTGCGGGCCTGCCGGTCATCAGCTACCCGCCAGAGCTGCCGGTAAGTACACGCCGCGATGAGATCGCTGCGGAGATTGCAGCCAATCAGGTAGTAATCATCGCGGGCGAGACAGGCTCGGGTAAAACAACACAAATCCCGAAGATATGTCTTGAGCTGGGACGCGGACTGCATGCCCAGATAGCACACACGCAACCACGCCGAATCGCGGCCCGGTCTGTGGCTGCACGCTTGTCTGAGGAGCTGCAGACATCACTGGGTCAGGCAGTGGGTTATAAGGTGCGTTTTACCGATCGCAGTTCAGTTGACAGCTACATTAAGTTGATGACGGACGGTATCCTGTTGGCCGAGATTCAGGGTGATCGCAAGCTGTTGGCCTATGATACGATAATCATCGATGAGGCGCATGAGCGAAGTCTCAATATCGATTTTCTGCTCGGTTATTTAAAACAGTTACTGCCCCATCGTCCAGATCTGAAACTGATCATCACCTCTGCCACGATCAATACAGCAAGGTTTGCAGAGTTTTTTGACGGTGCACCTGTGCTGGAAGTTTCCGGTCGTACCTATCCGGTGGATATCCTCTATCGGCCATTGTTGACCACGCAAGAGGATCCGACCGAGGATGAGGATAGCCGTGATCGCAATCGACCAGAGGCAATAGTTGCCGCGCTTGATGAGCTCAGCAAGATTGATCCTCTGGGCGACACTCTTATTTTCCTGCCCGGCGAGCGGGAGATTCGTGAGCTCGCCGAAGTGTTGCGTAAACACTCCTTGCCGCACACGGAGATACTGCCCTTGTTTGGGCGACTATCGGCCAGTGAACAGGACAGGGTCTTTCGGTCACACAGCGGGCGGCGGATAGTTCTGGCAACCAATGTGGCCGAGACATCGCGCACCGTGCCCGGCATTCATTTTGTTATCGACACCGGCCTCGCGCGTATCAGTCGTTACAGTCCACGCAGCAAAGTACAGCGTTTGCCGATCGAGCCTATCTCGCAGGCCTCGGCCAACCAACGTGCGGGCCGTTGTGGGCGTGTGGCCAGTGGTGTATGTATTCGGCTATACAGCGAGGAAGATTTTCTTGCCAGACAGCCTTATACCGATGCAGAAATAAAACGCACTAATCTGGCTGCTGTGATCTTGCAGATGGGAGCGCTTGATCTGGGCGAGGTAGAGGGTTTTTCTTTTCCTGATCCGCCTGACAATCGCGCCATCAACGACGGTTTTCATTTACTTCATGAGCTTGGCGCCATTGATCGGCAACGCCGTATTACCAAGCTTGGGCAGCAGTTGGCGCGCCTGCCACTCGATCCGCGCCTGGGCAGAATGTTGCTGGCTGCAGCAAGTTTTGGCAGCCTGCGTGAGGTGATGATTATCGTCAGTGGCCTGACTGTTTCGGATCCACGAGAGCGGCCACTTGAAATGCAGCAACAGGCCGATCAAAAGCATGCTCGCTTCAATTCGCCTGAGCTGAAGTCGGATTTTCTTGCCTGGGTGAAGTTATGGGATTACTACCATGAGCAGGCACGTCATCTGTCGCAAAGAAAATTGCGCGCCCTGTGTCGTGCTGAATTCTTATCTTATGTGCGTCTGCGCGAGTGGCATGATCTGCATGGTCAGATAATGGCCTTAGCCAATGAGCTGAAGCTGACCATCAATACCGAGCCGGCAGATTATGCCGCCATTCATCGTGCCTTGCTTACAGGGCTGTTGGGTCATGTTGCTCTCAAGGGTGAGGAGCGGCAGTTTCTCGGTGCACGTAATAGCAAGCTGTATGTTTTTCCTGGCTCGGCACAGTTTAAAAAACCACCCAAGTGGATCATGGCCGCCGAGCTTGTGGCCACGAGCAAACTATATGCTCGTACCGTGGCGGCAATCGAACCGGATTGGCTGGAGTCGCTTGCCAGCCATCTCATCAAACGCAATTATAGCGAGCCGCATTGGGAAAAAAAGCTTGCTCGGGTGATGGCTTATGAGCGTGTGACTCTGTATGGACTGCCGATAGTCGAAAGACGTCGAGTTCATTATGGCCCGATAGATCCTGAATTATCGCGCGAATTATTTATTCGTCATGCACTGATTGATGGCGAGATGACAATCAAGGCTGAGTTTTTCAGTCACAATCAGCGCCTGCTTGCCGAGCTGGAGGAATTGGAGGCGAAGACACGCAAGCGCGATATTTTGTTTGATGAGCATGTACTGTTTGATTTTTATGCTGCCAGAGTGCCAGAAGGTATTTACAGTGTTGTGCTTTTTACTAAGTGGCTCAAGCAGACTACAGCGCAGACACCCAAGTTGTTATTTTTAACGCGAGAGATGCTGCTGCAGGGGCCATGTAAACAGACTGCCGATCAGTTTCCTGATGTGCTGCACTGTGGTGATTTGGTGCTTAAGCTGGTCTATCACTTCGAGCCAAATCATCCCGCCGATGGCGTGACGGCAATCATCCCTTTGGCCGCACTCTCGCAGCTTGAACACAGCTGTTTTGCTTGGCTGGTGCCTGGTTTATTACAAGACAAGCTGATCGCCTTAATAAAAACTTTGCCAAAGTCATTGCGGCGCAATTTTGTCCCGGCGGTGAATTTTACCGAGGCACTGCTGGAATCCCTGTCACCAACAGGTGAAATGATCGATGCTATCAGCCATCAACTCAAGCGTATGACTGGAATAGAAATACCAGCCGATGCTTGGCGGCTAGATGAATTGCCGGCCCATTTACAGATGAACTTTCGTATTGTTGATGAGCGCGGTAAAACCCTCGGCGAGGGTAGGGAACTTGACAGCCTGCAAAATAAACTGTCCGCGCAAGTACGACAAGTACTGATCAAAACAGTAGAAAAACAGGAAACGCCAAGCTTTGAGCGTGACGGCCTGCAAGATTGGGATTTTGGTGACTTGGCTGAGTATGTCGAGGTGCAGCGCCACGGTCTTGCCTTGCGCGCCTGGCCGGCCTTGCTCGATCAGGGTGAGCATGTCGCGCTTAGATTATATGAGTCGGCCGAGGCCGCAGATGAGATACACCGTGATGGTTTGTTGCGTTTGTTTATGTTGCGTAGCCGAGAGCAATTAAAATATTTACGCAAAAATCTGCCTGCTATCCAGTCCATGTGTTTGCGTTATGCGCATATCGCAGGCTGCGAGGAGCTCAAGGATGATCTGTTGCTGGCAATTTGCCGCGAGGCCTTTCTTGCTGTGCAACCATGGCCGCGCAAACGGGAAGACTTTGAGCAGCGTTTGCAGCAAGGTTCCGCGTGTCTGATGGAGTTGGCGCAAGTATTATGTACTGCGCTGAGTGAAACTCTGGCACTGGCCCATGCAGCAAGAAAAAAATTGACGGGCAATATACCTCCTTTGTTGTTGGAAGAAATGCAGGCTATCCAGGTGCATTTGACTGGCTTGCTGAGCAGACATTTTATTCGTGACACGCCGTATCGCTGGTTATTGCGTTATCCGTATTATCTCAAGGCAATTCAGGCACGCATCGATAAGTGTGGTCGTAATCCTACGCGCGGAAAAGAACAGCGCATCGAGCTGGAGAAGTTGCAGCGACCCTTGGCAGAACTTCAGGCAAGCTCATCTCTTAACGCCAGGCAGCAAGAATTTCGCTGGTTGCTGGAGGAATTGCGTATTTCTTTGTATGCGCAGGAGTTGAAAACAATCTAGCCGGTTTCGGTAAAAAGATTGCAGACCCTATGGGCTGAGCTGGCCTGAGCAGTTTCATCAACACTAGTGCATATGTTTATTCGGTTCTTCCCCAAATCGAGTGGGTAGTTTAGTACAAGGGCGCAATAACCATCGGGCATTGCGCCGAATGTAAGAGACGGCATGAACGAAGATCAAAAGCCCCTCTCCCCCAGCCCATCTCCCGCAAGCGGGAGAGGGGAGCTTTTCAAGAACGCCGCATGAGTTAATCACTCACCTTCAAAGGGATTTCTGGTGTATCTATTTCGTCATTTTCGTACAGGCGGGAATCCAGACATTCAAAACATCTGGGCCCCCGCGCGGGGTGACGTCTACCGGCGATCTACGGCACATGGCCAATCGCAAACAAGCGTCGCGAGAGCTGGCTAGCTTGGCGAGGCGCGGGCAGTTTTGCATCGTAGAGAAAGGGAGGGAAATGGCCCGGAGAGAGCGCTATATGGTTCGAGGTGGGCATTAGTCCTAATAGTCGAAGTCCGCAAATTTGCTCAACGTACCATGCGAACTCACGCAACTTGATGGGAGCATACAAGAAAAACCCCCAACCGGGGGTGGTTGGGGGTTGAATATTGGTGGCCAGGGGCGGAATCGAACCGTCGACACGCGGATTTTCAGTCTGCTGCTCTACCGACTGAGCTACCTGGCCGGAAAGCGGGTTATTAAAACCGTACTACTTCGGCAAGTCAAGGAATAAGCCTAAATGGTGTGGAAAAATGATGTCTTTCTCGGGTAGTAACCTGATTTTGTGTCTGATCCACACATTTCAGCATGGCTCAGGCGGGAGGAACATAGCCAGCAGGTTGGCTGGAGTCGCCAGCAAAGAAAAATTTTTCCATCTCCTGTTCCAGCATTTCACGATGTTTAGGGTTGACGGGGGAGAGGCGGTATTCATTGATCAACATGGTTTGCTGGCGCAGCCACATCTGCCAGGCTTCTTTGGAGACGTTTTCAAAGACACGCTTACCTAGATCGCCTGGGTAGGGTTGTCTTTCCAGACCTTCGGCTTCACGACCCAGTTTGACGCATTGCACCATACGACTCATTGCTCGTACCTCGTTTATTTTGTTGCGGCCAATCGCTAACAGCTGTACAAACTGTGTGGAAAGACCTAGTTGATAGAAAGACTCAAGTATATATCAGACTGCGTCGTTGTCTTCCATGGTAGTTAGCCTGCATATTTCACCAGGGTCGCGGATGATGGTGCAGGTGGTAGCGATCAGGAAGCCAGGCAGCAAAGTTCTTTTTGATTTCAGCTTGTTTCTTAATTTGTTTTTGGATCTTGTTGTTGTTTTTGTTCTTCATCATCCAGTTTTCTCTGCATCCTGTGTTTTTCAGCATCCAGTTTTTCCAGCAGCCTGGACCTTTTGCTATCCAGTTTTTCCAGTACCTTTTGTTTTTCAGCATCGAGCTTCTGTTTCGCCTTGTCATCGAGCAAGCTTGCCAGGTCAATATTGAATTTTGGTTCGCTGAAACTGCCGGTGATACGCAACGGGACGGTCAGCCCTTTGAGTTCGTCAAGTTCCTTGCCGCCTTGGCCCTTCAGTGTGCCGACGATGGCAGCCTTGAGCAGATAGTTAATATCTTCCGTAGCCAAATGGACTGTGCCCTGGCCTTCGACGCGTAACAGGGGTGAATCTGCTTTGAGATCCTGGTTGTTTAGCAGCCCGTTCTTGATAGTGGCAGAGCCACTGATGAGGGCAAAGTCGGTACTTTTGACTTCATCCTTGACGAGCGGCTGCTTTTGGTAGGCGGCGTAGGCATTGCGGATCAGCTGGGCGACGTTGATGCCGTTTACCGCGCCGTCGGTGAAACTAAAGGCAGCCTGGCCATTGAGAGTGCGGCGTACCTGTTCTGGGTGGAGGCCTTGTGCCGTCAGCTGTGCGCTTAGGTTGGCTGTGCCGGTAACGTAATCTTTACCCATGAAGTCCTTGAGTAGTGGGCCGGACTGAACGGCGGTCAATTTTTCATGCATACCAATCAGCGGCTCCTTGCCGCGTACGTCCAGGCTCAAGTTGCCGTCATAGGAGCCATCATAGAGCTTGGCTTCTACTGGGTATACGCGCAGCAGCCCGTCCTTGGCCTTGAGGGTTGCATGTACATCACTGGCACGCAGGTTCATGGCCTTGAGCTTGCCGATGCGTGCCGTGCCATCTATATCAAGTTGGCGCAACTGTGCGATGGTATCTGGCGGTAGCTGAGTGGCACCTGCAGCTGCGGCAGTCACAGGTGGTACAGGTGCATCAGGTTTTTCCTCTGGCGGCGGCAGATATCGATCAGCATCTATGGTATTGAGCGTAATGTCGTAGCGCAGTGCTGGTTGCTGGTAATTTTTTACCGAGGCTGAACCGTTCAGGCTTGAATCATCGAACTGAAGTTGCAGATTACTTATAGCTGCCTGTTGCTGGTTGACGGTGAAATCAAACTGGCCGGAGGCCTTGGTCAAGGTGGAAGGATCGGCCATTTCTGGCAGCTCAATGGCGAGGGTGTGCAGCAGGTCGCGTGGGACAAAATCAGCAATCTTAAATTGGCCGCTAAGTTGTGGTGCATCGATGATTTTTTGTCCCTGTACGTATGCACTGAGGGCCAGTCCCAGTGCTTTGAGCTCCAGTTTGTCGAGTTTAATTGTCTGTTGGCCCAGCGATAGTGCAAAGTCTGTTTTGAGTGAAGCATCTTGCAGGCTGGCAGGTTTTAATCCTGTTGGCAGGTCTTGTTGGAATGGTGCCAGCAGCTTATTGGCATCGGTGATACTCAATTGCAGGTGGCCACTGGCATCAGGACTTGCGAGAATTTTATGGGCATTAATCTGGCCTTGCAGGCTGAGACCTTGTGCATCCAGTTGCAGATTGGCAAGTTGCGCAGTTTGTGCCTGCAGATCAGCCTGGATATCGGCAGCGAGACGAGCCTTGGCCTGGCCACCAGGGATAAGTGCGCTTTGCAGGTCAATGGCGAGTACAGTGGTATCCAGGTGGTATTTTTGCTCGCGTAGATTAAGCGTTATATGGCTGTTTAACTGGATATGTCCACGCGCCTGTTGTTCGCTGCTATCGACATTAAAGTCCAGTTTGATAGCAAATGGCTCATTGAACTGTACGGCACCTATGGCAAGATTCAGTTGCTCGACGGTATAGCGTGTCCTGGCTTGCTGATCATCCCAGATCAACTTGGATTCACGCAGCTCCAGGCCGCCAAAGCTAAGGGCAGCAAGTGCCAGTGCAGGATTGCTGAACTTTTGCTTATCGGTGTCTGGTTTTTTTGTTTTCTCTGTTGGCGCATCGTCTGTTGTGGCTTTGGCTACTAAATCATCCCAGTTGCTGCGGCCATCGGCATGTATACCCAGATAAGCTTCAAGACCATGCAGGACAATTTTTTCCATCTCAACTTCCTTGTGTAGCAAGGGCAGTAATTTGATGCGTACATCGGCCGTCTCGATACGGGCAAAAGGTTCTGGTCCAAAACCTTCGGCGTTACTCAACTGCATTGCGCCGAGGCGCATACCCAGCCAGGGGAACAAGGACAGTTCAATTTTGCCTTCGATGACAAGCTCGCGGCCGGTATGCTTTTTGACCAGAGCGCTGATTTCGTCACGATAATTATTAGGGTCAAAGACCAGCGGCACAATGATGACCGCTGCAACGAGGAGCGTTACCATGCCAGCCAGTAGCCAGCTAATGATTTTAATGGCTTTTTTCATGGGGAAGCCCTCGCTGTTTTCTTGTGCGATTTGCTCATCCTGCACAGGGAGTAATGAACCTGCATGGTGCAAGAAATGTTGCGCCGGGAGTTGGAGCGGGTGAAGGGAATCGAACCCTCGTCATCTGGTTGGGAACCAGGGGCTCTACCATTGAGCTACACCCGCAGGAGTGATCTTGATCATACTACTGGCCAGTCAGTTGCTCAAAGAATTTCCCACATGTTTTTGAATTTGTCGTAGGGGTCGTCAGGGTTGGTGGTTGGCTTTTCCTCTTCTTCTTTGCGGGCCTGATTTTCTGTGCAGCGGTACATTTGAAAGACTGGTGATGATTCCAGCAATTCAAACAGCGAGATAGCGACTTCCCGTGCAGCAAGAGTCAGCAGCAGGTGTTTGTTGCGCAGTGAGATCATGTGCGGCAGCACGATGCGCAACTGATCTTGTTCATGACCGAGCAGGCAGTCAATGGGGGCGCTGTGCTGGCCTTTATGTTCGATGCGGATGCTGGCAGGGATGACGTGTTCCTGCAGGCGCTTGATGCCAAGTTTTATTTCATTTTTGGCTGTTGTTTGTAGCCAGCGCACCATACCCAGATTCCATTCGCTGGCAGTTTCGGCGGTGCTGAAGGCAATCAGCTCTCCCGCCCGCACCGAGCCTTGGTGACCGGCGGGCAGTTGCAGGCCCAAGCCGCCTCGACTGTGATCGATGAGTTCGCTTTGCAGCAGGGTATAGGTCTTGCTGACCTTGATATCGGCCCAGGATTTGGTTTGCGTAGATGTCTTTGCGGTATACACCATATCCCAGACATCGGCGTCCTCATCACGATCGCCGGCAAATCCAATGCTGTGGGCAAATGACTGTTTCTTGTCCTGTAGACCTATGATTTCCAGATCAGATTCTTTTTGCTGTGCTGTGTCTGTGGACTCGGCTGTTGCTGTAATCTCTGTTTTATCTTCTGTTTTATCTTCTGCTTCAGTGGTGACACCGGCAAGCAGCGCATGGATCTCGTTTAGCCCCAGGACAATATGTGCAACACCGCGAGCAGATTTGCGCTCATCATTACGATGCGGTGGGCCTTGCCAGGCCGTCATCAACATGGTTGCCAGGGGGCGCGACAAGCTGGCGCCATCAGGCAGAGTGATGCTGTTGCTGGAGATATGTTGTTTGCTCAGTTGCTTGTTGATTTGATCCAGTAATGTTGTCATCTGCAGCAAACGCAGGCTATGAATATTCGGACTACGCCCATTCAGTAGTTTCCATAACGGCCCCGGGGCCTGGTCTTCATCGAGATCGATACACCAGGCCTCACTGCATGCCGTTACATTGGCGGGCTTTATCAGTTGCAGGGCATCTGTCCATTGCTGCATGTGGCGACGAACTTCATCCAGTTGAGCTGCCTGCATACGCTGCTGCGGCAACAGGCTGAGCAGCAACAGTTGTTTGTAGGCGTAACCCAGCGTGATTGGCTTTGCATCGCTTAAAGATGGGATTTCAGCATCCAGCAGATCATTATCTTCCAGCAGGCGATAGGCGTTATGAATCGTCAGCCAAAAGCCAGCGGGTAAGGGTCGGTGGATTTGGTTGTGCAGATTGGCGATGCCGTTCAGGTAATGCAGCATTCGATGCAGTGCTTTCGTCCACACCTGCTCCCACTTGCGCTGGCTGAGCCAAAATTTACCGTCGCTTTGTTGCATGACGATTTGGTAACCGATAACCATCGCCGCGCGTAGTTCCAGCGCCAGCTGAACAACCTGCGCCACCTTGGGGGTCAGGGGAAATGGTTTGCCGTGGTAGTGTGGTTTGAGCGCATTGAGTACACCTTGCATCGGTTCGCTCAGTTGCCCAAGAAAATTCAGCCTGTGCTGGAAACTGGTCTCCAGCCGGTTGACCTCATGTAGGGCAAGATACATCTGCCGAGCTGTTTGGCCAGTATGGCCAAGAGGTAGTTTATCCAGCCAGATACGCACAGCTTCGGGACTTGTGGCAAAGGAGTCCGTGCCGGGCTTGTTGCGTATAGGGATGCTGAGATTGATTGGCTGCATGGTGGTATGCCGGCATCCTGTCCGCTTTTTAATTACCTGCAATATTTATATTTATTTAGAACTGGTGAATTTAGCACATGTGCGGCTGGCATGAAATAAGCGAGTGGCCCCAATGGAGACTGGGGTTGGAGACTGGGATTTGACGAATCTGGCCTATTGCCGCTAGTCTTTGCTGCATGAAGATATATGTTAATGGAGAGGCGCGTGAGGTGCCTGAAAACCATACAGCCGCAGAGTTGGTCAAGGCAATGGGGCTTGCTGGCAAACGTATTGCCATGGAAATCAATATGGAGATTGTGCCGCGTAGTCAGTATGACTCTCATCACTTTCAGAACGATGACAAGGTGGAGATCGTGCAGGCAATCGGTGGTGGTTGAAGCCCGCCTGAGCAGTTAATTTTGTCCACATACAACATAATCAAAATCAGGAATTTCCATGTCTAATAATGCTGATCCGCTGGTGATTGCTGGCAAGACTTTTCGTTCCCGTTTGTTGATCGGTACAGGCAAGTACAAGGATCTGGAAGAAACCAGGCTCGCCGCCGAGGCGGCCGGTGCCGAGATCATTACGGTGGCTATCCGCCGTACAAATATTGGTCAAAACCCTAATGAACCAAACCTGCTCGATGCCTTGCCGCCTGATCGTTATACCTATCTTCCCAACACAGCCGGTTGTTACAATGTCAATGATGCGGTGCGCACCTGCCGCCTGGCGCGTGAGTTGCTTGATGGACATGATTTGGTGAAGCTGGAAGTACTGGGTGATGAGAAAACTCTTTATCCAGATGTTGTCGCTACCTTGCAGGCCGCCGAGATACTCATTAATGATGGTTTTAAGGTCATGGTCTATACCTCGGATGATCCGATCATTGCCAGGCGGCTGGAGGAGATGGGTTGTGTGGCGGTGATGCCGTTGGCTGGGCCGATAGGCTCTGGTCTGGGTATCCAGAATCGTTACAACCTGGTCGAGATTGTACAGCAGGCAAAGGTGCCGATCCTTGTTGATGCTGGAGTGGGCACGGCCTCGGATGCGGCGATTGCTATGGAGCTCGGTTGCGATGGCGTGTTGATGAATACTGCAATAGCCGAGGCCAAAAATCCGATCCTGATGGCGCAGGCGATGAAACTTGCGGTTGAGGCTGGGCGGGCGGCATTTCGTGCTGGCCGTATCCCACGCAAGCGTTATGCCAGTGCATCTTCACCTGTCGACGGTACTTTTTTCTGAAAGTGAACGTGTCTGCTGCTTCTCAACCACAACGCGGAATTCGTTCTTACACCTTGCGCCAGGGACGGCTCACGCCAGCTCAGCAGCGGGCGATGGATAAATTATTGCCTCGCTTTGGCCTTGTTTGCTCCGGCGAACCACTTGATTTTGCAGCTTCTTTTGGCCGCAAGACACCGCTGATTCTGGAGATAGGTTTTGGTAGTGGCGACTCCTTGGCGCAGATGGCTCAGGCTCATCCAGAAAATGATTACCTCGGCATCGAGGTGCATACGCCGGGTGTGGGGCATTTATTGCTGCGCATTGAAGAGCTGGGCTTGCCAAATGTCAGGGTGATGCGTGAGGATGCGGTGCAGGTGTTGCGTGATTGTATTTCCACTGATTCACTGGCTGCTGTGTATCTGTTTTTTGCCGACCTATGGCCGAAGAAGAAACATCATAAGCGGCGCATTGTGCAGACTGAATTTGTCCAGTTATTACATAGCCGGATAGTGCCAGGCGGGTATTTTCACATGGCCACTGATTGGCAGGACTATGCCCGTCATATGCTGGAGGTGATGGCAGAGGCGGAGGGGTTTCGTAATATTTCTCCCACGGGTGATTTTGTGCCACGGCCAGACTATCGACCGCTTACTCGTTTTGAGCAGCGTGGCAAACGTCTTGGGCATGGCGTATGGGATATGATCTTTCAACGAACAGATTGAGACTCAGATTGAGACTAACAAGACCAGGGAGGGTCTATGCGCACCAGTATTTTGCTGATTGTGTTGTTCTTGTCTGTTGTATGCCAAAGCCAGGCGGCCAGCGTGTATCGCTGGGTTGATGCTGCGGGTAATGTCCATTTTACCGATGAGCCGCCTGATGGGGCACTGGTCGAGGAGGTGGAGATTGAAGTCGGTGTAAATACACTGCCGCCTGTGCCAGCGCCTGCCGCTGCACCGACTACACCGACTACACCGAAAAAACCACGTTCGACCAATCAGGATTTGCTCCGCTGGCGGCAAGATGTTGATCGCCGTGTGAGGCAGGAGAAATGCGCCGATTATCAGGAGAAACTGGAGCATCTGCGTTCACGCATGCGGGCCGGTTACAGGGCAAGTCAGTACAACAGCCTGATGGAACGTGAGGCGTCACTGAAAAGGAAGATCAGTGTCTATTGCAAACGATCTGGCAGATAAATTATGTCTTGCCTCTTGACCTGATATAGATAAATAGGTAACGCTTGTCGGCCGATTGCGCCGATGCCGTATTAGGCGCATGAAACCATCTTCAATTTGGGTTCGTCACTTAGAGGTAACCACGCGTTTATGTCTTATGTTCAGGAAACGATTGCTGCCCTGAAGAAGAGTAGCCCCGCCCAGACCGAGTTCTACCAGGCTGTTGAGGAAGTGTTGAACTCATTACGACCTTTGCTCGATCGCGATCCATGTTATCGAAAGTACAACATCATCAACCGCATCGTAGAACCGGAGCGGCAGATTATATTTCGTGTTACCTGGGTAGATGATGCCGGCAATATACAGGTCAACAAGGCCTATCGCGTACAGTACAACTCGGCCCTTGGTCCATATAAAGGCGGTATTCGTTTTCATCCCAGCGTCAACTCCAGCATCATCAAGTTTCTTGGCTTCGAGCAGATCTTTAAAAACTCTCTCACTGGCCTGGCTCTGGGTGGCGGCAAGGGCGGCTCTGACTTTGACCCCAAGGGCAAGTCAGAAAACGAGGTAATGCGCTTTTGCCAGTCTTTCATGAACGAGCTGTATCGGCATATTGGCCCGATCATCGATGTCCCCGCAGGTGATATCGGTGTAGGTGCCCGCGAGATAGGCTTTATGTATGGCCAATACAAGCGGCTGACAGGACACTACGATGGTGTACTGACCGGCAAGGGCTTGCTCTGGGGCGGCTCCTTGGCACGCAAGGAGGCCACAGGTTATGGCGCAGTCTACCTGGCTGAGAGCATGCTCAAGTCACGTGGTGAATCTCTGGAGGGCAAGATCTGTGCAGTGTCTGGTGCTGGCAACGTCGCCACTTACACCATAGACAAGCTTTATCAATTGGGTGCGCGCCCAGTCACCGTCAGTGATTCACGTGGCATGATCTACCACAAGAGCGGTATCGATTTGGCATCGCTCAGACAAGTCAAGGAAGTAGAACGTGCCTCGCTGGAGGCCTACGCTAAACTGCATTCTGATGCTGTCTATACACCAATTGAAAAATATCCTGCAGGCCGCAATGCCGTGTGGTCAGTGCCTTGTGATGCAGCCTTTCCAAGCGCAACACAAAATGAGGTCAATAAAGATGATGCTCTGGTGCTGGTAAAAAATGGCTGCAAACTGGTTGCCGAAGGCGCCAACATGCCCAGCACGCCAGGTGCTGCCGAGGTGTTCCTGGCCGCGAAGATCGCCTATGGCCCAAGCAAGGCGGCTAACGCCGGTGGCGTGGCTACCTCGCAACTGGAAATGAGCCAAAATGCCAGCATGCAAAAATGGAGTTTCGATGAGGTGGATGGCAAGCTCAGAAATATCATGGCCAATATTTATACTGCCATGAGTGAGACGGCCATAGAGTTTGGTGAGCCTGGTAATTACGTGCTTGGTGGGAATATCGCCGGTTTTCGTAAGGTGGCCAACGCGATGATCGAGCAGGGCGCAGTCTAGCGGATTAGCTTGATACTTCAGGACTTCATCTCGCTGGCGCAAACACTGCCCGGTATCGATCGGGCAGTGTACGAAGAATATGGCAAGAACCCACTGTTACCCATCATAGGCCAGGGTGCCAAGGATGCGCGACTGGCCTTTTTTGGTCGTGATCCTGGTCATGATGAAGTGCGTCATGGGTTGCCATTTATTGGCGCAGGCGGACAAAAAGTGCGCACCGCCTTGTATCAGCATCTGCACGGCAAACCCTTGCCGGATTTTGCTGCTTCAATAGATGTAGGCAAGCCATTTTACTGGGCCAACACCGTGCCCTATAAGCCGCTCGGCAACAAGGCCTGGTCAGTCAAGGTGAAAAAACAGTTTCAGCCATTGGTTGCCGATCTGTTGATACATGAGTGGCAAGGACAGAACATCATCACCTTAGGTCGTGAGGCCTTTTTCTGGTTTGCTATCCTGCAGGACAGATCGGTGAAACACCATCTGGAGGATTTTTGGGCGCGTGATGATCGCTTCAACCAGCATATTGAAGTCACACTAGCTGCCCGTGATGGTACGCAGCGCCTTTTGCGGCTGCATCCTCTACCACATCCATCACCTCTAAATGCCGCCTGGTATAAACACTTTCCTGCGCTGCTTACAGCGCGACTGCAGCAATTATATTAAGACTGTTGTGGCTGTCAGGCCCTACACTCCAGCAGCTAGTGCTACGGGTAGTCTTTACTCTGCCGCCACTTCTTTAATAAACAACTCCACCCTCCCGTCTTTTTCTTTTGAATTTCTGGGTTCCCGCTTGCGCGGGAATGACGTAACAGAGCCAAGCGCAAGCTCTCCCTCTCCCGCTTGCGGGAGAGGGGCTGGGGGAGAGGGTAATAACCGTCTGCGCGGGAATGACGGAACAAGTGAAACATATCCCCGTGGGAGCGGCTTCTGCCGCGATTGGCTTGCTCTGCTCGGTTTTTTAATTCTCAGGGCAATGACGTTGGAAGTTGAGAGTCACTTAGGGAAGCGCTGAATAATCACCTACGTTGTCAGGGCGGTGTTAAAAAACGTCTCAAAATGCTCATTTACTATGTGTAAACTGCGCTTTTTCGTTGTTTTTTGCCTAGCCCTGACTGCCTCACCAACATTGTTCAGCGCTTCCTTAGGCCTTCTTTATCTTTCATCGTATACGGCCATGATGGCCTTAAGCTCGTGCAAGACCAGCTGGCGTTGGTGGCTATTGAGGTTGGCTGTTTGGGCGACAGTATTGCCTGCCTCCAGCGTGTTGATTGTTTTACGTGCCTGCTCACATCCGAGTTCGCAAAGGCTTTCGATACAGTGGTTGATACGGTCATGGTCATTCATGAGGGTAGTTTCCAAAGGACGGAATATGCCAATCATAGATCATCAGCTGCCCTACGCCTACTGTGCTTCCAGTTGTGCCTCAAGCTTTTCCCAGCGCGCATAGGTAGCCCCAAGCTCTGCCTCCAATACGGCCAGTCGTTCCTGTGCACTGGCTATGGTGGCTTTGTCCTGTTGGTAAAAATCGGCGGCTGCCATCGCCTGGTGTAGTGTTTTCTGCTCTTTCTCCAGCGCTTCGATCTGCTGTGGCAGGCTTTCTAGTTCACGCTGTTCCTTATAGCTTGGCTTGGCCTTGGACCCTGGCTTGTCCTGTTTGGTTTTATCCTGCTTGGTTGTGGCAGGTTTGGTAGCTACCTGCTGTTGTTTAGGCCTTTGGCGCAGCCAGTCTTCATAGCCGCCGGCATACTCTTGAACATTGCCTTTGCCGTCAAAGACCAGGGTGGAGGTGACGACATTATCAAGGAAGCTACGATCATGGCTGACCAGCAGCAGGGTGCCGTTATAGTCCATGAGCAGTGTTTCGAGCAGTTCCAGGGTTTCCATGTCGAGGTCATTGGTGGGCTCATCCATCACCAGCACATTGGCTGGCTGGGTGAACAGCCTCGCCAGCAACAGGCGGTTGCGCTCACCACGGGAGAGAGCCTTGGCTGGCGTGCGCGCCCGCTCGGGTGAAAAGAGAAAATCCTGTAGATAGCTGATGATGTGTTTGCTTTTGCCATTGATGGTGATTTGCTCGCGGCCCTGGGCGACATTGTCCATTACCGAGGACTCTTCATCGAGGCTTGCACGGTGTTGGTCAAAGTAGGCCACTTGTAGCTGGGTCCCCAGGCGCACTGAACCGTGTTGTGGCTGTAGTTGGCCGAGTAATAGTCGCAGCAGGGTGGTCTTACCAGCACCGTTGGGGCCGATGAGGCCTATCTTGTCGCCACGCAGGATGGTGGTAGAAAAATCTTTGATGATGGGCTGATCGGCATAACTGAAGCTGAGGTTTTCTGCCTCCGCTACCAGCTTGCCGGAACGTTCAACGGTATTTAGTTGTAATTGTGCCGTGCCTTGGCGTTCGCGCCGTGTCTGTCGTTCATTACGCATTTTTTCCAGTGCCCGTACACGGCCTTCGTTGCGTGTGCGACGTGCCTCGATGCCCTGGCGTATCCAGACCTCTTCATTCGCCAGCCTTTTATCAAAGAGGGCGTCAGCTCTGGCCTCGGTTTCCAGGGCTTCCGCCTTGCGGCTCAGGTAGCTGGCAAAATCGCCTGGCCAGGAACTAAGACGACCACGATCCAGTTCGATGATACGGGTGGCAAGGCGTTGGAGAAAACTGCGGTCATGGGTGACAAATAACAGGCTGGATTTGTACGCCAGCAGGAAGTCTTCCAGCCAGGTGATGGCGTCGATGTCAAGGTGGTTGGTCGGCTCGTCCAGCAGCAACAGATCTGGCTGGGTGATCAATGTGCGTGCCAGCAGGACGCGGCGTTTTAGTCCACCGGAAAGCGAGGAGAATTCTGCCTCGGCAGGCAGGTCCAAGCGGGAGATAATGGTTTCCACCTCTCGATTCAATTCCCAACCACCGACCGCCTCCAGTGCATGTTGCGCCTGTTCCAGACGGCGCAGCCAGGTATCGGTGTCGTGTTGCGTCGTTTGCTGACTGAGTTGGTGATATTCGGCTAACTTGATGCCTGCTGTGCCTAGACCTGCGGCGATTACATCAAAGACCGAGGACTTGAGGTCGTGCGGCACTTCTTGTGCCAAACGCGCCACCCGCAAGCCCTGCTGGCGGATGACTTCACCGCCTTCAGCTTCGATCTCGCCTGCGATCAGTTTCATTAAGGTGGATTTGCCGCTGCCATTGCGCCCAACCAGACACAGCCGCTCGCCACGTTCTATGGTGAGGTTTATGCCATCGAGGATCGCCGGCCCACCAAAACTCAGGGTTATATCTCGTAATTCAAGGATTGACATGCAGGGTTGTTTCGCCAGGGAGAGTGAGAATGCTTTTTGCTGTAACGTACGCTGTCGTTGGTATATCAAAGACGGCAAGACAACAGCGCAGGGCTATGTGTTTTGTTAGTCATACATGCTTTGCAAGCAGATTATATCAAATACATCGCATCATGGTGTGGACAGAACCTGACTTGCTTGCCGCTAAAAATTCCATTTTCAGCCCGCAAGATTATCTGTTTGTTGAGATCGAGGCCGGGTTCAAGCATGAACGAAGATAAAAAGTCCCTCTCCCCCAGCCCCTCTCTCGCGAGCGGGAGAGGGGAGAAGCTGCGCTCGGCGAAATAGATATCCTGGCTATTGATCGCGACCCAATCAATGTAGCTCTCACATTGGATGATATCTATGAGGATGTGGATTTTTTCATTCCGTAACAGCCGGTTATTTTTTCATTGGCACTGTGTTGCTCTCGCGCAGGTAGGCTTCTTCAATTGCACTGAGTTCAACTTCATCGTAGCCATCTATCATGGGTTTGACGTGGGCGATGAAGGAATGTCCTGTGGTCAGCATGTAGACGTGGGCGATAACGAAGGCAAGAATCGCGTAGGCACTGATAACGTGGATGGTGGCGACCCAGCCAATGGCGCCGCCTGCCGTGCCCCAGTAGCTGTAGCTCAGATAGAGCAGGCCAGACAGCCAGACAGCAGGAAAGAGAAACAGTTTAAGGCTTAGGTAGGTCAGCGCCTGCAGTGGGTTGTGTTTGCGCCAAAAGGCCTTGCGGTAGGGATGGCGTTCGCCCTTGAAGATGCCCCAGGGGTAGAAGCGTGCGGCCGCTAAAAGTCCCTTGCTGGTGGGTAGATAGTGCCGCCAGGCGCCAGTGGTTATGTGCCAGAAAATGGCCAGCAGCCACAGTTCGATCAGGGCAATGGCGCACCAGGTATGGATCGTCACGGCAGTGTCAAAGCCGATCAAACCATGGATGCCGCGCACGGCAAATCCAGTAAACAGCAGGGCAAAAATCAGCGCCATTTGCGTCCAGTGCCAGAAGCGCTCGAAGCGGCTATAGACCATGATGAGGCGCGTACTCATGTGGCTGTCCTCCTGGATTTGAGAAGAATGCGCAACAGTGCGTGGCCGCTGACACCAAGCAAGGTGCCGCCCACCAGCAAGAGCCCCAGTCGATCCAGCCAGCGGCCATCCCGGCCTGGTAGGTAAAAGTCTTTCAGCTCGGCCAGCCGACTGGTCTTGCTGTGGCATTCCTGACAGGCGAGGGCGTCCTCTTTGGGGGCGACCATGTGGGTGATCGGCCAGAATGAATAGGTGGGCACAAAACCGTATTCACCGCTGTAGGGCAGCTCGGCACGCTCCATACCGGCCTTGATGGCGCGGGCAAAATCATAGTTGCCCCAGTAGGCATCTTCATCGTTGCCCCAGAGATGCATATAGACAAAGGTGTTATTGCCCTTGTCGTAGGGCTGCACAGTTTCCATGCGCTTGAATGGCCAGATGCGTGCATCTGGATTGTTGGCGCTGCCGGTAAAGCTATTGACGGCTACGTGTTCCTGATTGGGATCGAATTTTTGCTCGATAGTGATGTAATTCATTTGGCCGTCAAACCAAGCGTAGTGCGGCACGAGGTTTTCGCCATAAGTAAAATCACCCTTAATAGATTTGTAGGTATCACGGGCGGCACCGTTACCTTGTATATAGTTGTATTCCTTATAGCCTTCGCCGTCTTTGGTCTTACCGGCTGTGCGCCAGTCCCAGTGGGTGATGGTGGCCACGCCGCCACGGGCAATGTGGGGAATGTGGCAAGTCTGGCAGGCAATACGCTCGACGTGGTCGTTGAGCTTGATGTGGGTGACGGAATCATAGCCGTGCGGCTTGAGGCCATGACAGGATTCGCAGGTGGCCACATCACGGCGCAGGCCGGGCAGCCCGGTACCCTCGCTGTCTTTGGCAGTGACCTGGTAACGACTGCCGGGCCATTGGTGGCGCTCGGAGAGATGGCAATCAGAACAGGCAAAATTCAGCCCCTGGGCATCCATGTGTACATCCAGTTTGTGTGCAGGATTTTTTAGCGAGGAATCGAGATCGCCATGTTTCACGCCATCGCCGCCACCACCATAGAAGTGGCAGGCGCCGCAGTTCTCACGGCCTGGTTTGCCGATCTGTTGGGCAACCTTGGCCAGATCGATATCGCCCTTGTCGCCAAACATAACGCTGCAGGCTTCGTTGCCCTCGGTGGGCGCGGTTTTGTAATAACTGCCGGTGCGGTCATGACAGACCAGGCAGTCGACATGATCCTCAGAACCGGCATCGACCTTCTCGCGCCATTTAAGTCCCGCCGGGCCGAAGTCTTCCTGTTCATCCCAACCATAGCTGATGTGACACTGCGCGCACATACCTTCGTTGCCACGCGCGTTGGTGCAAAAGGTATTGACCAGATGGCGCTTGCCGAGCATGGCGTTACTGTGGGCATCCTTGTATTCCCAGGTCCAGTGAATGGACTCCATGACGTGTTTGCTAGCCTCGGTGTGGCAGCTAAGGCAGGCGCGGGTGACTTCCGGGCCATCGGCAAACGGCTCTTGTAATTCCTTGAATTTGCTGTGGTCGGCGGTTGAACTGGATTCGCGCTGGCTGGGTGTGATGTCTTGCAGGGGGCGGAAGCGCATGTCGGCGCCACTTGCGGGTATGGATTGTGCTTGGGCTGTGAAGCTCATGACAAGGAGTGAGCTCAGCAATATGAATGTTTTTAACATTTTATTAACCTGCATATTTCATCAGGGAACGCGGATGCTGGCGAAATGATTATTTATTTGCCTCATCTAGCAACACAGTACTCGGGCGACAGGCCAGGCCAGCGCTAGTGAGATAAAGTAAGCAACCATTCAGGTATTCATGCCTTGGTGAAACATATGAGTTGAGGATCACAGTGCCATTATCTCGTTTCAGTATGCTATATCAAAGCAGTAAACGCATTGATAATTTTCAGGACAGCGCCTCATGTCACTGACTAAAACCCGGGATTTAGCAAAGAAAACACAAGCCGCAGTGAATTTGTTGCAGCAGATGGGCTGTTCTCACACTACGGTCATCGCCGTGCGTTCTTCCTCACCTGCTGTGGTGTATATCCTCGCCAGGGCTGCAGCAGCGCTTGGCCTGCCTTTGTTACCATTGGATCCTGCCTTGCCAGTTGAGCCGAGCAAGCGTCTGTTGCAGCAGGCAGGTTCTTTCCTGCTGGTTGCCGATGAGCCATTTGGCGATGTACCGACAACTCTGACGACGGATGTGCTTGCTTGCCCCGTAGCCGATGAAATTCCACCTGCTCGTCTTGTAGCAGATGACCTTGCCTTGCTCATGGCCAGCAGCGGCAGTAGCGGTGAGCCCAGGCTCATCATGCTCACTGCCGCCAATTTACAGGCGGCGGCAGAGGCATCTATGCATTGCGTGCCCTTGCGCACAGCGGATTGCTGGCTGGCCTGTCTGCCGCTATTTCATATTGGTGGTTTTTCCATTCCTGTTCGTTGCGATTTGGCTGGGGCCGAGGCGTTGCTATTGCCAGGGTTTGATGTCGAGTCGGTTTGGCAAGCCTTGCATGATGAGCAGGTGACGCATCTTTCCCTGGTACCAACGATGTTGGCAAAACTGCTGGAACACAGCACAGCCTCACCGCCGCGCAGCTTGCGGCACGTGCTGGTCAGCGGTGCTGCATTGTCGGCTGATTTGGCAGCTCGTGCGATCGCCAGTGGTTGGCCCTTGCAGCCCAGCTATGGTTTGACCGAGGCGGCCTCACAGGCGGCGACTTTGCCGTTTTTCCCTGCCAACTGGTTACCTGGCCAGGTTGGACCGCCTTTGCCCGGGATGGAGGTGGCACTGAACGAGGATGGGCGTTTGCAGATACGCGGGCCAATGGTGATGCTTGGCTATGCCAATCAAGCGCGTCGGCCTGGTGATGGTTTGAAAGATGGTTGGTTTGTCACGCAGGATTTGGCCACGCTCGCCAGTGACGGCAGTGTGCGGATCATTGGCCGTGCCGATGCGGTGATCATCAGTGGTGGCAAAAAGGTTCAGCCAGCGAAGGTGGAAGAGCAATTATTGTATTGCCCAGGTGTGAGTGATGTTGTGGTATACGGTCGTCCAGATGCTGTCTGGGGCGAGTTGGTGGTGGCGGCCTATTGTGGCACTTGGGCAGAAGATGAGCTGATGGCCTGGTGTCGTGACCATATACCAGGTGCGCTGCGGCCGCGTGTGCTACGGCGTTTACCTGAGCTGCCACTGCTTGCCAATGGCAAGGTCGATCGACGGGCAATGCGTGCTGGAAATAGCGGTTAAACTGCCTCTCCTGACCAGACCGGCATGATGTCGCCAAAATTAGTGATTGCCTGGAACTCTGTTACTTCTTGCAATGGCTGGCGACTATCTGGTTTGGCAACGGCGCATAGATGGGCGATGCCATGTCGCTGTGCCGAGCGCAATACTGCCAGGCTGTCATCGACCAGTAGCGTGCGGTTTGGGGCAAAGGATTGTTGTTGCTGCATTTGTGTCCAAAAGCTCACATCTTCTTTGGGCAGGCGGTATTCATGTGAGCACACAATTGCATCGAAATATCCTGCCAGATTGGTGCGGGCCATTTTTAGTTGCAGACTTTTCATGTGGGCGTTGGTCACCAGTACCACCCGCTTGCCCAGCACCTGCAGACAGCCGAGGAATTCCTGCGCACGCGGGTGGATGGCAATTAAATGTTCCACCTCTTCCTTGAGCTGCGCGATCTCCAAATCCAGCTCGCGTGACCAATAATCCAGGCAATGCCAATCCATCGTGCCGACCATGGCATGAAAGCGTGGGTAAAGCTGTTCTTTGGCTGCTGCCAATGTCAGGCTGTTTTTTTCAGCAAAGCGCTGCGGCACATGCTCCGACCAGAAATAAGTGTCGTAATTGAGATCAAGCAGGGTGCCGTCCATGTCCAGCAGGACGCTGTCGATCTCTTCCCAGTGTATGTGTGCGGTATTCATGGTGAAGTTGTTAAAGGCCTGTGCTTGGTGAAGTAAAGATAAACTTTAAGTGGAATAGTTGTGCTAGATATGTGTTTTTACAAGCTTTGTAAATCACTCTGAGGCTGAATCAAGCAGAGCTAATAATACCTATGTTTCCCCCTGGTTTGGCCTCAGGTATCATTGTCCCATATTTTGATAAAGAACAACGCATGCGTAAAAAACCAACAATTCTACAAACTCACACATTGTCCCAGACACGTCTGTTTCTTATCGAGCAGGTGGATCTGCGTTTTGCCAACGGCGTAGAAACCAGTTATGAGCGCCTGATAGGCGGCGCGCGCGGCGCAGTACTCATTGTGCCTATGCTCGATGACGACAATGTACTGTTGATTCGTGAATATTCGGTTGGTGTGGAGCGCTATGAGTTGGCTCTGCCCAAGGGGCGTATCGAAGAAGGGGAAGACATGCTTGCTGCGGCCAATCGCGAGATTATGGAAGAAATTGGCTATGGATCGCATCAGCTGCATCACTTGAGCTCTTTGACTCTTGCCCCTGGCTATATTGGCCATATCACACATATCGTGCTGGCCCGTCAGCTTTATCCTCAACGCATGCCAGGCGATGAGCCAGAGCCGATTGAGGTCGTACCCTGGTCACTACAGCGTCTGGACGAACTATTGCAACAGGATGATTTTACCGAGGCACGCAGTGTGGCTGCGTTGTTTCTCGCCAAGGAGTATTTGCAACATGCACCCAGCCAATAGCGACCCATGTATTCTGCTGACACCGGCAATTGAAATTGCCATCGAGGCAGGTCGCAGCATCATGGAAATATATGAAAGCGACTTTGCCGTTGAGCACAAGGACGATGATACTCCGCTGACTGCGGCAGATACCGCCGCCCACCGCATCATTGCCAGCCAGCTTGCAGAACTGACACCGGATCTGCCCATTCTTTCGGAAGAGTGTGATGATATATCCTTCGAGGAACGCTCATCCTGGCAACGTTATTGGTTGGTTGACCCGCTGGATGGTACTCGTGAATTCGTCAAGCGTAATGATGAATTCACCGTCAATATTGCGCTCATCGATCAACATGAGCCAGTGCTGGGTATAGTCTATGCACCGGTTCTGGGTGTGTACTACTACGCCTGTCGAGGCCAGGGTGCCTGGAAGCGCGATACCGTCAATCTGCCAGAGCAACTCTACAGCCGCCCCTGGGAAGGTGGTCATGCCATCATTGCCGGTAGCCGCTCCCATCGCGGCACTTCGCTGGAGCAATTTCTCGCTAATCTTGGCGACTATGAACTCATCCCCATGGGCAGCGCGTTGAAATCCTGTCTGGTGGCTGAGGGCAAGGCCGATATCTACCCACGCCTGGGGCCAACTTCAGAATGGGATACGGCGGCAGCCCAGTGCATAGTGGAGGAGGCAGGCGGCCGCATCACCGATACTGCAATGCAACCATTACGCTACAACACCAAAGAATCCCTGCTCAACCCACATTTTTTCGCCTGTGGTGATATCAATTTTAACTGGTCAAAATATCTGTAAGGCAGTGAGATACCATGTCGATGGAATCAAGAGTGGATATCAGGTTTTCTTGTAGTGTTGATCCCAGCTCTTGAAGCGTTGACGGCAATAGGCTTGCAGGCTTGCATAGCTGTTGAAATATTTTTTGAACCCTTCTTCTGCGGCGGCATCGTATTCACAGTAATCGTTGCTGTGTTGGCGACAGACATTTGGCCGTTCGGCATAGATGCCGCAGCCACCATCTGGCAGAAGATGGTGGCAGGGTGCGTCGACAAGCAGATACCAGCCGTCTTCATCCTGGTAGAAACTGATATTTTGGTGTGAGATTTGCCAGAGCATGTGATCGAAATCTTGCATTGAGCGTGGTGTATCGATCTGTTGAGTGATGTAGGTGCAGCATTTTGAGTTGCGGCAAAGGCGGCATTTGTTTTCCATGTGTAGTGCAGTCTTATGATCCGATGATATTGGCAACCGATATGTTAGCACGGTGAGCAAATAGTGGTACGTCTGGGGGGTTGACAGGTACGTCTGGGGGGGTGCTGGTGGGTAAGGGCAATATTGGATTTTGTGGTTTATTGCTGGGCCTGGTTGGTGGATGGGCTGTGCAGGCACATGCCGATGATGAGCTGGTCTTGGCGCTTGGCGAACAGGATTTTTTTACTGAACTGCCGGTCGTCTTGACGGCAAGTCGCCTGCCACAACAGCAGGCAGATTTACCTGCTGCCATTACGGTAATCGATCGCGCCATGATAGATGCATCTGGTGTGAGTGATATACCGTCCTTGTTTCGTCTGGTGGCTGGTTTTCAGGTCGGACATGACCGGGATCAACGGGTCACGGTGACTTATCACGGTGCCAGCGATCAGTTTGCGCGCCGGATGCAGGTGCTGGTGGATGGTCGTTCAATCTATACGCCAGCTACTGGTGGTGTTGACTGGGTGGATTTGCCGGTATCACTGGAAGATATCGCCCGCATCGAGGTGACACGAGGACCTAATGGCGTGACCTATGGCGCCAATGCCTTTTTGGGTGTGATTAATATCATCACTTTTCATCCGGGTGATGTGCGTGGCTTTACTTTCAAGACAGCGATCGGTGAAGACAAATATCGCAAGGGCACGTTACGCTATGCGGGCAATACAGGTGATCTGGATTATCGGCTGACGGTGGAACGCCGCGAGGATACTGGTGTCAATGATCTCAACTGGGATGGTGGTACGCCCAAAAGCGCCCATGATGATCAACGTACCACCGCGCTGACACTGCGGGCCGATTATCTCGCTACCATCAATGATCAGCTGACTTTTCAGTTGGGCAAAAGCCAGGGGCCGCGTGAGCGCGGCTTTGGGCCAACAAAGGATAGCCCCCAACGTTGGCAGCAGTCACATGGTGACTATCAGCAATTGCAGTGGAAACACCTGCATAGCTCGACCGAAGAATTCAAACTGCAGTTCTATCGGCATTATCAGCTGCATAGAGATGATTTACAGATAAACCTGCCGCCACTGCTGGCTTTTGATCAGTCCATCGAGACCGAGCGTTACAACCTTGAACTTGAGCACCTGTATGCCCCTGCCAGTGATTGGCGACTGGCTTGGGGCGCCGAGGCACGCCTCGATTACAGCAAGGCGCCTGGCTACTTCAAATCGTCTGATTTTTACAAAAACCATTTGTATCGCCTGTTTGCCAATGGTGAATGGCGGCCACATGCGCAGTGGACAGTTAACATGGGCCTGTTATTCGAACACAATGAGCTGGCCAAAGAAGATTTCTCACCACGCCTGGCGCTAAATTATCGTCTTGATGATCAATATTATCTGCGCGGCAGTTATTCCGAGGCCTATCGCACGCCAGCCGTGTTCGAGGAGTATGCCAATGCTGCAGTGCGCTTGTATTCGTCTGATGCCATCTATGACCAGCTTTATTACAGCGCGGGCAATCTGAAGCCCGAACATATTAGCTCCTATGAGCTTGGTTTTGGTCGCCGTACAACTGGAAGCCGATTGAGCTATGAAATCAAGCTCTATCGTGAGGAGATATCGGATGTAATAGCGGCTTATTATGATTACGCCAGAGACTCAACTTCCATTGCGCAGGACGGCACATACAAGTTCACCAATAACGGCAACACAACCATTACCGGTATCGAGATTCAAGCTCGTGCTCAGCCCACTGCAAGCAGCTTGATCAGTCTGGCCTATGCCTATGCACAGGTCAAAGGGAGTGTTTTGGCCAAGGAATCGCCTATTGGTTATAAAGATATGAGCAAAACGACTCCCAGACATACCTTCAGTGTGTTGCTGGCCAGTGATTTATCAGCCAGGTGGCGCGGCAGTCTTGGCCTGTACCATGTCACCAATTTTGAGTGGGGCGGGGGTAGTGAGAATATCCACTATACAACGGCCGATGCCACCTTACGTCGATCATTTAAGACAGATGAGCTGTCGGGCAATCTGTTTTTAACTGTGCGTGATATGTTGGCAGCTTACTACGATTACAGAAACGATATCTTTCTGGAAAAACGGGTCCACCTCGGCGTAGAGTTACATATACCTTAAGGATAAGACGGATGCTGCTGGATGCAGTTCAGTGATGATGCGTGAGCTTAAAAGGCGATGCTTTCTCTCAAGTGCTAGCCGACTGGCAGTACTGATGGGTCTGTTTGGCTGTTTTATTATGCCTCTGCAGGTGATGGCGGAGCAGCCTCGTATTGATGTGATAGGGGGGACGTTCGCTCATCATAAGGCTGTATTTGACGCCATGCATCAGACCCTTGAACATGATAGCAAGGGCTCTTTTATACTGGATTATCACCTTGTCGATCAATATCGTCCTGTGCATGATACACCACCCATCCTGCGCGTTGCCGTGGGCACTGAAGCCGCGCGATTGCTGAGCCAGACAGCGGATACGGTGCCGCAATTCTATATTTTGCTCTTGCCCGAACAGTACTGGGCCTTGTCGTTTGCAGCACAGACGCAGCGCAGCGCATTGTTTCTTGGTCAGCCAGCCGCTCGTTATTTGGCTCTGGTGCAACAGGCTATGCCACAACGCAAGTCAGTGGGTGTGATTCTTGGGCCAATATCCTCAAAACGCCAGGCTGAGTTGCAGCAGGAAGCAAAACGACTGCAACTTGATTTACATAGTGCAACTATTCGTGCTGTCGATGAATTGCCTGCCGCCTTGAATCAATTGGCAAAGCTGAGTGACGTGTTGTTGACTCTGCCTGATCCGGTGGTAGTCAATCCAGAAACAGCGCGAACCCTGATCCTGACAAGCTATCAGCAGGGTATTTCCTTGGTGGGCTATTCCAGGGCCTTGGTCAAGGCGGGTGCATTGATGGCCGTGCATACCACGCCAGAGCAATTCGGCCGTGAGCTGGCCGGGATTGTGCAGGCTATCGGCCAAGGTGATCACGCACGCTTGCCTGAGCCAGATTATTCCGCCTATTTTGTTGTGTCAGTGAATTATCAGTTGGCGCGGGCACTGGATCTGAGTATCTCCCCCGAAAATCAATTACTGGAACAGTTGCAACTGCAGGAGATGCGCCATGAAACTCGGTAGTCTTACCTATCGAATACTGGTGCTGGCCTTGTTACCGGGGATCGTTATCGCCCTGACCTTGTCTATTTATTTTACCTCCTTGCAATTACAGGAGCTGGATCAAAATTTGCGCCATGACGGTTCATTGCTCGTCACGCAATTGGCACCAGCAAGTGAGTATGGCGTGGTGACCGGCAATCAGGAAGTATTGGCACAACTGGTCGGCTCTATATTGCGTCATGAGGAAATTGTCTGGATAGCCATACGCGATGTTTACGGCAATGTGTATCAGCAAGCCGGGCAGGTGCGCTCCGGTTGGCAGCAGTCTGATACCTGGCCTGATGCTGACAATATCTGCGATAGCGGGGAAAAGTCATTATTGTTCTGTGCGCCTATATACAGAACCCGTTTGGTAGTCAGCGACTATTCTGAAATAGAGGATATCAATGGGCTACAGAGTATTGTCGGCTGGGTTTTTGTCGAGATGTCCACTGCAAGCAATATTCGCCGTCGCGCAGAGATTGTAGTCAGCTCCTTATGGTTCACCTCATTAATATTAATCATTACCAGCCTGCTGGCTCTTTATAGTGGCTATAAGATCTCATCACCTATCGTCGCCCTGACAGAAACTGTGCAGCATGTGGCTAAGGGTAATCTTGATATCCAGGCACGGCTGGATGGGCGAGGTGAGATCTTCCAGTTGGCGGAGGGCATCAACAGCATGATAGCTTCTCTGGCATCGGCACGTAGTGAGATGCAGCATCGCATCGATGAAACCACCGCTCGTTTGCGGAAAACCCTATTCTCTTTGGAGCAACAGAATATTGCGCTTGACGAGGAACGTCTGCGCGCCGAGGCCGCCAGTCACGCCAAAAGCCAGTTTCTCGCCAATATGAGTCATGAGATACGCACGCCGTTAAGCGGCATCATTGGGCTGCTGGAGCTATTGGAACAATCACAGTTAAAGGCAGATCAGCGCGTCTATGTCAGTAACCTTACGCTGGTATTTGGTACGTTGTATACCCTGCTTAACGACATTCTTGATCTGTCACGCATTGAAGCTGGCAAGATGCCGCTATTAGAGCAGATTTTTTCACCACCACAATTGCTCGATGAAGTGGTGATGATGCTGGCGAGTTCGGCTCATGCCAAGGGGTTGGATCTGATCTGCCGCCAGGCGGCAGACATACCCCAATTGGTTCGTGGTGATTCATTGCGGCTGCGACAGGTATTAATCAATCTGCTCTCCAATGCCATCAAGTTTACCGAGCATGGCCATGTTGTCGCGCGGGCTTGTCTATTACCTACAGACTCAGTTGATGATGCTGCAGTCTGGTTACGTTTTGAGGTTGAGGATACCGGGATCGGTATTCCAGCCGATCAGCAATCCATGCTCTTCGATAGTTTTGTCCAGGTCGATAACTCATCTACGCGTCGTTACCATGGCACTGGTCTGGGTACTACTATTGCACGTGAACTGGTTGAGCTGATGGGCGGACGTATTGGCTTGTCCAGTGTCGAAGGCCAGGGGAGCTTGTTCTGGTTTGAATTACCCTGGACGGTAGAAAATACAGCCGCAGAGGTAGTTAATCCCGTCCGGTTTGATTGTTCCATGATTATCGTACAGACCGAGGATGAGGGGCGACTGGCGCTGCAGGAATTGGCAGTGGGTCTTGGCTTGCATGTGTAGCTTACTGATGATGGCAAAAAAGTAGCAGAGCTAATCAATGCCAGTAATATGCCGGTAGTGATGCTGTGGGTTGAGGATAGTTGTACATCTGTTTGGCTGGAGTCGGTCAGGCATGTATATCGCGAATTTGATCCAGCAATTGTGCACATGTGCCATGTGACTTTTCTCAATGGCGAAAGTGAGCCAGGGATATTTTCCTGTCAATTGAACAAGCCGGTGACACGGGCATCGTTGCGTCAGGTTCTGCAACGCATGACTTCTGATGCTTCAGGTTTGCCGCCAGCTATTGCACAGGCAACGGTGGCAGCAGGTCCATCGCGCCGCGTCCTGGTGGTTGAGGATGATCGAGTAAATGCGCAGGTGATCCGCAGCTTTTTGAAGCAAGATGGCCATCAGGTTGTCTGGGTAGATGATGGTGCCGCAGCACTCGCGATATTGCAGCAGGATCATGCTGGTTTTGATCTGGTATTGATGGATGTGCGCATGTTGGAGCTTGATGGAATGGAGACTACGCGGCGTTGGCGCAAGCTGGAATCTACTGGGCAGCACCTGCCTGTTATTGCCTTGTCAGCCAATGCCACAGCGGAAGATAAAGAGAAATGCCTGGCCGCAGGCATGGATGCCTTTTTGGCCAAACCTGTAGAGCGTGGCCAGTTGCGGGCAGTGTTGGCGAATTTGTCAGTGACGGCGTCGGCCGCTACCACCACCACCTGAGCGCCGTGGCCTATGTTTATTGTTGTCCTTGGGCTTATGCATGCTTTTGACTGGTGCTTGTGGCTCAAACAGCAGCTCGCTGACAAGTGGGCTGATGGGTATCTTGTTGCCGGTATAGGACTCTATATCCATCAGTGAGTAGGCATACTCTTCACAGGCAAAACTGATGGCCTCACCGCTGGCCCCGGCACGGGCGGTGCGGCCAATGCGGTGGACATAATCCTCGGCGTCCTGCGGCAGGTCGTAGTTGAAGATGTGGGTGACATCCGGGATGTGCAGACCGCGCGCGGCCACATCGGTAGCGACCAGAACAGGAAATTCACCAGACTCAAACTGGCTCAGCAGAAGCTGACGTTTTTGTTGCGGCACATCACCGGACAGAATAGCTGTTTTGTAGCCATTGCCCTCAAGATAGCTCCATACCCGATCGGCAGCACGCTTGGTGTTGACGAACACTATGGTTCTGCTTGGCATCATTTGATGCAACAGGCCAAGCAACAGTGGGATTTTTTCATTACTGGCGGGAAAATAAAGCGTTTGTTTGACTTTATCGGCGGTGACCTGTTCTGGCTGAACCTCCACCAGTGATGGATTGTTCATGTGCTCGTAGGCCAGTTCGTTGACTCGCAGTGAGAGGGTGGCAGAAAAAAGCATGCTGAGTCGCTGTTGTGGCGGTGGCATACGGCGCATCATGTAACGCAGGTCGGCAATAAAACCGAGGTCAAACATGCGATCTGCTTCATCAACTACCAATACCTGGATGGCCTTGAGATCAAATACATGTTGTTTGAAATAATCGATCAGGCGACCTGGAGTACCGATCAGAACATCAACACCCTGTTCGATGGTGCTGCGCTGTTGCTCATAGCCAGTACCACCATAGGCAAGCCCCAGCTTGAGGCCGGTGTAATGCCCCAGGGTTTCTGCATCACGGTGGATCTGGATGGCCAGCTCCCGGGTTGGTGCCAGGATTAAGGCTCTGGGCTGGTTCAGCCGACGCGTGGTTGAACCAGGATCACGTAGTAAATGATTGTATAGCGCCAGCAGAAAGGCGGCTGTCTTGCCTGTGCCGGTCTGTGCTTGCCCTGCAACATCCAGACCTTGCAAGGTCTGTGGCAGGGTGTTGGCCTGTATTGGAGTGCAGTTTGAAAAACCCGCTTTTTCAATGCCTTGCATCAATGATGTTGGCAGATCGAAATCAGAAAAGTGTTTGTCGGTCAGATGTGTGTCACTCATGGGGCATGGAGCATAACAAAAATATACAGTTTATGGGTTATTAGGGCTTGCATTGGCGGGCGGATTCGGCTGAAATGTGCGATTAAGAGCTCATAATATGCATGCCTGAACTTACAGGCCATGCAATTTAAATATAGACGTTAGGGAGGCAAATCCATTGAGCGATAAAATTGTTTATGTGACTGATGATACCTTTGAACAGGAGGTCATCAAGGCTGAAGGGACTGTGTTGGTCGACTACTGGGCCGACTGGTGTGGCCCATGCAAGATGATCGCCCCGATCCTTGATGAGATTGCCGATGAATATGATGGTCGTCTCAAGGTCGCCAAGCTGAATATTGATGAAAACCCAAATACTCCACCCAAGTATGGTATTCGTGGTATTCCTACCCTGATGAAGTTCAAGAATGGCCAGGTAGAGGCCACCAAGGTAGGCGCTGTTTCCAAATCACAACTGACTGCATTCATCGATAGCAACATCTGATTGATGGTATGGTGTCCAGCTGGGGCTGGACGCCAGCCTGTAGTTAGTGGTAGATTCGACGAACTCTCCAAATAAAACATAATTGACACTGATTGGCTGCATTGCCGTTCTTCAGGGTAGTATCAAGGCATCACAGATGCACCACTGCCAATCCAGAACACTCCCATAAAAGTTTTATCCATTCACGCCTCAAGCACATTTCTAGATCATGAATCTGACCGAACTAAAAAGAAACCCCGCCGCTGAACTGATCGCCCTTGCCGAGTCTCTCGGTATCGAAGGCACCTCGCGTTCCCGAAAAGAAAATGTCATTTTCTCCTTGCTCAAGGCCACGGCCAAGGGTGGTGAAGATGTACATGGTGATGGCGTTCTGGAAATTCTGCAGGATGGCTTTGGCTTTCTGCGTTCTGCCGATAGCTCCTATTTGGCAGGCCCTGACGATATCTATGTCTCGCCCAGCCAGATCCGACGCTTTAATCTGCGTACCGGTGATACGGTGACAGGCAAGATAAGGCCGCCCAAGGATGGTGAACGTTATTTCGCCCTGCTCAAGGTTGATAGCATAAATTATGAGCCGCCAGAGAATGCCAAGAATAAAGTACTGTTTGAAAATCTTACACCGCTACATCCAAATGAGCGCCTGAATCTTGAGCTGGGCAACGGCAGTACCGAAGACATTACCGCACGTGTCATCGACTTGGTAGCGCCAGTCGGTAAAGGCCAGCGCGGCCTTATAGTTTCACCGCCCAAGGCCGGCAAAACCATGTTGTTGCAGAATATTGCCCAATCCATTACACATAACCACCCTGAGTGTTATCTCATCGTCCTGTTGATAGATGAGCGTCCGGAAGAAGTTACCGAGATGGCTCGTTCTGTACGTGGCGAAGTGGTCTCCTCAACCTTTGATGAGCCAGCCAGCCGTCATGTGCAGGTGGCCGAAATGGTGATTGAAAAAGCCAAGCGGCTGGTTGAGCATAAAAAAGATGTAGTGATTTTACTAGACTCGATTACCCGTTTAGGGCGTGCCTATAACACAGTCATTCCTTCTTCCGGCAAGGTGTTGACCGGTGGCGTGGATGCCAATGCCTTGCATCGGCCAAAACGTTTCTTTGGTGCTGCGCGCAATATTGAGGAAGGCGGTTCGCTAACTATTATTGCTACTGCGCTTATCGATACTGGCTCGCGCATGGATGATGTGATTTATGAGGAGTTCAAGGGTACTGGCAATATGGAAATCCATCTGGATCGCCGCATTGCTGAAAAACGCATCTATCCTGCGATCAATATCAATCGCTCAGGCACCCGCCGCGAAGAGTTGCTCACCGATGTCGATGAGCTGCAGAAGATGTGGATTTTGCGTAAGCTGTTGCACCCCATGGATGAACTGGCAGCGATGGAGTTTCTCTACGACAAGCTCAAGGCCACCAAGACCAATGGCGAGTTTTTCGATTCAATGAGACGCTAACCCGCATATTCCACCTTGGCGTGAAAAAAGTTTTTATCTCGTTGTTACCACAACGAGCCGCTTGAATTTGCGCAAAAGATAAAACAGTTGATTGCTTTTTATTACTGCTCTTCCCCAAATCGAGTGGGTGGCTTAGCGCTGTAGGCCGCCTCCAAAACTCTCTCCCCTTCAAGGGGCCCACATTCGGCGCATTTTTACATCCGGCGCAATGCCCGCTGGTTATTGCGCCCTACATTAAAGCTCCCCTCTCCCGCAAGCGGGAGAGGGGCTGGGGGAGAGGGAAGAAAGACTTTCCAACTTCGTCCATGCTGTCTTCTGGATTCCCGCTTGCGCGGGAATGACGGAACAAATGTACCGTATCGCCCGTGGGAGCGGCTTTTGCCGCAATTGGCTTGCTCTGCTGCGTAGTGGTCAAGTTGTTTTGGACACGATGGCAGGTTTTTACTTTATAGTTTCACTTCCTCTTCATCCCAGCCCTCCCCTTTGAAGGGGAGGAAGGCCCTCATAGCAACGTGTTTGGTTCGATATCCCATACTTCATGTGCATATTCTGCGATCGTGCGGTCAGTAGAGAAATATCCCATGCGCGCTACGTTGAGGATCGCACGACGGGTCCACTCTTCCGTGTTGCGATACAGTTCAGTGACGCGTTCCTGGCATTCGATGTAGGAGGCATAGTCAGCAAGCAGCAGAAAGTGATCGCCGCCGTGTAGCAGGGAATCTATCAGAGGACGGGATCTATCTGGCGCATCATGCGAGAAGAAGCCATTGGCAATCATGTCCAGCACCTGGCGTAGCTCAGCATTGCCATGGTAATAATCCCATGGATTATGCCCGCGCGCGCGATGTTCTTTCATTTGCGGCACATCAAGACCAAATATGAAGATGTTTTCTTCACCAACGGCGTCTTTTATCTCTACGTTGGCCCCATCCAGAGTGCCTATAGTCAGGGCACCATTCAGCGCCAATTTCATATTGCCCGTGCCGGAAGCTTCGGTACCTGCGGTGGATATCTGTTCTGACAAATCAGCCGCCGGGATGATCACGCCTGCCGAGCTGACATCATAATTGGGCAAAAACACTACCTTGAGCAGGCCTCGTATCTGTGGATCGTGATTTACGATATCGGCAACTGCATTGATCAAGTGAATGATGAGCTTGGCGGCTGCATAGCCAGGTGCAGCTTTGCCGGCAAAGATTATTGTGCGGGGCAGGAAATCACCTGTTGGATTGTGGCGGATGCGATTGTACAGCGTGACTATGTGCAGCACATTGAGTAGCTGTCGTTTGTATTCATGGATACGCTTGATATGTACGTCAAAGAGTGAATCTGTGTCGATTTCCATATTGAGTTGTCGTGCGATGCGGGCAGCCAGGCGCTCTTTGTTGGCATGTTTTACCTGACGAAATTCGTTGCGAAAGTCATTATCATCGGCCAGTGCTTCCAGTCGACGCAATTGTTCGAGATCTGTTTTCCAATCCTCACCAAGATGGCTGCTGATCAAGGCTGAAAGTCCTCGGTTGGCCTGGTTTAGCCACAGACGTGGCGTTATGCCATTGGTGATGTTGATGAACTTGCCAGGGTAATAACGATGGAAATCAGCAAAGGTAGTATCACGCATAAGTTGTGAATGGACGGCCGCCACGCCATTGACACGATGGCTGCCGACGATGGCGAGATGAGCCATGCGTATACGTCGTTCACCTTTTTCATCTATTAATGACATGCGGCGCAACAGGTCTGTATTGCCTGGGTGTTGGTGGTTTACATCCTGCAGAAAATGATGGTTAATTTCATAAATGATCTGCAGGTGGCGTGGTAACAGCTTTTCAAACAGGGCAACCGACCAGGTTTCCAGCGCCTCGGGCAGCAGGGTGTGGTTGGTGTAGGCGAAGGTATCTGTAGTCAGTGTCCAGGCCTTGTCCCAATCTAGATTGTGCACATCTAGCAGGATGCGCATCAGTTCCGGGATGGCGATGGCAGGATGGGTGTCGTTGAGCTGGATGGCTATCTTGTCGGCCAGGTAATCGAGGTTGCCGTGGATCTTGTGGTAGCGATAGAGAATATCCTGCACTGAGGCGCTGACAAAGAAATATTGCTGCATCAGCCGTAGTTCGCGTCCGACGGTGGTGGCGTCGGATGGGTATAGCACCTTTGAGAGGTTTTCCGAGCGGGTTTTGTCTTCCACCGCCTTGATGTAATCGCCTTCATTGAAATATTTGAGCTCAAAGTCACGCGACGCCTTGGCCGACCACAGGCGCAGATTGTTGACTGTGTCGACGTTATAACCTGGGATCGGCGTATCGTAGGCCATTGCGATGACCTCGTCAGTATCAACCCAGCAATAACGCAGCTTGTTTTGCTCACCGGGGTATGACACAACCTGGCCACCATATTTGATTGGATAAATGACCTCGGGGCGGGCAAATTCCCATGGGTTGCCATAACGCAGCCAGTTGTCTGGGTGCTCAACCTGGCGACCGTTTTCGATGCTTTGGCGAAACATGCCATATTCATAGCGTATGCCATAGCCATAACCAGGCAGGCGCAAGGTGGCCAGGGAATCAAGAAAACAGGCAGCAAGACGGCCCAGGCCGCCATTACCCAAGGCAGCATCGTCTTCCATTTCAATGATTGTTTCCAGATCCAGACCCAGTTCCTCCAGGGCGTGGGCAAGTTCCTCATAAAAGCCCATATTGAGCAGGCTATTTGTCAGGGAGCGGCCGATGAGGAACTCCATCGACAGGTAATAAACACGCTTGGAATCTGCGGTGTAATAGCTGCGCATTGTTTCCATCCAGCGCTCGGCCAGGCGATCACGCACGGTATAAATGACGGCATGTAGCCAGTCACGGTCGGTGGCAGTATATGAGTCTTTGCCAACGGTAAAGATCATCCGGTCGGTAAGCGAATGTTTGAGTGAATCTGTGTCCAGTTCCTGTTCATCGTAGATGAGCTTTTGTGCAGATGGTTTGTTGTGCATGTTGTTGTGTTCCGTAGTTTGCAGCCAGTAAACAGGATATATGTCGGTAAGTTATAGGCCGACAGCCAGTGCCATACAAGATATTGCCTGAGAATACCATGCATATCAGTTCATGGCAGACAGTAGTCTTGCTGGCGGGGAGAAAGTTGCGTATTATCTACGCCCTGTTTGCATGCGGTGCCAGGTAAGAGGCCTGGTAGCGGCATGCCTGATTCCACCCAGAGGTTGTGACCATGAAGCAGGCGATTCACCCTGAATACAATGAAATTACCGTGACTTGCAGTTGCGGCGAAACTTTCCAGACCCGTTCCACCGTGGGTCGTGACTTGAGTCTGGATGTATGTTCGGCTTGTCATCCATTTTATACCGGTAAACAGAAGACCGTAGATACCGCAGGTCGAGTGGATCGCTTCCGCCAGAAGTATGGCCTGAAGCAGTAAGGTTACGCTTGTCTAGCCGTTCAAGGGGTGTCCTGTGGGCACCCCTTGTCGTTTGTATTTGATATTTATTTTCCTCAGGCTAAATGCCCTGTTGAGGAGATGCTATCTATGAGTACCCATTCTTTTTCTGCGCACGACCAGGCTGCGCTTGAATATCATGCCAAGCCGATTCCAGGCAAAATCGCTACTGCCATTACCAAGCCATGCCTCAGTCAGGCCGAGTTGAGTCTTGCCTATACGCCAGGTGTTGCTGCGCCTGTGCGGGCCATCAAGGACAATCCAGGTAATGCCTATCGTTATACCGGCAAGGGTAATTTGGTGGGGGTGATTACCGATGGCACCGCCGTGTTGGGTTTGGGCAATGTCGGCCCGCTTGCCAGCAAGCCGGTGATGGAGGGCAAGGGTGTTCTGTTCAAGCATTTTGCGGACATTGATGTGTTCGATATCGAAGTGCAAGCTGAATCAGTCCAGGATTTTATTGATACCGTGGTGCGCATTGCGCCGACATTTGGTGGCATCAATCTCGAAGATATCGCCGCACCCAATTGTTTCGTAATAGAAGCTGCCTTGCAGGCCCGGCTGGATATTCCAGTATTTCATGATGACCAGCATGGCACGGCCATCATCATTGCAGTTGGTGTGCTCAACGCACTGGAGCTGCAGGGCAAAAGCTTGGCGCAGGCACGCATAGTCTGTCTTGGTGCGGGTGCTGCAGGGATTGCCGCGATGAATTTATTGTTGGCGCTGGGTGCCCTGCGCGAGAACATGCTGATGGTGGATCGCAAGGGCGTGATCCATAGTGAGTGCGATGATCTGAACGTGTACAAACAGCCATTCGCGGTAGCAACAGAAAGACGTTCCTTGCTGGATGCAATGCATGGTGCGGATGTCTTTATTGGTGTGTCAGGGCCGGATTTACTCAGTCCCGAAGGCTTGGCTGCGATGGCGCCAAAGCCGGTGGTTTTTGCTCTCTCCAATCCAGTGCCAGAAATCCAGCCGGAAGTGGCGAAAAAGGTAAGGGATGATCTGATTCTGGCAACAGGGCGTAGCGATTACCCCAATCAGGTCAACAACGTGCTGGGTTTTCCTTTTCTCTTTCGTGGTGCGCTGGACGTGCAGGCGCGGTGTATCAATCGCGAGATGCAGATTGCAGCAGTAGTAGCTTTGTGTAAGTTGGCTCGAGAACCGGTGCCTGGTGAAGTGCTGCAGGCCTATGGCTTGAAAAATTTAGCTTTTGGGCCTGACTACATCATCCCTAAACCATTTGATCCCAGATTGATCAGTCATGTGCCGCCTGCCGTGGCGCGTGCAGCCATCGCCAGCGGTGTCGCCAGGGCCGCCTGGCCTGAGCATTATCCACCATTGTAAGCAGCCGTTGGTCATATCATCAGACTGTGTTCTATCAAATTGTATTCCCCGTCAGTATTGGGTCTCGCCAAGCGTGGACTGAGTGAGGGAATTGTTTGGCAGCTGGCGTAGCTTGATGTACGAGTCTTAGAAAAGTTGCTCGGATAGGTTGTCGGTATTTTCTTGCGTGGGCCGAGTACTGTGGTTTGCTGGTTGGCCCTGTTCAGCTACATCTTCACTACGAAATATTTCAAACATAGCTCGCGGGTTGGCGCTGTTGGTGACTTCACCTGTTTCGGCGTCTACACGGACTGTGACCAGTCCTGCTGGTTGCTCCAGGGGCTGTTGTGGCACTCCGCGCAAAGCCTCTGCCATGAAGGCTACCCACATAGGCAAAGCTGCGCGGGCGCCGGTTTCAAGATTGCCGAGCGGACGTGGCGTATCGAAGCCAAGCCATGTGCTTACGGCCAAGCTGGCATGGTAGCCAGTAAACCAGGCATCACGCAGCTCATTGGTGGTGCCTGTCTTGCCTGCCAAGTCATTACGTCCCAGGGCCAGCGCCTGGCGGCCAGTGCCATGGCGTATCACGTCCTGCATCATGCTAGTGGCGATATATGCAGTACGAGCGTCCATTACACGTGGAGCCAGATGTGCTGATTCGACAGGATCAGATTGCGCAAGCTCATTGTCCTGTTCGGCCAGGGTTAAGGCCTCACAGTTACTGCAGGCCTTGATTGGCTCGGCCTGATAAATGATGTTACCTGTGGCATCTTCCACCCGTTCAATTAAATAGGGCTCAATAAGAAAACCACCATTGGCAAAAACCGCATAGCCACGGGTAAGTTCCAGCGGCGTGAGGCTGCCGCTGCCCAGGGAAAGCGACAGATCGCGTGGCATTTTGTCGCGGTTGAAGCCAAACCGTTCCAGATATTCCAGGGCATAGTCTATGCCAATGGCTCGCAGCACACGGATTGAAACCAGGTTGCGTGATTTGGCCAAGGCAACGCGCAGACGAGTTGGCCCATAAAAACGACCGCTGTAATTTTCTGGCCGCCAGGCACTTTCCAGCTCGGTATCATCAAACACAACAGGTGCATCATTGACGATAGTGGCCGGCGTGTAGCCTTTATCGAGGGCAGCGGCATAGATAAATGGCTTGAAACTGGAACCTGGTTGACGTTCTGCCTGTAAGGCGCGGTTGAATTTGCTGTGGGAAAAATCAAAGCCTCCAGTTGTGGCTAGTATGGCTCCATCCTGTGGACGCAAGGCAACCAGAGCAGCGCTTGCAGCAGGGATCTGCGACAGAGACCAGTTGCAGTCATCAGCTAATCGAATGCGTATTATGTCGCCGACTTTTAATATGTCTGCCGCGCGTGAAGGAGCAGGGCCGAGGCTGTTTGTATTGATATATGGTCTTGCCCATGCCAGCCCTGGCCATTCGATGAGTACCAGGCCAAACGTTGGATGGTAGGCAATGACTTGCTGATCTTCCAGCTCAACCACCAATGCCGGATACAGTGAACCTATTGCACTGTAACCGCTGAGCGCCTGATCCCAGGCAGAGAATGTTGTGTTCTTATCTAGATCGATATGTGACTCAGCGCCACGGTAGCCATGGCGTTCATCGTAGGCGAGCAGCGCATCGCGCAATGATTTATTGGCGGCTGTCTGCAGACGCGCATCAAGTGTAGTGTAGGCCTTATAGCCGGATGTGTAGGCATCAGTGCCGTAGTTTTCTATCATCCAGGCGCGTGCCATTTCAGCGACATAATGGGCTTCGGTGTCGGTGGTCAAGGCGTGCAGACTGGCTGTAATGCCGCTTGCCTTGGCCGTGTCATATTCTTCCTGCGAGATATAGTCCAGGCTAAGCATGCGACCCAGAACATAATTACGCCGATTGAGTGCGGCCGCAGGATTGCTGACTGGGTTCAGGTTGGATGGGGCCTTGGGCAGGCCGGCCAGCATGGCATATTGGGCAATGCTCAGGTCGTGTATATCTTTGCCGTAATAGGTTTGCGCAGCGACCGCAACGCCATAGGCCCGCTGACCAAGAAATATTTTGTTCAGGTAAAGCTCAAGGACTTCCTCCTTACTCAATTCACGTTCGATCTTCAGTGCCAGCAGTATCTCGGTAAGCTTGCGGGTATAGGTCTTTTCTGAGGTTAGGAAAAAATTGCGTGCAACCTGCATGGTGATGGTACTGCCGCCCTGACCTTTTTCACCGGTTCGAACCAGGTGCACTGCTGCACGCAGCAAGCCCTGATAGTCAACCCCGGGGTGAGTGAAAAAGCGGTCATCCTCAGCAGCCAGGACGGCCTTGATCATTCGTTCGGGGATATCTTTATAAATCAAAGGGGTACGTTTCATTTCACCGTACTCACCAATTAACTCATGGCCGCTGGCGTATACCCGCAGCGGTACTTGCAGTCGAACATCTTTCAGCACTTCAGTCGATGGCAGCGTGGGAACCAGCTGTAAATAAAGCACATAGGCAGCCCCCGCTCCAAGCAGGCCGAGGCTCAGCAAGCCCCAGAACAAGAGGCGTAGAAAATTCAACAAATAATTCATTATCAAAGAAAGTTGTCTTGAGATGGTTGCTGTATCTATATATACGTGGCGTTTTGCAGTATAAAGCTTTTGTTGGTGCTGGACTATGCTCAGTCTTATCCAATATTAA
>JBAYOW010000009.1:0-72652 GCA_041678005.1 Thiohalomonadaceae bacterium
CATTGGTGCCATGCGGATTTACGAAATAGAGGTTTGTGGCTAAGGACAAACAATGTAGCAACAACCAACGGGTATTGCGCTGGATGTAGAAGATCTGCACCTATCCTGTCATTTCCGCAGGCTATTATTACCCTCTCCCCCAGCCCCTCTCCCGCAAGCGGGAGAGGGGAGCTTTGTAGCGCCGGATGCTGCAACTCCTCTAGCTGATGTCGGTGTCTATTGTGATGATAAGCCATCAAGCAAGCGCTCGACTCAGAACCGTCATTCCCGCGCAGGCGGGAATCCAGGAAGAACTGGTTTTGGTTAAAAAGTAATCAAGTATGATTTTGCCCTGATTGCAGGGGCGCTATTCCTGCTTTAGCCCCTGCTTAATTCCACATTACTTCAACGCCGCGCTGCTCTGCCGCTTCGAGCAGCTTGAGCAAGGGCAGGGCGCGCAGGGCCAGTGATGGTTGGTTCTTGCTTTCTTCTTCAGGCTCATCGTCTTGCGACTTTGTTGCAGGCTGTTGCACTGCGGCCGCCTGCTGTTCGTCAAGCGCCTGTTGCAGGCGCTTGCGGGCGGTCGGGATGTCTGCAGGCAGCAAGGCACCGGGCACATCTCCACTATGACCCATCAACTTGAGCAAGGTTTTGGCGACCTCAGCGAACATGGTGATGTCGGCATAGGCGCGGCTGGTAAAGGTCACCAACATATCAGGGTATGTAGGTTTCAACCGGCAGGCCACGGCGCAACCAGCCAGGCCCCGACGGGCTGCCAGCCATGCCTTCATTGACATCCAGCACCTGGGTGAATTTTTCCATTTGCTGCAAATATTGCTGTACTTGCCGAGTACGTGCGCCGGTACGACAGATCAAGGCAACAGGCGCGTTTTTATCGCCGCCCATGATTTGCAGAAGCTCGGCAACAAAGCCTTCTGCGCCCTGTGGGTGTTGCATATTAAGCAACCTGGCTCCCTTGGCAATACCAGTCTGCATCCACTCCGGTGGGGTGCGGATATCAACCAGGATCAGCTTGCCGTCTGCCATAGCTGCAAGCGCCTCAGGTGCCGAGATGATTGTGTTCATTGTGCTACCACAGCGGGCTTAAGTTTTGTTGAATGATATTTCATTTTGTTGTCTTGTAAGTGTTTTCTAATCCATAAATGGGTCTGAAATGAGTTTGAGAGGGTGTTTTGTCGGCAAGTTAGCATCCACAGCATGAACAGTTCTCCTTCCGGTCGCAGACTTATTTCATCCTGGGCAAGGCTTTTGCTTTGGGTCGTCGCAACGAGGTGGTAGGATAGCAACTCCTCCACTTAACTATTATAGAAAAACAAATGCATGTTTGGTTTCCGCAAGAATAAATCCAGTACAGCAACAGAAGATAAACAGCCCAAACAAGGGCTGCTGGCGCGTCTGCGGCAAGGATTGGCAAAAACCGGTCAATTGCTCAACACGGATATCCGCGAGCTGGTGCCTGTTGGCCGCAAGATAGATGAGGAACTGCTGGAGGAGCTGGAAACTCGCCTGTTGATGGCGGATGTCGGCGTCGAGGCTACTACCAGTATCATCCAGAAGCTTAACAAGCGCATTTCGCGTAAGCAGCTCAATGACGGTCAGGCTTTATTTGCTGCTTTGCGTGAGGATATGACGGCGCTCCTGCAGCCCAGCAGCCAGCCGTTGGTGATCGACGGCACGCAACAGCCTTTTGTTATCCTCATGGTCGGTATTAATGGGGCAGGCAAGACTACCACCATCAGCAAGCTGGCCAAGCGTTTGCAGGCCGATGGCAAAAAAGTGATGCTGGCGGCAGGTGATACGTTTCGCGCAGCCGCAGTGGAACAGTTGCAGGTCTGGGGTGAGCGCAATGATATTCCAGTGATCTCCCAAGGCAGTGGTGCAGACAGCGCTTCGGTGATCTTCGATGCCATGCAGGCAGCTAAAAGTCGGGGTATGGATGTGCTCATCGCCGATACTGCCGGTCGTCTGCACACCCAATCCAACCTGATGGAAGAGCTGAAAAAGGTGAAACGGGTCTTGGCTAAGCTGGATGAACAGGCCCCGCATGAGGTGCTGTTGGTGCTGGATGCCGGCACTGGCCAGAATGCCCTGCAGCAGGCGGTGCAGTTTCATCAGGCCATAGGTGTTAGCGGCATTGCCCTGACCAAGCTGGACGGTACTGCCAAGGGAGGCATCATCTTTGCCATTGCCCAACGACTGAATCTGCCTATTCGTTTCATTGGTGTGGGCGAGGGGATAGATGATTTACGGGTATTCGAGGCGGCTGAATTTGTCGGGGCCTTATTGGGTAACGAAGAGTAAAACCTGCCTGCCATGATTCTTTTTTCCAAGGTCAGCAAGCGTTATCCAGGCGGCTATGAGGCGCTGACAGATGTCTCCTGGCATTTGGCACCTGGCGAGATGGCCTTTCTTACCGGGCATTCCGGCGCAGGCAAGTCTACCTTGCTCAAATTAATTGCGCTCATAGAACGGGCCACTACCGGCCAGGTCTTCATCAATGGGCAAAATCTCGCCAAGGTTGGCCGTTGGCGCATACCCTATCTGCGGCGCAATATCGGCATCATCTTTCAGGAGCATCGCTTGCTGTTCGATCGCACTGTATTTGATAATGTCGCCCTGCCTTTAATCATCGCCGGTCATGGCCATCAGGAGATAGGTCGGCGGGTACGCGCTGCACTGGATAAGGTTGGATTGTTGAGCAAAGAGAAGATGTATCCCATCACGCTATCTGGTGGTGAACAGCAACGAGTCGGTATTGCCCGTGCGGTAGTCAATAAACCACCGCTGTTACTTGCAGATGAGCCTACCGGTAATCTTGATCCGGAATTGTCACTGGAGATCATGCGCCTGTTCGAGGAATTTAATCGCGTGGGTGTGAGTGTGCTCATTGCCTCACATGATCTGGCGTTGATCCGCTATCTTGGTCATCGTGTGCTGCAGTTGGATCATGGCCGCCTGGCGGGAGATACAGGAGTAGTAGTTTGATGGCGCAGGCGGGACGCAACCCTGTTGCTGCAGAAGGGGCGCGAGTGGCAAGGCTCAACCTTCGCATGCGCCTGCACACCTGGCTGTTGCGTCACCTGCAGACCTTTTTTTATACCTTGGGTCAGATCTGGCGACGGCCATTCAATGCCTTGTTAACCGCAGCGGTGATCGGTATTGCCCTGTCTTTGCCAGCTGGTCTGCACGTGCTGGTAGATAATGGCAGGCAGCTGGCAAATAGCTGGGATGGCAGTGCCCAAATTTCGCTTTTCCTGCAACGCAGCCTTAGTGAACGGCATGTCCAGGGTCTGATTGACGAGTTGGCTGCCATGCCGGAGATAGCTGCGGTACGTTATATCTCGCGTGAACAGGCGTTGGAAGAATTCAAGGCCTTGTCTGGATTTGGCGAAGTGTTGCAGATGCTGGAAGACAATCCTTTGCCTGCCGTGCTGGTGCTTACTCCCAAGGTTGAAAAAGGGCTGGGGCCGGAGGCGCTGGAAGACCTCTTGCAACAATTGCAGACTCGCCCCGAGGTAGATTTGGCTCAGCTCGATATGCAGTGGATCAAGCGTATCTATGCCCTGCTGAATATCGTGCATCGTGGTGTCTGGGTGCTGGGTTCATTGTTGGGATTGACGGTATTGCTGGTGGTGGGCAATACCATTCGCCTGGCCATACAGAACAGGCGTGATGAGATAGTAATCATCAAGCTCATAGGCGGAACCAATGCCTTTATCCGCCGACCATTTTTGTACACTGGTCTTTGGCATGGTCTTATTGGCAGTTTTTTTGCACTAATCCTGATCCAGCTCTCGCTTTGGTTGTTGGCAGGCCCGGTCGCCGGTCTTGCTGGCCTGTATGAGAGTTCGTTCAGTTTGCATGGTCTGAGCCTATTAACGATACTGTCTTTGTTTGCAAGTGGTTGTTTGCTGGGCCTGTTGGGTTCCTGGTTGGCGGTGGGGCGTCATTTGCGTGATATCGAGCCGAGCTAAAAAAATTTAGCCATATAATTACAAGCAAGGCCAGGGGATGGTGGCAACATGATAGTCAATAGCATATTACTGGTAGATGGCTCAGCGCTGTCTCGTGAGCTGATGCGTCGCCAGCTGCAAGAAAATATGCCCGGGCTGCCCATAGTAACTGCAAGTAGTCAGATTGAGGCTCTGCAATTATTGGAGCAGGGACAGTTTTCGCTGATCACTACCGCGCTGATGCTGCCGGATGCAGATGGCCTGGATCTGTGTCGTCGTATCCGCCTTGACAAGCGTTATCGCTATACCCCGATTATCGTGATCTCCAGTGATGCAGATGAGCGGCTGATCCGTGAGGGTTATGCCGCCGGAGTCACGGACTACTTTGATAAGGCACAAGGCTTTACCGCCCTTGGCCAACTCATCAAGGGATTTCTTGAGCGCAATACGGCCTTGTATGGCCGGGTGCTCTATATCGAAGATTCGCGCACCATTGCCACCATCACGAAAAAAATACTTGAACAGCATGGTTTGGTGATAACACATATCACCTCAGCTGAAGATGGGCTGAAACTGCTGGGCATGACCAAGCGGGAAGATGGTGGTTGCTATGATTTGGTCATCACAGATTTCTACCTGGATGGTGAGATGACTGGCGGCGATCTGCTTTATGTCTTGCGTGCCCGTCAGCGTTATTCACAGCAGGAATTACCAGTATTGGTCATAACCGGCAATGATGATGCCGCCACTCAGGCAGAGGTCTTTCGTGCTGGTGCCAATGACTTTGTCTGTAAACCATTGGTGGAAGAGGTGTTCATCGCGCGCGTGCGCTCGCTATTGTTGATTAAACATCAATTTGATGCCCTGAGCACCCAGGCTGCTGATATGGAATACCTGGCAGTGACTGATGTGCTTACCGGCGTGCACAATCGCCGTTACTTGCTCGATGAAGGACAAAATTTTCTTGATAAGTCAGGGCATGGCTGGGTCGCCATTGCCGACCTGGATTATTTCAAACGCGTAAACGACAATCTTGGCCATCTGATTGGTGACAAGGTCTTGATGGCCATGGGGAAATTGTTGAATCAGCTGTTTACCGATGGGCTGTGTGCCCGCTTTGGTGGTGAAGAATTCATCATTCTGCTGCATGGTGATGAGGTGCCAGCACGGATAGAACAACTGCGTATCGAGGTGGAAAGGCTCAAGCCTGCCGATGTGGATACCACCATCAGTCTGGGCATGGCGGCAGTGCAGGATCACCCTGATGTGGATCTCAATAATCTGATTGGCCTCGCCGACCTGGCCCTCTATAAAGCCAAGGAGACAGGTCGTAATCGAGTATATCTGACTGGTGCCGATGGGCAGTTCAGCTCAGTCACCCCATCGTTGGATTGAACTCCAACAACATTTTGCTACTCTCAGTCATAGAGTGACAGGATTGTCGGAAAAAAATATCATACTGGATTGAATTGCTAATTGTTGAGTGATATAGTCAACTTTAATTAGGTCAGGCTGGTTTAGGTCTGACTCATTCAACATGAGATTTTGGGAGTATACGATGAGCGAAGCCCTGCAACTACCCGCCAACATTCCGCTTGGTAGCATCGAGGCCTATACCCAGGCCATTAGTCATATTCCAGTGCTGACGGCTGAGGAAGAAAATGAATTAGCCGTCCGCTTGCGTGATGACAGCGATTTGGAGGCCGCACGCCGCCTGGTGCTGGCTCACCTGCGCTTTGTCGCCTATATTGCCCGCGGCTATGCTGGCTACGGTCTATCGCACGCCGATCTGATTCAGGAAGGCAACGTTGGTCTGATGAAGGCCGTGAAGCGCTTTGACCCGGCATATGGTGTGCGGCTGGTGTCTTTTGCGGTGCACTGGATACGTGCCGAGATCCATGAGTTCATCCTGCGCAACTGGCGCATAGTCAAGGTGGCAACTACCAAGGCACAGCGCAAACTGTTTTTCAATCTGCGTTCTTCAAAGAGTCGTTTGGGCTGGTTTTCCAAGGAAGAAGTGGATGCAGTAGCCAAGGATCTGGGTGTGCCAGCCGCAACTGTGCTGGAGATGGAATCACGCCTGGCAGGGCAAGATGTCACCTTTGATGCCCAGGCTGATGACGATGATGACGCAGTAATGGCGCCTGCCGCCTACCTGGCCGATAGTCGCTTCGAGCCGGCCGCACATGTAGAGGCCGCTGATTGGGCGCAGGATAACAAGCAGCGACTGCATAGTGCATTGGCTACTTTGGATGAGCGCAGCCGGGATATTGTTGCCGCACGCTGGTTGGGTGATGAGAAAAAATCCACTCTGCAGGTGCTGGCGGATAAATACAATGTCTCCGCAGAGCGTATCCGCCAACTGGAAAAGAGCGCCATGCTTAAGTTACGTCATCTGTTGGTTGCCTGAACCAGCTGTTTTTTGGTGCGCAGCGCACCCTGCCATACTTGATTAACAACAACGGCCCCGAATGGGGCCGTTGTTGTTTCCAGTAGGGTTACTCCTCGTGCAGCAGTTTGACGTCAATTTGTTGTGCAATTGTTGTTATGGATAGTTCCTGCAGGTAGGGAATGACGCCCAGCAGGGGTACTTTTATACGCTGCTGGATTGCAAGAATATTCTGCGGCAATTTACTTGTGCGCAGATCCATGGTGTTGGCCAGCCAGCCGGTCAATTTAATGCCACGATTGCGGATGGCCTCGGCGCTGAGTAGCGCGTGATTTATGCAGCCAAGGCGCAGGCCAACGACTAGTATCACTTCCAGCTCTAACTGCCTGGCAATATCTGCCATGGTCTCTTGATCATTGATGGGCACTAGCCAACCACCTGCCCCTTCCACTACCACCACATCGGCTAATTCCGCCAGGGTTTGATAATGGTGCTGAATATGTGAGAGCTTGATGCGCTCGCCACGCTGCTCGGCGGCAAGGTGTGGCGCTATGGCGGGCGCGTAGGCATAAGGATTGATGATGTGATAGTCGATGCTCTGCGATCCTTGTTGTTGCAACAGCAGGGCATCATTGTTGTGCAGCCCGTCAATACTTGCCTGGCAGCCAGATGCGATTGGTTTCATGCCGAGCACACTCAGCCCTTGCGCCTGCAAGGCGGCCATCAGGCCAAGACTGGCCCAGGTTTTACCTACATTAGTGTCGGTGCCGGTGATGAAAATACCGCGTGTCATACTTGAGCTTCTGTTCGTTAGTGTGGTTTGATGCTGGCGCGAAATTGCGCCAGGGATATGTTGGTCTGGCCATCTGTGGTTTGTTGCATGGCCGTCAGTGGTGCCCAGGCGTGACCATAGATGATCTCATAGCTGGCCGGCAGACGGCCAGCCTGGCGGTGCTTTTCATAGGCAGCGAGCATGGCCTTGAATTTATTTTTACCCAGTAGTCCGTGTTGCTGGCCTCGCTGTACCTTGTTAGCGCCAATGGTTTTCAGATCAAGCATTAAAGTGCGCACATCTTCATATGTTATGACGAGATCCTCGCGATCCATCACGGGATCGGCAAGGCCATTGCGCAGCAGTTCATCGCCCAGGTCATGCATGTCGATGAAGTCATTAACATGGGGGGCATCATCCACAGCCCGCCAGGCGGCGCGTAACTCCCGCAAGGTGTCGGGGCCAAAGGTGGAAAACAGCAGCAGACCACCAGGCTTCAGCACCCGGCGAAATTCGGCAAAGGTCTTTGCTGGAGCGTGACACCATTGCAGGGTTAGATTAGAAAATAATAGATCAACCGAGTTGTCAGCCAGCGGCAGTGACTCGGCATCGGCGCAGAGAAATCCATGCTGTCGCCGCAGGCGTTGCCACCAGCTGAAACGATCGCGGGTGCGGCAAAGCATGCTGTGAGCCAGATCAAGGGCAATAAAGTTTGCCTGCCTGTAGCGCTCGGCAAGTTGAGTGCTGCAAAAGCCGGTGCCACTACCTACTTCCAGTACCAGCTTTGGTGCAATGCGCATCAATTCTAGTCGTTCCAGCAGGCGTGTACCAATCTCGCGCTGCAGGATGGCCGCCTCATCATAGTGGGCAGCGGCCTGCTCGAAGGCGGCGCGTATGCGTGTTTTGGCGGGCAACTGAGGCTTCACGACAGAAAGTGCTCCAATGCAGCAAGAAATTCCTGTGTGTGTGAGATAAAGGGCGCGTGCCCTGCACCCTCGATGGCAACCAGTTTGCCGTGTGGCAGTTGCGCGGTGGCATATTCGGCTGCCGCTAACGGCGAGAGGGTATCACGCGTGCCGTGGATGAGCAGCGTGTCTTGTTTGATCTGAGGCAGGACGCTGCGCAGATCAACCTCATGCAACAGTTTTAGACCATCATGCAGGGCCATGGCATGAGGTTCGCCATGGGCAAATATTTCTTGGCGCAAGAGGCGCAGCTCATCACGTGCATTACTCGAACCGCGTGTCTGGATAGCCAGAAAGCGTTGCAGCGCAGACGGCCAGTCTTGTTGTACGGCATGGGCAAACTGGGTGAATTTATCTATTGCCATGCCATGTGGCCAATCTGCACGTTGGGTAAAACATGGATTGCTGCCGACCAGGATCAGCCGTTGGATGGGCAATCCGCGTGCAGCAGCGGCCAGGGCGATGCGGCCACCCAGCGACCAGCCCAGCCAGTTGATTGAGTCCGGCACGACAGCTGCAATGGCCTCGGCCAAGGACTCCAGGCTGAAGCCACCAGCGGGCAGAGGGCTTCGGCCATGCCCAGGCAGATCAATGATGTGCAGGCGGTAGTGTGCGGACAGGTGCGGCACCAGGCTACGAAAAATTCCGCCATGCATGCCCCAGCCGTGAATCAACAGCAGTTCTGGGCCCTCGCCAGTGCGCTCGACGTACATCAGATACTTTCACGCAATAAGGGTACGGCGATGCGCTCCAGGGTCTGCAACAAGGTATCAACCTGTGCGGCGGTATGTGCAGCCGAGAAGGTGATGCGCAGGCGGGCAGTGCCCTCAGCTACAGTCGGTGGGCGAATGGCGCTGATCAATATTCCTGCGGCAAGTAATGCCTCGGCGAGTGCTACAGCAGCACCGGCCTCACCGATCATCATGGGTTGTATAGCAGTATTGGAGTCGAGCAGCGACAGTCCCAATTGTTTGGCACCGCTGCGGAAGCGGGCCACCAGTTCTGCCAGGTGAGCGCGGCGTGTGGCACCTTCACTGGATTGGATAAGTCGCAGAGCGGCACGACTGGCCTCGGCTATTGCCGGCGGCATGGCGGTGGTGTAGATATAAGGGCGAGCCTGCTGGATCAAGCTTTCGATAAATATCTCATCGGCGGCAACGAAGGCGCCAAAACTGCCAAAGCCCTTGCCCAGTGTACCGACCAGCAAGGGCACTTGTGCGGCAGTCAGGCCACAGACCTCCATTGAACCACGGCCATGCTCACCGATGACGCCCAGGCCGTGCGCATCATCCACCAGCAGCCAGGCCTGATGTTGTTGGCTGCACTCCACCAGTGCGGGTAGCGGCGCGAGATCGCCGTCCATGCTAAATACGCCATCGCTAATGATCATTTTGCGCTTGCCTTTGCTTGCACTCAGTTGAGCTGTCAGGGTGCTGGTATCGGCATGTGGGAAGCGTTGCAGGCGGGCGCGCGAGAGCAGGCCGGCATCGAGTAGCGATGCATGATTCAGGCGATCTTCAAAAACAGCATCACCAGCACCACACAAGGCGGTTACTGCACCCAGATTGGCCATGTAGCCAGTCGAGAAAAGCAGCGCACGGGAATAGCCAGTGAACTCAGCCAGCTCTTCTTCGAGCTGATGGTGTGGCCGCAGATGACCGCTGACCAGATGGGCCGCCGCTGCGCCAGCTCCATAGGTTTCCGCCCCTTTCTTAAGCGCGGCGATGAGCTGTGGATGATTGGCCAGACCCAGATAATCATTGCTGCAAAAAGATAGTAGCTTCCGGCCATCAACCACCACCTCGGTGCCCTGCGCCGAGTCGAGCACACGACGTGTGCGGTACAGCTGTGCTTGTCGGCGTTGGGCTAAATTTTGTGTCAACACATGCATGTCAGATGGTAACGGTGGATATTATGCGGCAGGCGTTAAATCGAGCCGGCGGAATAATTCGCGGTCATGACTGACAGTGGCGTTGGCAGTGGTGAGCAGTTGTTCGCCGTAAAAAATAGAGTTGGCACCGGCGAGGAAGCAAAGTGCCTGCGCCTCATCGTGCATGTCCTGGCGTCCGGCGGAAAGTCTTACAAACGACTGCGGCATCAGGATACGCGCCACGGCTATAGTGCGAATAAAGTCAAAGATATCGAGAGCAGGGCTATCTGCAAGAGGTGTACCGGGGATTTTTACCAGCAGGTTGATCGGTACACTTTGCGGATGTTCAGGCAGATTGGCCAGCTCGGCCAGCAGGGCGGCACGATCTTGCTTTGATTCGCCCATGCCGAGAATGCCGCCGGTGCAGACGTTGATGCCAGCCTTGCGTACCTCGGCCAGGGTGTCGAGGCGGTCGTCGTAGCTGCGGGTGGTAACTACCTTGTCGTAGTATGCACGCGAGGTGTCGAGATTGTGATTGTAGTAATCCAACCCGGCCTCTTTGAGTTTGCTGACCTGTTCTGGCTTGAGCATGCCGAGGGTGACGCAGGTTTCCAGTCCCAGTGCCTTGACTTCGCGGATCATTTCCAGCGCCAGCTCGAGCTCCTCGTCGCGTGGATTGCGCCAGGCTGCGCCCATGCAGAAGCGTGTGGCGCCGCCAGCCTTGGCCTTGCTCGCCTCGGCGAGGACGGTTTCTAGCTGCAACATGGCATCGCGTCCACTCAGCGCAGATTTAAGTTGTTGCCCGGTGGCGGCGTCCAGTTTGGCCTTTTTTTCATGATGGGCGCTTTGTGAGCAGTAACCACAATTCTCCGCACAACCGCCGGTCTTGATATTGAGCAGGCTGGAGGCCTGTATTACGGAAGGGTCAAAGTGCTGGCGATGAACTTGCTGCGCCTGAAAAATCAGTTCCATGAATGGTGTGTCGAGCAGGGATTCCACCTCGGTTACGTCCCAGTTGTGGCGTAATTGAGGACGAGACTGAGCCGGGCTTGGACTGGGCTGAAGCATTGGTTTCTCCAGTTATAATCATGCTGTAAAAAGGGCTAGCCTGCAGATCACTTAAAAAATGAAATGCTTGCTTATATTCATTAGCACGGCGCGGGCTTGGCTTCTGCACCATCATCTGTGCTGACTGATGGAGCATGCGGGCTAGCGCGGCAGTATTCCCAGCTGTTGAGGACTTGTCAAATGAAATGGAGTTCATGGGTTGACAATCGCTTACAAAACATACAATCGGCCTTGTTACCGTGGCATTGTCTGTTATGTGGTGCGCCAGGGGCGGATGGCATGGATCTCTGCCCTAGTTGCTACTCGGCCTTACCCTGGAACAGGACGGCCTGCCTGCGTTGCGCCACGCCGCTGTCTGGCTCGCAAGGCTTGGTGTGTGGTTATTGTCTGCGCAAGCCGCCGGCTTTTGATGCTAGCTTGACACCACTGCGCTATCAGGCGCCGGTGGACTGGCTGATCCAGGCCTTTAAGTTCAATCAGCGGCTGCCGCAGGGTCGCCTGCTGGGGCAGTTGCTGGCTCGCTATCTGGCCGGGCAGGTGGATGAGTTGCCGGAGCTCATCGTGCCTGTGCCACTGCATAGTCAGCGCCTGCGCGAGCGCGGCTATAACCAGGCGTTGGAGCTGGCAAGGCCGCTTGCACGTCAGCTAGGGCTTGTGTGTGCGCCTGACTTGGTGCGGCGTACACGTGCCACGGCGATACAGTCCTTGCTGGCCGCCAGGCAACGGCGGCAGAATGTGCGTGGTGCTTTTGAGTTACTGCGCCCCTTGTCGGCACGGCATGTGGCCATAGTGGACGATGTCATCGCTACCGGCTCAACCGTAGGCGAGCTGGCGCGGGTGCTGCGTCGTGGTGGGGCCGAACGGATTGAGGTCTGGGCAGTGGCGCATGCGATTGGCAACTAGTCCGCATATCACACAGGGCAAGATCATGCTTTTTAATATGAGGATCAAAGTCAGGTAGGGCGGATATTCATGCCCGCGTTTGTGTCATCCGGCAATGCTGTGGTGTGGTTTTTTTACGTTGGTGTTGGTGGCGTACCCGTGTGTTTTTGTATGGGGACATGGCTTTGTATGGGCATATGGTTCCGCGCGGGCATAAATGCCCGCCCTTGGTTAAATGCGGTACGGTCAGGTAGGGTGCAATAACCAACTGGCATTGCGCCGGATGTACGAAGCCTGCACCTATCCCGTCATTCCCGCAGACTGTTATTACCCTCTCCCCCAACCCCTCTCCCGCAAGCGGGAGAGGGGAGCTTTGTAGCGCCGGATGCTGCAACTCCTCCAGTTGATATCGGTGTCTATTATGAGATTAAGCCATCAAGCAAGCGTTCGATTCAGAACCGTTATTCCCGCGCAGGCGGGAATCCAGGAGGAACTTCTTTTTGGTTAAAAAGTAATCAAGTATGATTTTGCCCTGCTGTTCATGCCGCTTGACATGGTAATGAGAATTGTTATTAATTAGCTTTTTTGTTAAAGTTGAGTACTTTTATCTGGAGTTGTCATGAAATTTTTCCGTCCCTGCCTGTCTTCTCTCGCTGCCTTATTCGTCTTTGTTGCGGCCTCTGCTTCTGCGCTCGCGGCTGGTGAGGTTAATCTTTATTCTGCCCGGCAGGAGGTTTTGATCAGGCCTTTGCTCGACAGGTTTAGCGCCGAGACGGGAGTTAAGGTCAATCTGGTTTCAGCCAAGGCGGATGCCTTGTTGCAGCGCTTGAAAAGTGAAGGGCGCAATAGTCCGGCTGATGTGTTGTTGACGGTCGATGCCGGTAATCTGCATGCAGCAAAGGCGGCCGGTGTCTTGCAGCCCATATCGTCCCAGGTGTTGGAGGAGATAATTCCGGCTTTCCTGCGCGACCCGGATGGCCATTGGTTTAGCTTGTCGCTGCGTGCCCGGACGATTATGTATGTCAAGGACAAGGTATCGCCAGATGAGTTGTCCAGCTATGAGGCGCTGGCCGATGAGAAATGGCGGGGACGCATTTGTATCCGCTCTTATGAACATGTTTATAACCAGTCATTGCTGGCCTCAATGATCGCTACCTTGGGTGAGCAGGCCACCGAGGAATGGGCGCGTAAATTTGTTGACAATTTTGCCCGCAAGCCGCAGGGCGGAGATCGTGATCAGATCAAGGCAGCGGCAGCAGGGATGTGTGATATTGCTATTGCCAACACCTATTATCTGGCACAGATGATGACCTCACAGAAAAGTTATGAAAAAGAAGCTGCAGCCAAATTAGCGGTGTTCTGGCCTAATCAGGCAGATCGAGGCACTCATGTGAATGTCAGTGGCGTGGGCATCACGGCGGCCGCGCCGCACCGTGAGAATGCGCTGCGATTGCTTGAGTTTCTCCTTGGTGAGGAGGCACAACATTGGTATGCCGACGCCAATCAGGAATATCCAGTGCGCAAGGGTGTGTCCCTGAGTGCGGTCTTGCAGAGCTTTGGTGAGTTTCGTGCTGACGAGCTGAATCTGGCGCGGCTGGGTGAAAACAATGCCGCTGCAGTGCGCTTGCTTGACCGTGTGGGTTGGCGGTGAAGTTGATTTTAGCAAAGCAAGCTTGGCCGGACTATTCGTTCTGTAGCGTGCGCGGTTTGAACTCATGACGGTAAGTCTGCTTGCCGCCCCTCAATCTTCCTCACAGCGAGTTGACCTTTGGCGCGGCGGGGTAGTGCTGACTGCCCTGCTGCTGGCCTTGCCGGTGATCGTGATCTTCAGTTTTATCTTTGTGCCAGCCGGTGAGGTGTGGCTGCATTTGCAGCAGACCGTGCTGGGCGAGTATGTCAGCAACTCGCTGTGGTTGATGCTGGGGGTGGGGATCGGTGTATTGGCGATAGGCATCCCGGCTGCCTGGATGGTCAGCTTGTGCGAATTTCCTGGGCGGCAATTTTTTAGTTGGGCATTGTTGCTGCCGCTGGCAATGCCAGCCTACATCATTGCCTATACCTATACCGGTATGCTGGATTTTGCCGGCCCGGTGCAGAGTTTGTTGCGTAGCAGTTTTGGCTGGGAGTATGGGGATTATTGGTTTCCCGAACTGCGTTCTCTGCCAGGTGCGATCAGCATGCTATCACTGGTGCTCTATCCTTATGTATATCTACTCTCGCGTGCTGCTTTTCTAGAACAGTCGATTTGTGTGCTGGAGGTCTCTCGCACACTGGGTACCGGGCCATGGCGGGGTTTTTTTCGCGTGGCATTGCCATTGGCGCGACCGGCTATTATCACTGGTCTGTCGCTGGCGCTGATGGAGACCTTGGCCGATTATGGCACTGCGCAATATTTCGGTTTGACTACGTTCACTACCGGCATCTTTCGCACCTGGTTTGGCCTTGGCGATCCGGCGGCAGCGGCGCAGTTATCCGCGGTATTGCTGGGCTTTGTCTTTGTGTTGATCATGCTTGAGCGCTGGTCGAGGCGGCGGGCGCGTTTTCACCACACCAGTACACGCTATTCACATTTACCGCGTTATGATTTGCGTGGCTGGCGGCGAACTGGTGCCATCGTCGGTTGCAGCATTCCACTGTTGTTTGGTTTTTTATTGCCTGCGCTACAGCTAGCTTACTGGGCCTGGGAGACCACTGGCGAGTGGCTGCGGGCTGATTTTTTTGTCTTGCTTGCCAATAGTCTTTGGGTGGCGGCGATCACGGCAGTGCTGGCCGTGGCGCTGGCATTGTTCATGGCCTATGGCCGTCGCCTGCGTCCGGCTCGCTCGGTACGTTTTGCTGTGCGCCTTGCGGGACTTGGTTATGCAATACCAGGGACGGTGATCGCCATTGGCGTGATCCTGCCTTTTGCCTGGTTGGATAATTCCTTTGATACATTCATGCGCCGGCAGTTTGATATTTCAACCGGACTGATACTTTCTGGCACGCTGGCGGCGCTGATCTTCGCCTATTGCGTGCGTTTTCTTGCCGTGTCACTTAACACCGTCGAGGCGGGACTTGGCAAGATCAAGCCTTCCATGGACGATGCCGCGCGTTCATTGGGTCTGTCGCCGCTGCGGGTGTTGCGCGAGGTGCATATGCCTATCATGCGCGGTTCCTTGTTGACGGCGTTGTTGCTGGTCTTTGTCGATACCTTGAAGGAGTTACCAGCCACCTTGATCCTGCGCCCATTTAACTTCAATACCCTTGCCGTGCGGGCCTTCGAGCTGGCTTCAGATGAACAATTAGCTAGTTCTGCCAGTGCTGCACTGGCGATCGTGCTGGCAGGTATTGTGCCAGTCATCCTGCTCTCGCGTACCATAGGGCGTTCACGGCCGGGCATGAAGACAGCGGTCAATAAATGTAGGCCAGCGAAGCTGGCTGAATGAGCAAATGAGTTGTGGACGAGGGTGATGAATAAACTGCTGGAAGTGCTGGGCATCGATGTAGGATATGGCGACGAACTCTTCGTCTTTGCTGCCAGCCTCCATCTTGCCAAGGGGGAGATCGGTTGCCTGCTGGGCCCGAGTGGTTGTGGCAAAACCACTTTACTGCGCGCTATTGCCGGCTTTGAACCAGTGCGTCGAGGTTGTATCCGCCTGGCTGGTAAGGAGGTTAGCAGTGTTGTCGGTACAGTACCGCCGGAGCGGCGGCAGGTAGGCATGGTGTTTCAGGACTTTGCCTTGTTCCCCCATCTTTCTGTGGCAGATAATATCGCCTTTGGTATTCACCATTGGCCTGCCAGCAAGCGCCGTGCGCGGGTGAATGAATTACTGCAATTGGTAGGTCTGCCAAATTACGGTGCCAATTATCCCCATGCCCTTTCCGGTGGTCAGCAACAGCGTGTCGCTCTGGCGCGAGCGATGGCACCCAAACCGCGCCTGTTGTTGCTCGATGAGCCATTTTCCAGTCTGGATGTTGAATTGCGTGAGGTACTGGCGCGTGAGGTGCGTCGTATTCTCAGTCATGAGGAGATTACCGGGCTGCTGGTCACGCATGATCAAAATGAGGCCTTTGCCACTGCTGACCGTATTGCCGTCATGCAGGCCGGTCATATTCTGCAATGCGACACGCCTTACAATCTTTATCATCAGCCGAGCAATCGCCAGGTAGCGGATTTTATCGGCCAGGGTGTCTTGCTGCCGGCGAGGGTGAGTGGTAGCTCAGAGCTGGACACCCCACTTGGCCGGTTAACAGGTGAGCTGCCTGAGGGGCTGGTAACGGGTAGTTTGGTGGATGTGTTGGTGCGGCCCGATGATCTATTGATTGACCCAGCCTGCTCCTTGCAGGCCGAGGTTATAGATAAAGTTTTTCGTGGTGCAATGTTTCTCTACACCTTGCGTCTGCCGGATGGTCACAAGCTTCTCTGTCAGGCGCATAGCCATGCCGACAGGGAGATTGGCTCGCAGATCGGTTTACGACCTGATTTCGATCATTTGGTCGTTTTTCCGCGAGATGCTTGATGGCTATACGACGATCCAAACCAGGTAAGTGGCTTAGCCCGCGCCGCTTCTGGCATTTGGTAGTGGAAGCTGCGTTGATTCTGGTGCTGCTGTTGGTGCTTGAGGCATGGCTTACGCGTGATGCAGCTCACGGCACCGCACCTGAGATCAGCGCGATTGCAATCACGCCGCAGGCAACTGTCGATGGTGCAAGATTGGTATATTTCTGGGGCACCTGGTGTCCGGTCTGTCGTGCCCAGCAAGGCGCAATCAATACCCTGGTTAAGGATACGCCTTTACTGAGTGTCGCCATGCAGTCAGGTGATATGCATGAGGTCGAGAGTTATCTGCAGGAACACCAATTACACTGGCCGACTGTCGCGGATGAGCATGGCGAGATCGCGCGGCAATGGGGTGTGCGTGGTGTGCCTGCCATCTTCGTCATCGATCGGCAGAATGAAATACGTTTTGTTACGCGTGGCTATACCAGTGCCTGGGGCTTGCGCCTGCGGTTGTGGTGGGCTGGTCGATAGACAGGTGTTGCCAGTTTAGGAAGCTCTTCCTTTATCGGGCTTATCGCTATTTGAACAGGGCAAGTTCATGCTTTTTAGTATGATAATCAAAGTTACTGAATAGCATTAGTGCTATGCGGATTTACGAAATAGAGGTTTGTGGCTAAGGACAAACAAGGGCGCAATAACCGATGGGTATTGCACCGGATGTAGAAGACCTGCACCTATCCCGTCATTCCCGCAGGCTGTTCACCCTCTCCCCCAGCACCTCTCCCGCAAGCGGGAGAGGGGAGCTTTAGCGCCGGATGCTGCAACTCCTCTAGCTGATGTCGGTGTCTATAGTGACGCTCAGCCATTAAGCAAGCACACAACTCAGAAGCGTCATTCCCGCGCAGACAGGAATCCAGGAGGAACTGGTTTTTGCTTAAAAAGTAATCAAGTATGATTTTGCCCTGGCTATTTGAGGAAACGAGACAACAAATAGTGGTGCACATTGTGCGCCCTGCGCAAAACCGTGAGTTGCTTTTGTTTATCGCCTACCTACGCCCGGCAGGAAAAATTCGCAGACCATGAGTGGTTTGTCATGCAGAAAGAAAATCGAGCGGCGTCCCCAGATTTTTGCGGGTGTTGATTGTTGGTTGGCGCAGGCGAGTTGAAACAGGTCGTGAGCGGGACTCAGGCAGGCGATTTCCAGTGCGCCACGGCGCAGGCTGCGATCACGAAACAAGAGGCTGCCCAGTGATCTGTTGCCGAGGCCTGCAAGTCGGCGTTCTGCACCGGTGAGGGTGGTGGCCGGGATGATGGTGCGGGCAAAGACCCAATCCCGTTGCGCGCATTTGAGGCGCACCTCACGTAGCAGGGCAAGACGTCCCAGCTGTAGATTCAGTGCACGTGCTTCGTTGCGCTGTGGCCGTGCCCAGTTCTGCCGCAGCAGTTGTACATTAAAGTCCTTGCCACAGGCTTGCTGCAGGCGGCGAGTCAGTGAGCCCCGGTCAAGCAGCCAGGGCCAGAGATGCCCCGGCACAGTATGGCGTAACAGCCGTTGTGGTAGCTGCCAGACTGGTTCGTTTGGATGTGTGTGCTTTGGCAAGAGTAAGTATCAACCAGTGGGTTAAATCCTGTGCAGATTATACCTCGCCATATTGGCTGGCGTTGCCCAGCCAACGATGAATTAGGTGTTCGGCCCGCTCCGACGCTGATTCAAGTAACTCATCAGCATAATGATGCGCCTCTGTCAGTAGCGCCTGGTCGCGTTGCAGATCGGCAATGCGCAGTTGCCACAAGCCGGTTTGACGGGTACCGAGCACTTCGCCTGGACCACGCAGCTCCAGGTCTTTGCGGGCGATCTCAAAGCCATCGGTAGTAGCGCGCATAATGGCCAGGCGCTCCTTGCCCTGTGCCGATAAGGGTGCATGATACATCAGGACGCAATGACTTTCCGCATGGCCACGCCCGACGCGGCCACGCAGTTGATGCAGTTGCGCCAGTCCCAGCCGTTCGGCATTTTCAATAATCATCAGTGAGGCATTCGGCACATCAACACCGACCTCAATCACTGTGGTGGCAACCAGTAGATCAATCTCGCCCTGTTTGAAACTGCTCATCACCTGCTCTTTTTCATTGGGTTTGAGACGACCATGCACCAGCGCTATGCGCAGATCTCCCAGCGCTGTGATGAGTTGGCTGGCAGTATCTTCTGCCGCCTGAGCAGCAAGGGTTTCTGATTCCCCAATCAGCGTGCAGACCCAATAGGCCTGGCGACCAGCACGGCAGGCATTATGTACCCTGGCTATTACTTCAGCGCGGCGCGTATCGGGGACAACGACAGTTTCTACCGGTGTGCGCCCAGGCGGTAGCTCGTCGATGATGGAGCAGTCGAGATCTGCATAGGCAGTCATCGCCAGGGTGCGCGGGATCGGCGTTGCCGTCATGATGAGTTGATGTGGATAGCGCTGGCCATGCTTGCCTTTCTCGCGCAAGGCCAGTCGCTGGTGTACGCCGAAGCGATGTTGTTCATCGATGATCACCAGGCCGAGATCGTGAAATTCGACATCTTGCTGAAACAGGGCGTGGGTGCCGACAGCAATGCTGGCACTGCCGTTAGCCAATTGTGCCAGACTGTCTTGTCGCTGCTTGGCTTTCAGCTTGCCAATCAGCCAGGTGACATTGATGCCCAGCGGGGCAAACCAGCTTTGGAATTGGTGAAAATGCTGTTCGGCAAGTAATTCTGTAGGTGCCATGATGACGCTTTGATAACCGGCTTCTGTGGCCTGCAGAGCTGCCAGCGCGGCGATCACGGTCTTGCCGGAGCCGACATCGCCCTGCACCAGTCGCTGCATGGGATGGCCTTGCCGCAGATCAGCGGCAATCTCGGCCTGCACGCGCTGTTGTGCGCTAGTGAGGGCAAAGGGCAGGGCCTGCAGGAAGCTTTGTTGTAGTTGTCCACTAGCGGATAAGCGAGGCGCGCTATGTTGCTGCGCCTGACGATGCAGACGGCGCAGGCTCAGGGTGTGGGCGAGCAATTCCTCAAAAGCCAGGCGGCGTTGTGCTGGATGAGCTGCCTCCTCCAGTAGTGCCAGCGGGGCATCGGGCGGCGGACGATGCAGGTAAGTAAGCGCCTCCTGCAATGATAGAAAATTTCTGTCCTGCAGCCATTCTGCTGGCAGATAATCAATCAGCGACACACGACCTTGCTGTAGCCATTGCAGCGCCTGCTCGCTGAGTTTACGCAGGGTGGTTTGCTGCAATCCTTCAGTGGCAGGGTAGATAGGCGTCAGGTGGTCTGCCACGGCAGTCGGGATATGTTCATCAACACGATGAAATTCAGGATGCACCATTTCCAGCCCGGCCAGACCTGGGCGCACCTCGCCATAACAGCGCACACGCTGGCCTTGGGCAAGGGTATTCTGCATGGCTGCACTGAAATGAAAAAACCGCAAGCTAATACCGCCGCTGGCATCGGCCAGATATGAGAGCAACATACGGCGACGACCATATTTGATTTCTGTGTGCTGTATTTCACCTTCGATAACGGCCTCATAGCCAGGGCGCAGACCACCTATGGGGCTTAGCCGGGTGCGATCCTGATAGCGCAGTGGCAGATGGAAGAGCAGGTCGCTTAGGCTGTGCAGGCCGAGCAGCTCCAGGCGTGCCGCCATACGTGGGCCGACGCCCTTGAGAGCGGTCAAAGGTGGTGCTGGAGAGTTGTGCATGAGTAGTCTCGGCAATCCTTTGCTGGTTTTATCTGTCCGGCCTCAATCCATGGCCAGCTGGCGACATATTGCCATTTGCTGTCTCTGGCCATATGCAGCCAGAGCGTTGCGTTTTTTTGCCGCGGCTATCTCACGTTGGAAGCGGTCTTTGATGGCAGGTTGCTGGGCATAGCTTTCCAGTGGCGCGAACAATCCTTCCATCTGTTCAAGCCTTTGTCCAGGTGATGGGTGGGTTTTGAACAGCAGTGCCAAGGAGCCGTCCGCAGGGTTCATCGCGCCCAGGGTTTGCAAGGTGGCCGCCAGACCATAGGGGTCATAACCGGCACGGGTTGCCAGGATCACGCCCTTGCGATCGGCCTCGAACTCATCATTTTTGTCGAGACCACGGCTGTAAATTTCTTTGAATCCAGCAGAAATTTTGTCCAGCTGATCCCGATCGACAGATCCGGCCTGCGTGGCTGCAAGACCTGCGGCCAGGTTCAGTCGCGCACCTTTTTGTACGGCTTGCAAATGATGTTTTGCCACGACATGCACAATTTCATGTGCCAGTACACCGGCCAGCTCCGCCTCGGTTGTCATGCTTAACAACAAGCCCTTGGTGATGAAGACAAATCCGCCTGGAGCAGCAAAGGCGTTTATATCCTCAGAGTCAAGGATGGCAAAGCGCCAATGCAGATCAGGGCGTTCACTTTGTAGCGCGATCCAGTAACCGACTTGATTTACATAGCGTTGCAGCGCCTTGTCCTTGACCAATGGCACCGCGCCGAGCAGGACTGCCGCTGCCTCACGACCTATAGCCTGTTCTTCTTCCGGTTTTACCTCGCCAAATGCGTCCTTGGCAGACTTTAGCAGGCCGCCTAGATCCTGCATTTTCGCCTTATCGCCACCACCACCAAACAGGCTCCCCAGCGAGGCGGCTGTGGTATGACCGGATATGGTCAGGAGTAGAAACAGGAATAAGATTGTCCTGCGCCATTTGTGCATGATGTTTGTTCACTCCCATGGTAGTGGACTGGAGCTGTTTGAAGATTTTTTACTGCCTGTGCTTTTGGGCGTTGGCAGATAATCGATCTTGCTGGATTTGAGTTTGGCCTGGGCTGCATGGGCAGATGCACCTTCAAGCTCGCTGATCAATGCTTCGAGCTCGTCTACTGCCTTGAAATCAGGCGCAGCGTTGCTGATATCCGCAGCATCAAGCCCGCGCACTCCGGTGGCTGCGGTGACGCCACTGGAGCCGGAACGGCCGGTTGTGATGAATTGCAGGGTCGAGCCAAGTCCGCTATCACCAGGCTTGGTCGTGCCATCACCCAGCCGCAGGGCGGTCATGCGTATCCAGCCTTTACTGTCATTCACCTGCACCTGATACCAGCCGCCTTCACGTTGCAATGTTGCTACTACAGTTTTTTCACTCAGCGCCATTATGGTAGTGGCATCGTTGAAGGGTTTCTTCTTCAATTCGGTGGCGCGAATGGTGTAGGCCGGATCGGCAAGTGCTGTCAGGCTGCAACCGCATAGCATCAATGGCAACAGTATTTTCTTCATCTTGTGGATACCTTGCATTTCAGTAATGATAAACGGGTCGGCTCACGGCTTGCCTGCTGTCTTGCTGTTATTACGGGGCTCGTATAGTCGCACTTCCTGCGCGCGTCCTTTCACCTTATAAAAACCGTGGTCGATAAAGTCAAATTCATCGTCGCACAGGATGCGCGTGTCAGCAGAACCCAGCACGCGGGCCACGCCCTTGGTCTGCCCCTCGATCCGGCTGGCAAGGTTCACCGTATCACCTATGGCCGTGTAGTCGAGCCGGTTGGCCGAACCGATGAAGCCAACCACGGCCGGGCCAGTATGAAGACCAATACCAATATCAAAAGAGCTTCCAGCAGAGCCCAGGCTCTGACGAAACTCTTCCAGCGCCTCACACATCGCCAGCGCTGCCTTGATGGCATTGCTGGCCTGCTGCGGGTCATCGGCAGGAGCGCCCCAAAAGGCCATGATGGCATCACCGATGAATTTATCTATCGTGCCCTTGTGCTGAAAGATGGCATCTGACTGGCGGGAAAAATAGTCATTGAGCATGGCCACGGTTTCTTCGGCTGAGTGTTGTTCAGCCAGGGTGGTGAAGCCACGGATATCGGAAAACAGCACAGTGATTTGGCGACTTTGGTTCTTCAATGTCAAGGCTGTTTCGCCCTGCGCCACCAGGTCTTGTACGACACGCGGATCAAGGAATCGGCTAAAGATCCGTATGGATTGTTCACGTTGACGTCGTTCATGTCGCCAGGCGAGCAGTGCCGCGCTCAAGTAATAAAGCCAGCCAAAGGCCAACGGAGTAAACAGAGGCACCAGCCAGCGCCATTGCAGGGCGCCGAGTTGGATGACGGTGAATAATGGCGTAACGATGAGCAGCGCCAGGCCTATGTACAGAGGATTGCGGCGACGCGCAAAGGCCAGAAATTGCGCGCCGATCAGGAGAAGACCGGCAACGGCTGCAAACATGACTGATGCTGGCTGCAGGCCATTGTCATGTTTCAGGTTGTCCAGTGCTGTGGCAATGAATTCTACTGCTGGATGCAGGCTGGTCAGTGGGCTGCTGCGCAGGTCGTGCAGGCCCGCCGCAGTGGTACCGATAATTACAATCTTGCCGCTTAGCTCATCTGCCGGACGTTGTGGCTCGACGCGCGCCAAATCTTCATATAGATCAAAGAGTGAAATGCGTGGATAACTCAGCGGCTTGCCACGCCAGTTAAGCAGCAACCCGGATTGGGCGGGGATAGAAAACCCAAGGTCGAGTCCCACGCGCGCTGGCAAGGAAGGGATGCGCCAGCCATAGGCATCAAGATACAGGGGATAACGACGGCCTACACCATCGCTATCGGCTATGAAGTTGATACTACCGAGGCGGCCAGTTTCTGCCAGCATTGGCATTGGCAGCAGCATGGCAACATGCGCATCCTCTTGCGCCTTTGGGCCACGCTCAATACCGAGCAGCTCGCCATATTGAGACAGGGACAGGCCCTGTGCATCACCATTGGCCAGTCGCAACATGGGAAAGTAGACATTGCCTTGTTGCCGAGCTACCTCGCCCAGCCACGCATCACCTTCCGGATGCATTAAATCAGGATCGGTGAAGAGGATATCGAAGACTATGGCTGCAGGTTGTTGGCGCGCCATGCCTTCGACCAACTCGGCAAACACTGCCCGAGGCCAAGGGTAACGGCCGACTTGTGCGGACATTTGGTCGAGACTGCGTTCATCGATGTCGACAATGACAATACTGTCATCGATCTGTTGGCGTGCTGCATGCCAGCGCAGCAATTGATCGCCATAGCGGTGTTCCAGCGGCAAGAGCAGGCCGATAGCCGCCAGCTCCAATAACAGTAACAGCAGGATAGCGAGTGTCAGCCGATTGAGTGCTGTCTGCAGCATCAGGCAGCACTTATCCCGCCAGTTCCATCACTCCATCGATCTCCACCGCCACGCCCTTGGGTAGGGCGGCAACCTGCACGGCGGCACGGGCCGGGTATGGTTGGCTGAAATATTCGGCCATGATTTCATTGACCAGCGGGAAATCACCGAGATCAGTGAGAAACACATTGAGCTTGACCAAATCTGCCAGCGAACCGCCAGCGGCCTCGGCCACTGCCTTGAGGTTGTCAAAGACGCGGCGTAATTGTGTGCTCATGTCGCCCTGCACCACTTCCATAGTTGTTGGCACCAAGGGGATCTGGCCGGAGAGATAGACAGTATTGCCGACTTTCACCGCCTGGGAATAAGTGCCGATTGCCTTGGGTGCGAGGTCGGTATGGATGATTTGTCTTGTCATGGGTGATTTCCTTGTTTGTCGGCTTATGAATAAGCATAATTTATGCTGGCGTCTAATATGAATGGAGATTACTTTCTATCCACTAAGCTCGGCAAATGAATCTATGGCTTATTTGAGCTCCTGCAAAACTATCTGCAATGTTCGGGCTTATGAACAGGTCACGCAAATTTACGGAGAAAATTATGACAAATTCCACAGCACCAATGGAATTGACACCGCATCAGGCTTGGCAGCTGTTGCAGGATAATTCACGTGCATTAATGGTAGATGTGCGTTCGGCGATGGAGTTTTTGTTTGTGGGCCATCCGGTGGGCGCGGTGAACATAGCCTGGATCGAAGAGCCTGACTGGATTATCAACCCGCAGTTTGTCACGGAGGTGCGCAAGCTTCTGCTCGGTGGCGTGGTCTGCGATGGTGAGGAGGGCTGTGCGCCTGTGATCCTTATCTGCCGCAGTGGGGTGCGTTCCAAGGATGCAGGTCGTGCCTTGCGCGAGGCAGGTCTTGGCAATGTTTATCATGTTGACTACGGCTTTGAGGGTGAGCTTGATGAGCAGCACCACCGCAGTACGCTCAACGGCTGGCGTTTTGAAGGCTTGCCCTGGGCGCAGTGTTAAAGAACGGTAACGCACACCGAGGCAAAGCCACCGCCCGGGTGCGGAAGTTGGTGGTCTGGCCACGATAAAGACGGGCGGCAATAAGCTGGATCTGCCCGTCATATACATAACAGCGCACATCTGCCTTCAGCTCCACGACTTCATTTTCCACTACGGCATGACGTCTGGACGGGACGACCAGTGTCTGGGCAATGTAGTCTTCCTTGAGTAATTTTTTAAATGTGGCATGGCTGAGCTTGGCACCTTCATAGGCACCACGACCGCCATAGGCTGCGACGGGTTTGAAAAACAATTGACGGCGCATTTGCCACAGCTCTTCGGCATTGTCTGCGCTTAGCTGATAGGCAGGCGGCACATGCTGGGTGAGCTGTGTAATATCTTCCGCGCATACACCAAGCTCCTGTAGCAACCTGGCATCGGCCAGCCGCACCAGATGACGTTTGTTGGCATACATGGCATGGCTGCGCGGGTGAGGCGTGAGTACCACCTGAGCATTTAGATAGGCGCTTTGCAAGTCGGTCAGATGTGGGGCTTGCAGATAAAAATCAGTTAGGCGGTTATAGATCAGATCGACTGGTATGCCGTGCAAGAGCAGACCATGTGCTCCAGGCTGTAATTCCCGTGGGTCGCAAATCGTCGCCTTTATGCCGTTGCGGGCAAACAGTTCGCTGAAACGCAGGAATTCTGCATACAGATATTGCTCGGTCGGGTTTTCATCGACGATGGCAATCTGCTGCAATGGGCGTTCGCCATGACACAGCCGCCACTCGGCCAGAAAGCTATCGAGTATGGCCTGTTCTGCAGTGGCCGCATCCTGCGAGGGGATTGTCCCGTGCAGTTCACGGCAGCAAGAATCCTGTGCGGCCAACAGGTTGGTACTGATTAGTGCACCACCGGCATTGCTGTTAATCTCGATGAGTTGTGGCCGTTCAGCACCAAGATGAAAGTCATAGCCATACAGCACCCCTGGATGGCCAGGATCAAATTGTGCGCTGGCTGGCGCTTCATTTAATGCCTGAGTCTGCCAGCCTGGCAGGGCTACGACACGCTGTATTGCGGCTATGGTTTTTTGCATCGCCAGGTAATCAAGCTGAGGGATGTAAAGCAGTGCCGCCGCGATGCGTGGAAAGCCTGTCGCTACTTGCAGCTCCTGCTGTGGACACAGGCAAAAACGATTCAGCCTTGCGGCCGCACGGCCTGGGGGAGGAGTGTGGCTGTTCGGAATGTCTTTATACGATAGAGCGATCATGTTGGCTCAGTTATTGTTTAGCCAGGATTGCACTTGTGTGCCGCTAGGCACACTGCCGGTGTGCATCACCTTGCCCTCGATGACAGCGGCAAGGTGGGGCTCATGTCATAGCTCTTAATCTGGCCGATATCGGCAAATTTATCCAGCTTTATAGTGCATAGTCAGCATCATATGGCTCTGCACCCATTACAGTCGGCAAGGTCAGCTCATTGCCCCAATGCGACCAGCCGCCGTTGTACAGACGCACGTCTTCGTAACCCAGGCTTTTGAGCTGCATCCAGGCCAGACCCATGCGAAAACCATCGTGACAATAGATGTATATGCTGCGGTCTTTGGGGATGGACTGGTACATTGCGGCGAGGCGTTCTGCATCGAACCACTTCTGGCTCTGGGCATCAGTACCATCCAGACTGACCACATTAATTGCACCAGGGATATGGCCGCTCTGAATGGAATTGCGGATCACCTCGCCGGTATACATATCGTGCGGACGGGCATCGAGTAGTACTACCTTGGCGTCGCGTCGTGCGACGACATCGTCATAGACCTGCGGCCACTCGACATATAGCTTTTGTTCAGCTTCCTGCAGAGTGACATTTCCAGGCTTGCGTTGTACGGCTGTGGTGGACAGCTCGTTGAAGGCGCTCCATTCGTTGGTGCCGCCCTCCAATACCTTGACCTGCTTCATATCGTAGCCGTACAGAGCGAGCAAATAGTACAGGCGTGCGGCCAGCGCGGTGCGTGAGTCGTCGTAAATCACGATGAGTGAATCGTTATTCACGCCCCAGCTACGCAGGGTGGCCTGAAAGGTGGATCTGGAGGGGAAGCGCATAATGGGCGAGCTATTGTTATCACCTAGATCCTTGAAACGCTGCACTTGCACGGCATTTTCTATATGGCCGACCGTGTAATAACGATGCGGGTGATAGCGCACCTCCAGCACTACGGTTTTGGGATCATCGATGTGTTCCTCCAGCCAGGTGGCATCAACAAGGAAATCGCGCGCGCAGGCGGCATGGGCGCTGATGAGCAGGCAAATGGCAAGGAGTAGTTTGGGCATACGATATTCTCCGTTTATGAGTTTGTTCAGGCGCAGCGGTCGGCACCAGGTCTGTTGGGCATTGTCGCCAGTGCCTGTTGACTGGTGATAAAGGGGGCTTGGTCGCCAACACTATTGGCAGTGGCACGCAGGATCTCTTGTGCCCAGCCCGGCAGTTGTGGATGCAGGCGGTAGTACACCCATAGCCCCATGCGGCGATCGCTAACAATGTCGGCCTCGCGCAGCTGGGCCAGGTGGCGGGATATCTTGGGTTGGCTTGCGCCCAACGCGTGGGTTAGTTCACAGACACATAACTCTCCGGCATTGTGCAGCAACAGCAGACAACGCAGGCGGATGGGGTTGGCGAGGGCGCGAAATAGTGAGTCGACGGCTAAAGTCATGGCGACTGAATATACGTGTGTGCGTATATGCGGTCAAGCGCATATAGGAAGTGCAGGGCAATATCATACTCTTATATATGAGGATCAAAATTACTGAGTAGCATTGGTGTCATGCGGATTTACAAAATAGAGGTTTGTGGCTAATCCCCAGCCCCTCTCCCGCAAGCGGTAGAGGGGAGTTTTGCAGATGCAGAGCCTCAAAACCCCTCCTCTTCAATAGGCTTTGTTTAATCCAGCGGACGCGAGTGGGTGCTTTTGAAAAGGCTACACTCATTTGCTCCGTCATTCCCGCGCAGGCGGGAATCCTGGAGGAATTGCTTTTTGGTTAAAGAGTAATCAAACATGATCTTATCCTGATATGAAGTGCCAGCTTGCTGGAGACGGCCAGCCCTATCCGCTATAGTAGCCAACTGTTTTGTTTAATGAATTCCACACATGAAAACCTTACACGTTGAGCTCGGGGCGCGTAGCTACCCCATCCATATCGGCCCTGGTTTGCTGGGGCGGCCTGATTTGATAACTCCATACATCACCGGTACGCAGGTGATGATAGTCAGTAATGAAACGGTGGCGCCTTTATATCTGGAGCGTGTGCAGCAGGTGTGCGTAGATTTCCAGACTGAAGTGGTGATCCTGCCAGATGGTGAGCAATACAAAACCCTGGAAGTGCTCAACATGATATTCGATGCGCTGTTGGGCAAACGTTTTGATCGCAGGTGCACGTTGATCGCGTTGGGCGGTGGTGTGGTGGGTGATATGACTGGCTTTGCCGCGGCCAGTTATCAGCGTGGTGTGTCTTTCATCCAGATTCCCACGACATTGCTCGCACAGGTGGACTCTTCGGTGGGCGGCAAGACTGGCGTCAATCATCCGCTGGGCAAAAACATGATCGGTGCATTTCATCAGCCAAGTTGTGTGCTGGCCGACACAGATACCCTCCATACTCTAGCAGAGCGCCAATTGCGTGCCGGTATTGCCGAGGTGATTAAGTATGGCCTGATCAACGATGAGGAATTCTTTAGCTGGCTGGAACAAAATATGGGCGCACTGCTGTCGCGCGAGGCACAGGCGCTGAGTTATGCAATTGAGCGTTCCTGCCGCGACAAGGCAGACATTGTTGCTGCCGATGAGACCGAGGCCGGTAGCCGCGCCCTGCTTAATCTAGGGCACACCTATGGGCATGCCATCGAGACCGGCATGGGCTATGGTCTGTGGCTGCATGGCGAGGCCATTGCCGTTGGCATGGTAATGGCGGCAGAACTATCTGCCCAGCTTGGCTGGCTGGCGGCTGATGATGTGGCACGTACAAGGCGACTTTTTGTGGCTGCTGGTTTGCCGGTGCAGGCCCCAAGCGAGCTTGATGCAGCTCGTTTTCTGGAGCTTATGGCGGTGGACAAGAAGGTGCAGGCTGGTAAGTTGCGGCTGATCCTGTTGTGCGGCATTGGTCAGGCGGTGATCAGTGATAGCGCCACAGCAGAGCAGATCAGCGCGGGGATTGCCCTGCATCACAGTGGAGCCTGAGGCATGGATGAGCGACTGGCTCCCTATGCCGCGCACAGTTCCCATACTAGTGGTCGTCGTCATGCCGAGCCTGCGCCTGAGTATCGCAGCGAGTTTCAGCTCGATCGCGATCGTATAGTGCATTCCTCAGCCTTTCGCCGCCTGGAATACAAGACACAGGTATTCGTCAATCATGAAGGCGATATGTTTCGCACACGGCTTACTCATTCCATCGAGGTGGCGCAGATCGGTCGCGGCATTGCGCGCACGCTGGGTTTGAATGAAGACCTTATCGAGGCGATTTGCCTTGCCCATGATTTGGGTCATACACCATTTGGTCATGCCGGTCAGGATGCGCTCAACGACTGCATGCGCGAGTACGGCGGCTTCGAGCACAACCTGCAATCCCTGCGCGTGGTCGATGAGCTGGAAGATCGCTATGCTGAATTTCGTGGCCTGAATCTGACTTTCGAGACGCGGGAAGGCATCCTCAAGCATTGCTCACTGGACAACGCGCGTCAGCTTGGTGAGCTTGGCCTGCGATTCATCAATAAGAAGCAGCCAGGTCTTGAGGCGCAGATCGCCAATCTTGCTGACGCCATTGCCTATAACAATCATGATGTGGACGATGGTCTGCGTGCCGGTTTGCTGACTGTGGAGCAGCTGAGCGAGGAGGAGTTGTTTGCCAGGCAATATGAGCTTGTGCGCCAGCGTTATCCTAAGCTGCAGACGCGCCGTTTGATCCACGAGATCATTCGCCGCATGATCAACAGTCAGGTAGTCGATTTACTGGAAACCAGCCGCAGTCTCATTGAAGAGGCGGAGCCTGACAGCATCGACGCCGTGCGTGAGAGAAGTGAGCCCTTGCTTCGCTTCAGCGAGGCGATGCAGCAGCAACACCAGTCACTTAAACGTTTCCTGCGTAAAAATCTTTATCAACACTACCGCGTCCATCGTATGTCAGTAAAATCCCGGCGCATCGTGCGTGAGCTGTTTGCTGCCATTTTTGCCGATCCACGCTTGCTGCCTGTTTCTCATCAAGAAAAAGTGGCCGCGCTGGAACAGCAACAAGGCAATACTGGCCGCGCTCGTGCTGTAGCGGATTACATCGCTGGCATGACCGATCGCTACGCTATCGCCGAACACCGGCGGCTGTTCTCGCCTGGTGAGCTCACCTGAGGCCAGGTCAATGTCGCCGCACTTTAGTTTTATTCTGTAAGGCCGCAAGCACGGGACTTGCTGGGATATGCTGGTTAATTTTAGCCGGATTTACGCTTGCCCGCATCGTTGGAAAAGGAAACCTGGCCTGATATCAACACCACTTTTAGTGGTTGCTGGCCTTATGCAATACTATATCTTGTGATCCTGCTGTTTTTATCTTGAGAAAGCAGCATACTGGCGGCATACTTGTGTAACTGCTGGTCGCCTGTAGGCGACGCTTAATCTCAGGAAACCCATGTCGTCGGCGTATGCGTATCTACATGCAGGGTCCCATAACTGATGACAGCTCACCGCGCTATTATCAGCTTTTTTTGCAGGAAGACCTGCTCGGTGGCTGGAATGTGGTGCGTGAATGGGGGTTTCAGGGGGCTTCCGGGCGCACGGTGCGTGAGTATTTCGAATGCCGTGAAGATGCCATAGTTGCCTTGGCTAAATCGCGTGATGCACAGCTCAAACGGGGATATCGCGTAATGTTCATGCAGGGTGAGGCACAACCCAAATGAAGCGAGTACTGGGGCGCCAAAAGGACTCAATGGCCTCGCCACCCTATCTTTCCCGCTACGGCCTGCGGGAATCCCCCTTCGCCAGCGGTAGCCGTTTCTTTTACGCCGACCCCACTCGTGCTCAAACCCTCAATATGTTGCAGCACCTCACCCAATACAGTGAGGAATTGTTGCTGGTGAGCGGACCATCTGGCAGTGGCAAGAGCGCCATGCTGGAGCAGTATCTGACGCGAGCCGATGAGGATTGGAAGGTCTGTCGCGTCAGTGCACGCGAAACACCAGACCCGGGCCAGTTATTCCTGGTGGCAGCGCGTTGCTTTGGCCTGCGCACCGAGGATATCGCCAGTGATGTCTTGCTGGATGCCTTGCGCGATCATCTCAATCATCTGCAACAAACCATGGTGCCGGTTCTGGTTGTTGATGATGCCGAGTTATTGTCTGATGATGCACTGGAAGTAATCGTGCGACTGGCAGAATTGCCAGGTGAGCATGGCAGGCTGGTGCGTACCATCCTGTTTACTGACAGTGCCATCTTGCCGCGTTTTGATGAACAGCGTTTTGCCTCGGCGCCAAGACCTCATCGGCTGGAACTCAGTCCACTCGATGAAGAGCAAACCATTGCCTATTTGCAGCATCGTTTGAGTACAGCAGGATTTGCCGGTGGGCCGCTGTTTTTGCCACGTGAGCTAAAGCGTGTACATAAGCAATCCCTGGGCTGGCCGGGCGGTATCAATGAGCAGGCACACGCGGTTTTATTGGGCAAGCGCAAGCGCAGTCGCATGCCATGGAGTTATCTGTTGGTGGCCTTGGGAGTGGCAGGTATTCTGGCTATCTGGCTGCCAGCCTTTTTCACTGATAGGCCATTGCCTGGTTTCGTCACCCCCGCCCCGCCTGTTGCAGTGACCATGCCGGAACAACCTATCGTGCGTTATGCCGAGACAGCGCAGCCTGTCCAGTCAACGCTGACTGTTCGCGGTGGTGAGACTGTACAGATCACCTGTATTGCGCCAGAGGTCGCTGAGACATCTAAGCCACAGGCCATTTCCTTGGTGCCAGCGATTGACGAGGCAGCATTAGCCACCTCTGATACGGCACAAGAAAAGACAAGTGAAGCAACAGTGGAGCAGGTAATTGAATCGTCGAGTGATATATCCACGCCGACCGAGCAACCAGCAGTAAGTGCAGCAGTAGAGACTACAACTGAATTATCAGATACAGTCGAAACTGTTGCTGCAGGCAAAGCTGACATCGCAGATGAGTCTGAAGCTGTTGTTGAGTCCGCATCTGCTATCGCGCAGGAGCCAGACGTTCCAGCGGCTGCGGTTGCTGTAGCAGAACCAGAACCAGAAGCAGAACCGCAAGCAGGGCCAAAAGCTGAGCCTGAAGCCAAACCAGAGCTGGCACCAGTGATTGAGCGTATTGAGCCAGTGCGGCTTACTGGCAGTCATCAGGTGCAGAGTCTGACTTTGCATGGACGGCATTTCAGCCCGGCGAGCAAGGTCATTGTGCGCTGGCAGGGGCAACAGAAAATACTGGGCACAGATCAGGTGCAGATATTGGACGCTGAGCGCATCCGTATCCGCATCAATGTGGGGATGACAGCAGATACCTGGTCAGCGGTGGTGGAGACAGGTGAGCAGCGTTCTGCGCAGCATCAGTTCAGGGTGGTTGCGCCTGCTAAGCAGCCTGAGCCGAAAGTGACTGCAACGCCTGTTGTCAGCAGGCCAGGAACAGATTTTCGTGATGCCAATTGGCTGCGGCTAAGAGACCCGGCACATTTCACTGTGCAACTGGTTGGGGCAAGCACGCTTGAGGCGATCCATGACCATCTGCGTGGTCATGCCTTGCCTGGTGAGATTGCCATGGTGCGTATGCAGCGCAGCGGCAAGCCCTGGTTTATTGTTTTCTGGGGCGATTTTATCGATCAGGCCGCTGCTGAGCGGGCTGTCAATGCCTTACCATCTGCATTACGGCAAGCCTCACCATGGGTTCGCCCCCTTGCCGATATTCATAAAGAACTTTGAGTAGCTTTTCTTGTTTGCTGCCTATCTTGTCGAGCTGGCAGAATTCTGCAGGGCTGTTAGCATGTTGTTTGATTGATTTAATTGAGGTTTTTTCATGGCTGAGTTGAAGAATGATCGTTTTTTGCGTGCCCTGCTGAAGCAGCCGGTAGATGTCACCCCTGTTTGGATGATGCGCCAGGCCGGCCGCTATCTACCGGAATATCGCGCTACCCGCAGCCAGGCAGGTGGCTTCATGGATTTGTGCAAGAATGCCGAGCTGGCCTGCGAGGTGACAATTCAGCCGCTGGATCGTTTTCCACTTGATGCGGCCATTCTGTTTTCCGATATCCTCACCATCCCGGATGCAATGGGATTGGGCCTGCGCTTTGCCGAGGGTGAGGGACCAGTCTTTGACCACCCGGTGCGCACTGCAGCTGACGTCGATCGTTTGTTTGTGCCCGATGCCGAAGGTGAGTTGCAGTATGTAATGAGTGCGGTGCGCACCATACGCCGAGAGTTACAGGGGCGCGTACCATTGATCGGTTTTACCGGCAGCCCGTGGACCTTGGCAACCTACATGGTCGAGGGCGGTTCATCCAGGGATTTTGCACGCGTCAAGGGCATGCTTTATGAACAGCCGGCCTTGATGCACATGATGCTGGATGTGCTCGCTGACACTGTGACGCAATACCTCAATGCCCAGGTGGCGGCAGGTGCCCAGGCATTGATGATCTTCGATACCTGGGGTGGCGTACTAACGCCGCGTGATTATGAGGAGTTTTCACTGCGTTACATGCGGAAGATCATTGCCGGCCTGACGCATGAGGCTGAGGGTCGTAAAGTGCCAGTGGTGATGTTTACCAAGGGTGGCGGGCTATGGCTGGAGGCCATGGCCGAGTCAGGTGCCGATGCGCTTGGTCTGGATTGGACGGTGGATATCGGCGTGGCGCGTGCGCGCGTTGGTGACAAGGTGGCGCTGCAGGGTAATATGGATCCTTGTGTGCTGTATGCCTCGCCAGAGCGTATTCGTCAGGAGGTCGCCACGATCCTGGCGGCCTATGGCAAGGGCACAGGACACGTCTTCAATCTGGGGCATGGTATACATCAGCATGTGGCACCGGAAAATGCGGCTGCATTTGTCGATGCAGTGCACGAATTGAGCAGAGAGTATCATCAATAATTAATGGAATATGCAAGTATCTTGCTGATTTTCTAGGTCTGGCTGAGTGGTTTTTCAGCCCATACGGGAATGTTGATTATATTGCGCAAATTCTAATCAAATTATAGATTTAGCTTGCACATTATCCATAAATGGATGACGACAATAGATGATGCGAGAACAAAAGATAGTGACATGGAGTGTGGTCAGGCCAATTGAAGTGGCCGTTGGCTGGTTGCTGTTGCTGATCGGTTGCAGTTTGAATATTACGGCACAGGCTGCAAGTGGTGATTATCTCAAGGAGTTGCAGGCCGAGACAGAGGTCATCACACGCGGCAAGACTGACGATCCTGTCGATGTGACGGCACCTGCTGAACGAGTTGAACAACAGTTGAGCAGGCCAGCCATAGGGCGGGACAAGCTGGATGAGCTGCCGGGTGATCTGACACACGCGCAGTTTGAAGAAATCCTGAGGGACAATTATTTAGGCACTTATGTGTTTTACAATAAGTTGAGTGATACCGATAAGGCCAGAGTTTATGAGGCCTATGGAAGCAATCCTGCCATAGTTCATCTACGGGATATTACGACAACATTATTGAGGAAATAAGTGAAAACAAGAATATAGCAACCAAGGGAGATTATGATGCGTATTTTGCCGGCAGGACTGGTAATGGCTTTGTTGGTGGGCATGCCGCTGGTGGATACCCAGGCGCTGGAGATCAAGATCACTGAAGGCCTTGAGACAGTGACGGTGCAGCACCAGGGCAAACCCTTCGTTATTCAGCGTGGGCAGGATCCCTCGCATGTTATTGACCCATCCTGGGGCAAGACCGCGCGCAAGTGTCCACCTTTTTGCCTGCAACCTGCTATCCCTATACCGGGCATTCATGCTGTGGGCGAATTGGAATCGCTGGATTTCATGGAAAAATTTGTCAATACCGGTACGGGGGTCTTGATTGATTCACGCCTGCCATCCTGGTATCTGGCGGGCACCATTCCAGGCTCGATCAATATCCCCTTTACGGTCTTTGGTGAGATCCCCACTGACGATGATGTAACCAAGGCCTTAAAGATGCTGGGTGCCGTGCGTCGGCCGAATGTCGGTGGCTTAAGGCGCATCCTTGAGCGCAATTTCAAGGGTTGGTTTGGCGAGAATAAGTCAGCCTATTGGGATTTTACTGAGGCCAAGGAAATACTATTATGGTGTAATGGCTCTTGGTGTGGTCAGTCTCCGCGCGCGATTAAAAATCTGGTCAAGTTGGGTTATCCGAAGGAGCGTATTCATTACTATCGTGGCGGCATGCAGTCGTGGCAGCTACTTGGTTTTCCCGCGGTAGTGCCAGATGCCAATACCGTGTTGTTCGAGGTTAGAGGTGATTAGGCGTCACTGCTTGCAGACCTCGTATGTCTTCGGCAGGCTTATTGAATCACGAAGTTGGTGAAGTAGAGTGCCTCCAGGGATTCACGCTTAAAGCCTGCATGTGTCTCCAGGATTGAGCGTAGATTTTCCAGGGCTTGCAGGCGTACCTGCTCACGCACTTGCTGATCACGCATCCCTTCGCTGGTCTGGGCAGACAGCAGGGTGATCAGGGCATCACGCATCGGCCCCATATGTTCTTCCAATGCTGCCAATACCTTGCTGTCGCGGCTCATGGCGGCGATTTCTACCTGCATGAACTGGATACGACCAGGTCCATGCAGGTTGACTACTATAGCTGGCTGCAGCTCAAGATATGGTGTTGCAGATGATTTGCTGTTCGCGGCGATGGCGGGCGAAATGAGTAGCGTGCTAGAAAGTAGTAATGCGGCAAGTTGTTTGGGTGATTTCATGGCGTTGGGCTTGTGATGTATTTGATAATATTAGCACGGGCCTTACCCGTATATTCCACCAGGACGTGAGTAAAAGTTCTGACCTTGTTGTGGCGCAAGGACTTATGTCATTTTTGTGTAAAAAGCAGAATATTAGCTGTTCATTTCTTCTTCTTTTTGGCACGTGGGTGGGCCTGATCATAAACCTTTGCCAGGTGCTGAAAATCAAGATGTGTGTAAATCTGGGTGGTAACAATATTGGCATGGCCCAAAAGCTCCTGCACCGCGCGTAGATCGCTACTTGATTCCAGTATATGACTGGCAAAGGAATGACGCAGCATGTGTGGGTTTACTGAGGTGGCGAGTCCCTGTGCGATGGCATGATCATGTAATCGCTTCTGGATGGTGCGGGCGGCCATGCGCTGACCCTTGCGGCCAATAAACAGGGCCTTTGTTGCAGCGGCATCAGTTTGTAGTGCACGTCGTAGCAGCCAGTCGTGCAGGGCTGCGATGGCCTTGCGTCCAATGGGCAGGATTCTAGTTTTGCCGCCCTTGCCGGTAACGCGCACGCTTGCCTCCTGCAGATCAACGTGCTCACAATCAAGCTCAATCAATTCTGCCAGGCGCAAACCAGAGGAATACATCAATTCCATGATTGCACGGTCACGCACGGTGATATCGCTATCGCCTGGGATCTCCAGCAGGCGTGCAGTTTGTTCCGCGTCAAGCTTGCGCGGCAATGTGCGCGGGCTTTTTGGTGCACTGATGTCCAGGGCTGGATTATGTTTGGCCAAGCCCTCACGCAATAGATAATTATAAAAGCTGCGGATAGCGGCAAGCTCACGCTGTATGCTTCGACCACCAAGTCCTGCCCTATGGCGCCAGGCAACATAGGCGCGTACTTGAGATGGCTGCAGGTTTTGCCAGTTGGACAGGCCTTGTTTCTGGCAGAAACGACTTAGTTGTTGCAGGTCGCGTAAATAGTTATTGACGGTATGTAGAGAAAGTCGGCGTTCGTGGCGCAGGTGTTGTGCGTAACTATCCAGCCACTCCTCTTGCATGTGTTTACTCTCTGACTGATGGTTGCAGCAGCCGCGCCACTACCGCGCCAAGATAGCTGAGAAAGGTAGTGGCCATTTGCGCGTGAAAACGTTTGCGATCAATGCTGCCGATACCGATAACGCCAAAGCAGCTGGCATGGCTGGAATCAAATAACGGGATGAGCGCACCAGAGAGCATTTCCTCGGCAGCCTGGCCGAAAAGAAACTGCTTTTGTGGCATGGCGAGAAAACCGCTGACTGGCTCGCCATGCTCGATGAGCTTGTCAAATAATTCTCTTTCCGTTGTGTTGCTAAAGATTTTCAGTGTTGCGGCATCGGCGTGAAAATCTTCATATAGGCTGGCCTGCAGATGTTTGATCAGGGTGTTGCGATCTGGTGCTTCCAGCAATCTGAGCACAAGTCGCTCGATACGCGCCAGTAATTGCTCGTTGTCACGAGCTGCCTGGTTTAACTGTTGCAGCCTTTGCTTGAGCTCCTGCCGTTGTTCGCGCAGCACCGCCACTTGTCGTTCGATGAGTGAGGCGGCTCCACGAGTGTCGTGCGGCAGAGTGAGATCGGCCAGCAGGTCGGTGTGGCGCAAAAGAAAATCAGGGTGCTTGCGCAGATAATCGATGATGTTGTTTTCATTTGGCATGTTGTTGTCGGTATTTGCCGGAGTACTCACGGTTTGTTCTCCCTCTATTTGTCTACCTGACATCTTTAGCCCGTATATTTCATCAGGGCGCGAGTAAAGGCTCTAGTTTTATTGTTATTACAAGGTTTTCACCGCCCTCACATCTTGCCCTTGACCCAAGATCCACAACACCGTCATCCATGCCTCTAAGGTAAAAGATGCAGATTAGCATGACATCATGCTGGCAATAGGCTTTCGCTGGCATAAAGCGCAGTAATGGTTTCGCGTTGACGCACTAAATAACTGTCCTTGCCATCAACCATCACTTCAGCTGAGCGTGGTCGTGTGTTGTAGTTGGAGCTCATGGCAAAGCCATAGGCACCTGCAGAACCTATGGCCAGCAGATCGCCTTCAGCTAGTGCGAGTTTACGATCCTTGCCAAGAAAATCGCCTGATTCACAGATAGGTCCGACAATATCGTAGTTCAGTACAGGTACATCCTCGCGTGGGGTGACAGGGATTATGTCCATCCAGGCATCATAGAGTGTGGGGCGGAGCAGATCATCCATGGCCGCATCGACAATGGCGAAATTACGGTGCGGTGTCGGCTTTAGATATTCCACGCGGGTAAGTAGCAGCCCGGCATTACCGATGATGGCGCGGCCTGGTTCAATGATGAGTTTGATATCATGACCTGCCAGGCGATCGAGTAGTGGTGCAGCATAGTCACCTGGCAGCGGCGGCATTTCATCGCGATAAGTAATGCCGAGGCCGCCACCCATATCAAGATGACGCACAGCGATACCGCGCTGGTACAGAGTATCGATGAGTAGCAGCATGCGCTCCAGCGCATCGATAAATGGCTCGATTGTGGTGATCTGTGAACCGATATGGCAATCAACGCCAATCAGTTCGATATTAGGCAGTGTTGCGGCTTGGCTATAAATATCCTGTGCGTCGTGAATGTCTATGCCAAATTTGTTTTCTTTCAGCCCGGTGGAAATATAGGGGTGGGTCTTGGCATCTACATTTGGGTTGACGCGCATGGAGACCGGCGCACGCTTACCCATTTCACCCGCTATGCGATTGAGACGTTCAAGTTCAGCTTCAGATTCAACATTGAAACAGTGGATGCCAAGCTCCAGGGCGCGGCGCATTTCATCGGCACGTTTGCCAACGCCAGAGAATACAATTTTGGCCGGATCGCCTCCTGCAGCCAGCACGCGCTCCAGTTCACCAACCGAGACAATATCAAAGCCAGCGCCAAGGCGCGCCAGTACGTTGAGCACAGCAAGGTTTGAATTGGCTTTGACGGCATAGCAGATCAGGTGTTCCGTACCAGCCAGGGCGGCCTCGAAGGCGCGGTAGTGCCTCTCGATGGCAGCGCGGGAGTAGATGTAACAAGGTGTGCCATAGCGATCGGCGAGAGTAGCAATGTCCATGTCTTCGATATGGAGGCTGTTATTGCGATAGCTGAGATATTCCATAATTTATTTATTGTTATAGTCAAGATGTAGTTGTTTGGTTTCTTCCGATGGCAGATAAAGATCACCACTGGCACCACAGCCACTGAGCAGACTGAGTAATGCAAGGGTGATGATGACCGCCCACAGGGCATATTGTCCCCAGCAGATACGCATGTTTATTGTCCTTGCGGATAAAAATGATATGCGGGTAATTATACCTGTAACATAAGGATGTTGCGTTATTGGTCAGGGTAAATCCATTTATTCATGTTTATCGCCTCGCTCACCATTCATGCCTATAAGCTACCATTGCGCCGTCCATGGGTAGCGGCTCATGGTGTACTGTATGAGCGCCGTGGTTTTCTGCTGGCAATAAAGACAAATGATGGCAGTTGCGGATGGGGTGATTGTGCGCCACTACCCAGCTCCACGGCAGCGCATCATGTAAATATTCAGCATGCATTGAATCGGTTAATACGGATTTTGCCAGGTCTTTCCCATGAGGCAGCTTTGCAGCAGTGTGCAGATATAAGTTTGCCGGAACTACGTTGGGCGCTGGAGACAGCCTTATTTGATCTGGCGGCACTTAAGAGTGGGCAACGCTTGGCAGATTATCTTGGCGCCAGCGAAAATGATGGTAGTGTGGCAGTTAATGCGGCGCTTGGTGCGTTGGATGGGCAAACAGCCACGCAGGCAGCGCAGGCATTGGCAAATGGTTATCGTATAGCCAAGATAAAGCTGGGGCGGCATCCTGTCGACACCGAGCTGTTCTGGTTGCGGCAGGTGCATGCTGCAACGGAAGGACGCTTGCGTTTACGCCTGGATGCCAATCGTGCCTGGAACATGCAGGATGCGCGGTATTTCCTACAGGCAATTGCCGGTTTGTCCATAGATGCTGTGGAAGAGCCTCTGATACAACCGGACTTGTTTAGTTTGCGAGAGCTACAGGAAGATCTGCCTTATGCGCTGGCACTGGATGAATCTGTGGCAAATTTTGATCAGCATGAGCTGCTTGCCCAGCCACCAGTGCGACGCCTAGTGCTCAAGCCAGCGCGCATAGGCGGCATACTGGCCACGCGAGAATTGACATTACAAGCGCAGGTGGCAGGGTTTGAGGTGGTACTCACCTCGGTAGTGGATACAGCAGTTGGCGTGAGTGCAGCAGCGCATCTTGCTGCGGCCCTGTCTTCTGAATTGGCGCATGGCTTTGCTACACTGGGCTGGCTGGCAGCTGATGTGGCGCAAGCTCCGGTCATACAGCAGGGCCGTCTGTATTTGGGTAATTCTCCTGGGCTTGGGTTGGAGGTCTTTTATGAGTGACAGTCTTGAGGAACTACGTCAGCGTCTTGCAGTATTTGCCAAGGTGCGTGATTGGGAACAGTTTCATTCACCAAAAAATCTGTCTATGGCACTGATTGCCGAGGCCGCTGAACTAGTGGAACATTTCCAGTGGTTGACGCCCGAGCAGAGCGAACAGTTGAGTGTAGAGAAGCTTGAGGAAGTACGCCTGGAGCTTGCGGATATTCAGATTTTCCTGATCAGGATCGCTGACCGCCTCAACGTAGATTTGATTCGTGCGGTCAAGGACAAGATGGCCCATAATGAGCAGCGCTTCCCAATAGATGTAGTCAAGGGCAGCGCCAAGCGCGCCAGCAAATACAAACGGTAGCATTCAGCGCAAAATGTCAAAGAGCACAGCATTATATGATGACGGCAATATTGACTTCAGGGCGGTACGTCATCGCTTCATGAAGCTCAATCAGGCTCGCCTTGAACGGGTGCGTGAGGCCTTGCGTGGGCGGCGGTGTAATGTGCTGGAGGTGCTGCCGTTGTTGTTCCACATTAACCACGCCATGTTTCCTGGATTTGTGTCAAAGGAAACGCCTGCTGGCATTATTGACTACTCACCTGCACGACACGAGCTGGAGGCAGGCAAGCGACTGGCGCGCAGCTTTGAATACAAGACACTGCGCCAGCGGCATTTTCCCATCCTTGCCCTGTATCTTATCGGCAGCCCTGGCAGTATTGGCTACGCAGATGACAGTGATTTCGATATTTGGCTTTGTCATGACCACAATCTGTCGGCAACAGAGCTTGCATACCTGCAACAAAAGGCAAATGCAGTGGAGACCTGGGCGGCCAGCCTGGATATGGAGGTGCATTTTTACCTGGTCAATGTGGAGCGGTTTCGTAGTGGCGAGGTCTTGCCTTTGTCGAACAACAGCTCTGGCTCGGCACAATATAATTTGTTGTTGGAGGAGTTTTATCGCACGTCGATATTGCTCGCCGGTCAAGCACCATTATGGTGGGTGGTGCCGCCTGCCCACGAGTCTGACTACGATGATTATGTGCAGAACCTCAAGCAAAAACGTTTCCCCCACGCCCGTGGTTTGCTTGATTTGGGCGGTCTGAGCTTTATTCCGGCAGAGGAGTTTTTGGGCGCGGCGCTGTGGCATCTATACAAGAGCATAGATTCGCCCTACAAGGCAGTGCTCAAGCTGTTGCTTATCGAAAGCTATGCCTATGATTATCCACATTTCGATTTGAATAGTCTGCGCTTCAAGCAGGCCATTTATCGTGGTGATGATCAGGTCGACAGACTGGATCCTTATCTGATGATGATGCAGAAGATAGAGGAATATCTGCAGCGTAAAAATGATCACGCGCGCTTGAGGTTTGCCCGTCGTGCATTTTATTTCAAAACCAATGAAAGACTGAACGAGACACCAAACAATACAAGCTGGCAGCATGATTTATTGCGCTCGGTGTTCAAGCAGTGGGGTTGGCAGCCACTGGATGTAGAACAGATGAACAGGCGTGATAAATGGAAGGTGGCAAGGGTTGCCGAAGAGCAGCGTTTGGTATTCGAGATTTTGAGTGTCAGCTATCGTTTTCTCTCTGACTTTGTGCGTGCGCACGCTGGCTTGTCCCTGATAAGCCAGCGTGATTTGACTGTGCTTGGTCGTAAACTCTATGCCGCATTTGAACGCAAGGCAGGCAAGATAGAACTGCTCAATCGCGGCATCAATGCCAATCTGCATGAATCCTCAGTCACCATAGTTGAATTGTTGGATGAACATCAGCAAGGCGGCTGGCAGCTATATCAGGGAGCCTTGAGCAAAGAAGAAATGCGCCAATCTGTACCCTTGAAGCGCGCTCGCACCCTCATTGAACTGGTCGCCTGGGCCTACTTCAATGGCATTGTCGATCGGCATAGTGTGCTTGCAATCTATCCGCAGGTTACGCAGATAAATTCTCAAGAGCTGAAATTGATTGTTGAACACATGCAGGTGTCGTTTCCACCAAGCTGCCTGGAGACGCGAACACTGGACGAATATTCAACTCCTGCACGTATAGCAAACGCAGTGCTTTACACGAACAACGAGCTGGATGCCTTTACTTCCCTAAGTTTGGGTAAAACCATTTCCTGTGGCCAGACAGATGCGCTCAATTATGGCGGTATAGGCAAAAACCTGGTGCAAAGCATGGATCTGGTTATTGTCACCAGTTGGCGCGAAGTACTTACCTTTCATTATCGGCGCGGCAAAGGTCTGATGGATTTTCTCTGCGAGTATTTCAAATGGACTCCACCATCACGTGGTGAGTCTCCGCCAGCAATTGAAATATTTGGTATCAGCGCCCAACGCGGCCATACCGCAGCGCAGCGTATTGAAAAACTGCTGCATGAACTGGTGGCAACCTGGTATGGCACACATGCAATGCCAGAGGCGCGTTATCTGCTTACGGTAAGTCGCGGCTATTACCTGGTGTATTTTCAGGCCGAATCCTTGCACTACGAGGCACTGCCGGATGACGATAGTTTGTATGCGGCACTTGGACGATCTGCCGATAGCTTCAGACCTTTGGTGTTCGATAGCCAATCATTGACAGATTCCGCATTGCCACACATCTACAGCCACAATCGTAGTGGCTGGGTGCAATTTTTTTATCTGCCAAACGAAGATATGGCTAATATCTTCATTCTGGATGAGCGCGGATCACTGTTTCATGATCGGGTGCCATTCTTTGATGGCCGTGTATTGCTCAATCAGTATGGCCGGTTCTTCGAGGCAGTATTGAATCGAATGGCCTTCCTCATGCAGGAAGGACAGCATATGCAGACAATAGCTGGCGTGGAATTTTTTCAGCTCAGTCGTGATGTACGCGGACATTATCATCTTGAACGGCAGAAGGCAGAGTTTCGTTACGACCTGCAACAGTATTTCAGCCTGCAGGCGATAGTGGATCAGGTAGAAAACAGCCAGACCATGTTTACACTATATTGCGATGAGAGGGAATTTTCTTCATTGGAATATGGCGATAACCTGCTGCATGCAGTTGTCCAGCATGTCCTGGAATTACGTAATAATGAACAGAATTATCCTATCTACATCACTGATATTGGCCTGTCACATACCGTCCTGGGCGAACAGACCAATAGCAGGATCCAGACTATACATTTCCTGCATTACAAGCGGCGCATTGAACGGGAAATGAACTCGGTATTGCAGCAACATACCTGAGCAGGTGGTGGCTCAATTTTCTTTTCTCACCGCTTCCAGGATGTCATGAAAGTCCTGGCTCCAACGAGCAAATATTTCTTTGAGTTCATTGTTATTGGCCAAAGCACGCAGCTCTGTCGGGTTGGCAGTGACCAGGAGGGTTTCATGATCCTCGGCAAAAACCGTGATAGGCCATGGCAGGTAGGGGATCAACTGTGGATAGCGAGTTGTCAGATCGCGTAATTCCTCCGGCTTGGCTAAAAACACCAAACGATACATGTCTGTCTTGAAGCCGCTATCGGTCAAGCCAACATCGACACGCTGAATGCGTGAAATGGTGTAACCACGCTGCGTAATTTCTTCCTGCAGTATAGCCATGGTTTCAGGGAAACCCTGTTCAGAGCGCACCATCATCAGACCATCGGCCAGAGCAGTGCTGTGCAGGGCAAATAACAACAGTAATGCTGGCCATGATGCAGACAGACATCTCATAGCGATGCCTCCTCCATGATGCCGAGATAGACCTGATACATCTCCTCGCAGGGTTCATCGAGTTCGGCATTATTGAACAGGCCGCTCATATATTTTGGATTAATACTCATCATTTTTACCTGCCCCTCATGTTCAACTACAGTTATACGACATGGCATGAACAAGCCCACACGAGGATCCATAGTCAAGGCCTGATTGATGAAAGTGAAGTTGCAGAAATAGATGATGTTGGCCTCTCTGTGTTGTTCTTCTTCAGCAAAAAAACCGTCCTCCAGCCATTGCTCACGAATGATGCGGAAGTTCTTGCCTAATGCCGCGCGTTTGACTGCTTCGACAGTTTCTTCCAGCGTATAAGATGACTCCATTTCCAGCCATGTTTCGTCCTGGCTGCCAGGTTGCCAGCCTTGAGTCAGTGCAAACGATCGAACAAAGGCGATGATGTCATCAATGTCCTGTTCGCGCAGGCCTTGCTGCAGAAATGAAACCATTGGCGTACCTTCACGGCCATTGATCAATGTCGCCTTAATCATTTGATCAGAGGCTGCAGCGAGGAAACCAGGATTATTGAGCGCTGGCGCGATGATGGGCATATCGCGTGGGCGCGAGAAGGTAACTCCAGTGCCATGCCCGCCTTCGCCGCGCTCGCCATGACAGGACGAGCAATGTTGACCAAACAATTTCTTGCCACGCACAACATCACCCGAGCCGGGTCGATAATCAGTCAGCAGCAGTCGTGGACTGTCCTTGTCTTGCCAGCTACGCAGATGCGCGACTATGGCGCGGCGTTCTGCAGCGTTTAACATGGCAAAGGCCGGCATCACTCGGCCAGGACGACCAAGACGTATCGTGGTATCCAGATAACCATCATCGACACTGTTTAAAAAGCTTGGCAAGGCCAAAGGCACGCCAACGCCACCCCGACCATCGGAGCCATGACAGGCAGCACAGTTCTGTGCATACAACTCCGCGCCATTAGGCGCTGCACTGGCAGTTAAATTCGGCAAAAGCAGTAAAAAAGCCCAGATAAATTGCATAAGTGACCTCCGGCTAAGTTTATGCGATCTCCGGTCAGCAGGAAAACTTCCTGCGCCGTATAAAGGTTTATAGTTCACAGCAGAGGACAGGTTGAGCGTAACGATACCCACTAAAAAACTGGAAGGAGCTCAGCCCATGGTTTTCAGTCGTTGATCATCTCCAGCTCCAGCGACTGCATCTCCTGGCCTTGCAGCTGGTAGCCACGCACATCCACAACACCTTCAGTATCAAGTGAAACTATTAGATAAAGCGCCTCTGGGTAGGCCGCCTCGGCAATATCAAGCGCGGAAGGCACGGCTGGCGCGTGTGGGTGGGAATGGTAGATGGCGAACAGGCTTTCGCCCGCCTCGCGCATCTGACGCATGGCTGCAATCTGCTGCTGTGGATCCATGATATAGCGGCACTCATTTTGCCTGGCAATGTTTTGGATTGGATAAACACGGGTGTGGCCAGCGCTGCTGCCGACTAGACCACAGACCTCTTGTCCAGGACGTGACATGGCATGGCGCATTATCTGGTTAATCGTGGTGCGGGTAATGTAGGCTGTCATGATGATGTGTAATATAAAATTTAAAGTTGTTGCCATTGATCGATAATCAGGCGAATACGAGCGCGGTGATTGCTGATGAACAGTCGGCCAGGCAAAATTACTGCACCTTGTTGGACATAATTGCGAAACTCGATAGTCCAGTTATCCTGTTGTAGTTTTTCCAGTAGCCCTTGTGGATTGAGCGTCTGTTCTGCTGAACCAGGTGCAGGCAGCCCCAGCGCCCAGTAACGCAGGGATTTTACCGGTATCCGCCAGCCCATTTCGTGATACAGCAAGTCCTCGGCATCTTCGGCGACGCGGCTATGCTCGCCATCACTCAAGGCAACCAGATGATCATCGCCTTGCAGGCGCAAGCTGCCCTGTCCCAAAGGGCCGGTCAGATGAATGGTGTAATTTTGTTCATGTTGTTGCAAGTCGATACGGGCTTGCCAGCTTTCATCTTCGGTGTGAATGCCGATGCGCCCACCCAGCTTCCAGGCCGAGACCTGCGCTAATTGCCGCTGCTGTATCTGCCAGGCTCGATCCGGGTTATCGACGGGCGGCAATACCGGGCCATAGCTGCAGGCAGTCAGCAACAAGGGCCAGAAAAACCATAAACAATGTTTCATGGGGGAATTATTGAGTAAAGCGTTTGATTACTTGCTGGAGTAATGCGTGGCCTGGCTCGCGCTCCAGGGCATCCAGCCAGATCTGGCGCGCCTCATCCTGGCGACCCTGCACCCATAACACCTCGCCCAAATGGGCGGCGATCTCGGCATCAGGATATTGGTCCAGCGCACGGCGCAGAAATTCCTCCGCCTCTTGCCAACGGCCCAGCCTATAGAGCACCCAGCCCATGCTGTCCATGATGGCAGCATCATCCGGTCGCAGCTCAAGTGCGCGGCTGATTAAGGCATATGCCTCTTGATAGCGGTCGGTGCGGTCGGCCAGGGTGTAACCCAGTGCATTCAGCGCCTGAAAGTTATCTGGTTCCTGCATGAGAATGGCACGCAGATCATTTTCCAGCTCATCAATAAGGCCCATATTCTCGGCGTTCATGGCGCGTGCATACAACAGCTCGATATCATCAGGAAATTGCTCCAGGCCTTCGTTGTAGACTTGTCGCGCCTCTTCCTGCTGCCCAGCTTCGTACAATAATTCCCCCTCTACCAGACGTAGACGGATTTCCTGTTCAGGGGTCTGTAGTTCGGCGGTGCGCAGATATGCGCGTGCCATCTCCAGCCCTTTCAGTTGGGAGATAAGTACCGATGAGCGGACGATAGCGTCGAGATAACTGTTGCCATCATTTACCTGCTGATACCAATGCAAGGCATCATCTGGTCGTTGTCGGCTTTCGGCAATCTGCCCCAGGGCATAGGCGGCATCGTCCGTGCGCTGATTCAGCTTGAGCAGCTGCAGGAAATTTTTTTCTGCCTGTTCCAGATCGCCCACATGTACCGCCAGTAACCCTTCGGTAAAGATCACTTCAGAATTATTCGGTAAATGCTTGTCCAGCAGCTTGAATTGTTTGCGTGCCTCTGGCCATCGCTGCAGTTCTATCAGCATACGTGCATAACCAAAACGCAAGGAGGTATCCCTGGGCAGTATTTCCAGAGCACGTTGATAGGCAGCCAAGGCCTCCTCAATGCGCCCTATCTTGCGCAAAATGCTGGCCTGTAGTGCCAGTGCATGTGGATGGTCTGCCTGTTTCTCCAGCAGATGTCTGGTTTGCTCCATGGCAAGGGCATAATTGTCGGCCTGATAAGCCAGGCGGGCGTAGGCAAGTACAGCTTCGGGATCATCTTCGTGCGCAGTTACCAGATTAGCCATTATTTGTAGCGCCCGCTGTTTATTTGGCTCACTTGCCAGTACATTGTTCACCAGCATGAAACCATTGGCCTGGCCTTCTGGGGACAGATTCAGCAGTTTTTCCAGATGCAGGATCGCCTCATCGGTTCTGCCCTGGCGAATCAACAAGGCGGCCAGCGACTGCTGCGCCTCTACGGTCGCAGGCGATAATTCTTCCCAAAGACTTGCGGCCTTGAGTGCTGTTGCGTATTCATTGGCATAGACAGCGACTTGGGTGGCACGACGGGCGAGACGCGGATCACGTGTGTAGTCTGCGGCCTGGTAGTATGCATGGGCCGACATCTTCAGCTCGCCACGCTGGGCAGAGACTTCACCCACCAGCAGTTGATAAAGCAGGCCGGGGCTAAGCTCCATGGTGGGCAGATTTTCTGTTTCGGCGTGGCTTGCCGATGTTGTTGCGTGCTCTGGGGAGGCAGCTTCCTGTGTCACATCTTCCTTGGGTTTTGCTGTCTCATGTGCGGTCATCGCCGTACATGCGGCCAATTGCCAGGCCATTGCAACCAACATCAAAATACGTTTCATCCAAGCTACTCCAGACATGATGATCGCTAACTATACTCGACTTATCAGGGATTTTGCCGCAGAAATTCATACTCGCACTTGATATTATTGGGGTCTTTCCCCAAAATCAGTAACCCACCCACCTTATAAAACTACTCATGTCACTGCTTGCCCTTGGTCTGAATCACCGCACTGCTCCCGTGGAAATACGGGAACGGGTGGCATTCGCGCCGGATAAGGTGTCGCAAGCCCTGCATGAACTGACCAACTATGGCCCGGTGCGTGAGGCGGCAATTCTGTCTACCTGTAATCGCACTGAGATCTATTGTGGTTTGGAAGGGGAGGAGAAGGGGCCTATCCTGGAGTGGTTCCGTGATTTTCATCACCTTAGTGCCAAGGAAGTCGAACCATATCTTTATACCCATCCAGATAGTCAGGCGGTGCGGCATATCCTGCGTGTGGCCAGTGGGCTTGATTCGCTGGTACTTGGCGAGCCGCAGATCCTTGGCCAGATCAAACAGGCCTATGGCACGGCGCAGCAGGCGGGCACAGTCGGACATCTGCTTAATAAGCTGTTCCAGTACACTTTTTCAGTCGCCAAACAGGTGCGTACCGATACTGCCATTGGTGCAAGTCCCGTTTCAGTGGCCTTTGCCGCGGTCAGTCTGGCGAAGCAGATTTTTTCCGATCTGAAAGAGCACACTGCCTTGCTTATCGGTGCGGGCGAAACCATCGAACTGGTGGCACGCCATCTGCACGAGCAGGGCATAGGCAACATCATTATTGCCAATCGCACGGTTGAGCGCGGCCACAAGCTGGCACAAGAATTTGGTGCCTTTGCCATCGCTCTGGCGGAAATCCCGGCGCATCTGGCCGAGGCCGACATCGTTATTTCTTCCACTGCAGCGCCGTTGCCCATTTTAGGCAAGGGTATGGTGGAAAGCGCACTCAAGGTGCGCAAACGCCGCCCTATGCTGCTGGTGGATATTGCTGTACCACGCGATATCGAAGCGGAAGTCTCTGCGCTTGATGATATCTATCTCTATACCGTGGACGACCTCTCCGAGATTATTCAGGAAAACCTGCAGTCGCGCCAACAGGCTGCCCTGCAGGCCGAGGACATCATCGATACCCAGGTCGGCCATTTCATGGGCTGGCTGCAATCATTGGAAGCTGTCGGCACAATCTGTGCCTTTCGCCAATCCGCCGAGGAGATACGCGATCAAGTGTTGGAGCATTGCACACGCCAACTGGCAACAGGCAAGGACCCTGAATACGTTATGCGTGAAATGGCACGTCTGTTGACCAACAAATTGATCCATGAGCCATCTGCTCAGCTCAATCGCGCCAGTTTTGAAGGTCAGCATGAGCTACTGGATGCTGCCAGCATTTTATTTAATCTGAAAAAACCTTAACCCCTATGCAAGAATCCATACTCAGCAAGCTGGAGAATCTCTCCGAGCGGCTGCAGGAGTTAAGCGCCCTGCTTGCCGATCCTGCGACTATTAACGATCAAAATCAGTTCCGTGCTCTGTCGCAGGAATATGCCCAGCTCACCCCGGTGGTGGACTGCTATACCAGTTACCGCAAAATTCTAGAGGACATTACCGTTGCTGATGAAATGATGCGAGGCTCAGATACGGAAATGCAGGAGCTCGGTCAAGTCGAGTTGGAGTTGGCGCGCGAACGGCGCGATGCCTTAGTGCTGGAGCTCAACAAGTTATTGTTGCCTAAGGACCCTAACGACAATAAGAATATCTTTCTGGAAATTCGCGCTGGTGCCGGCGGTGATGAGGCGGCGATTTTCGCTGGTGATCTGTTTCGTATGTACAGTCGTTATGCCGAGCATCGTCGTTGGCAGGTGGAGATCGTCTCCGAGAGCCTGGGCGAGCATGGCGGCTACAAGGAAATTATTGTCCGTATTGTCGGCCAAGGCGCCTATTCACGCCTCAAGTTTGAATCGGGTGGGCATCGTGTGCAGCGCGTACCAGAAACCGAATCTCAGGGTCGCATCCACACCTCTGCTTGCACGGTGGCGGTAATGCCCGAGGCGGATGAAGTGGAGGCCAGGGAGATAAATCCAGCCGATCTGAAGGTCGATACTTATCGCGCCTCGGGTGCTGGCGGTCAGCATGTCAACCGCACCGAATCTGCCATCCGCATTACGCACCTGCCCTCTGGCATCGTGGTGGAATGTCAGGACGAACGCTCACAGCATAAAAACCGCGCCCGTGCCATGTCGGTGCTGGCCGCCAAGCTGCTGGCTGCCGAACAGGAGAAACAACACGCTGAGCAATCCAGTACACGTAAATTACTGGTGGGCAGCGGTGATCGCTCCGAGCGCATCCGCACTTATAATTTCCCGCAAGGCCGCCTTACCGACCACCGCATTACCCTTACCCTCTACAAGCTGGATGACATTATGGGCGGGCACCTGGATCAGGTGATTGAGCCACTCATTAACGAATACCAGGCCGATCAACTTGCCGCCATGAGCGTGGAATGACATTCTTATTTTGAAAGGTAGCGCTCATTATTCAAAAAAAGACGGTACGCATTGTGCGCCGAATAACTTTGAGTTGTGAACATGCCTGAATCATGCGCCCTGCAACATGTGAAAATAACTTGTACTGCAGCCACAATAAACTGTGGCGAGAGATGTGTGACATCTTTTATGACGCAGAATTACTATCAAATATGTCGGTTGCTCACGTGGTGAGTATGCCGACCATTGCCGAGATTTTGCAGATCGCACAAAGCCAGTTGCATAACAGCGACAGCCCGCGTCTTGATGCCGAACTGCTGCTTGCGCAGGTAATGAATAAGCCACGCAGCTGGTTGTACACCTGGCCTGAGCGAGTGCTCACTAGCGACGAACAGCGTGAATTTACATCGCTTATCGCCCGGCGCGCCGCAGGTGTGCCGGTGGCGTATCTCACTGGTCGTTGCGGTTTCTGGTCGCTGGACTTGAAGGTGACCACGGCTACTTTGATCCCGCGCCCAGATACGGAAACCATGATCGCTTGGGCATTGGAACTTATACCCATAGATGCCCACTGGCGGATTGCCGACCTGGGTACGGGCAGTGGGGCCATTGCCCTTGCATTGGCGCATGAACGGCCATCTTGCTGCTTTACCGCCACCGATATTTCATCAGCTGCATTGGTGGTGGCGGAGGAAAATGCGCGCGCCAACAAGATTGTAAATGTGAGTTTTCGCCAAGGCATTTGGTTTGAACCACTGGCCGGTGCGCGTCATGAGCTTATCGTCAGCAATCCTCCCTATGTGGCCGAAGGCGATTCACATTTGGCCAATCTGCGTCACGAACCTGTCAGCGCCCTGGCTGCAGGCGCAGATGGGCTTGCCGATCTGCGCCTATTGATCGAAAAAGCACCTGGTTCTTTACAGGAAAACGGCTGGCTCTTGCTGGAACATGGCTGGGAGCAGGGCGCAGCCGTGCGTGATCTGTTGCAGCAGTACGGTTATCACCATATTCAAACCTGCCGCGACCCGGCCGGTCTTGAGCGTATTTCCGGTGGCCACGCACCAAACACTGTTCCCCTGCAAAAATAGGGTTATACTGGTGTTTCAGCAGGCACTATCCAGGGTGATGCGCGATGTCACAGAAAAATAGCGAATTGCTTAAAATTCGTGATGTTACTTTTCTGGCTCTCAATCCAGATCCACAGCAGGCTCATACGGCTTCACAGCTGCTGGCTGGCATGGAAGGCATCATAAATGCGCAACCGTTAAGTGACCATGTTATGCAGGTGCGTTACGACATCACGCTAGTTACCCTGCGTGCCATTGAAGACGTTCTCAGTGGCGTGGGTTTTCATCTGGCCAACACCTTGATCTGCAAGCTCAAGCGCGCACTCTACTACTACACGGAAGATACCCAGCGCTCAAATCTTGGCCTTGATGGTCATGCCCCGCCCAAAGACGTCAAGGTCTATGTCAAACGCTATGAACAACTGCGACATGGTTGTCGTGACGACCGGCCAGAACACTGGCGTAATTATCTGTAAATCCAGTTGGCACTACATGACACCTGAAGAACATGAGCGTTATAGCCGCCATATCAGCCTGCCGCAAGTGGGTCTGGCAGGGCAGCAAAAGTTTATGGCAGCGCGTGTGCTGATCATCGGCATGGGAGGGCTGGGCTCGCCACTTGCCATTTATCTTGCCGCTGCTGGCGTGGGCACCCTGGTGGTAGTGGACTACGACACGGTGGAGCTCTCCAACCTGCAGCGCCAGATAGTGCATCGAACTGCCAATATCGGCAGACCCAAGGTGGACTCGGCAGCAGAGCAGTTGCAGCAACTAAATCCCCATTGCCAGGTCATTGTCATCAATGGCCAGCTGACTGGCGCGGCGCTGACTGAGCAGATCGGTCTCGCTGATGTGGTGGTCGATGCCAGCGATAATTTTGATACACGTTTCGAACTCAACGCAGCCTGCGTCGCCCAGGGCAAAACGCTGGTCTCCGGTGCCGTAATTCGCATGGAGGGGCAGGTAAGCGTCTTCCACAATGAACACCCCGATGCACCCTGTTATCGCTGCCTGTATCGCGATGAACAAGGCGAGGGTGATAGCTGTAGTCTGACCGGCGTGCTTGCACCAGTGGTAGGTATCATAGGCACTATCCAGGCGACGGAAGTGCTCAAGGTGCTGCTCGGCATAGGCACTACCCTGGGCGGTCGTCTGCTGATCCTGGATGCGCTCCAGATGGAGTGGCGTACGCTGAAGCTACGTAAAGACCCACAGTGCCCGGTGTGTGGCCAGGGGCGGGCAGAGTGGGATATAAACAGATCAAAGAATCTATACAAGCACCATGCAGCAAAATAAAACGACATGCACATGTTTGAAAATGTGACTGCCTGGCCAGCACCGGCCAAACTCAATCTGTTTTTACACATTATTGGTCGTCGCAGCGACGGATTCCATCTGTTGCAGACGGTGTTTCAGTTTCTCGACTACGGCGATCGCCTGCAATTTGCCGTGCGTGAGGATGGTAAAATTCAGCGTCAGACAGATTTGCCAGGCGTCACGGTAGAGAGCGATTTAGTGGTGCGCGCCGCACATTTATTGCAGAGTGTAACCGGCTGCAAGCTTGGCGCTGACATTGCATTGGAGAAAATCTTGCATATGGGCGGCGGTCTTGGTGGTGGCAGTTCCGATGCTGCGACCACGCTGGTAGCATTGAATGCCTTGTGGCGACAGGGCTTGAGTGAGGCCCAGTTGGCCGAGATTGGTTTGCAGCTGGGAGCCGATGTGCCGGTATTTGTGCACGGACGGGCGGCCTGGGCCGATGGCGTGGGAGAAAAACTGCAGGCGATCGACTTGCCAGAACCCTGGTATTTGGTACTGACACCGCCTATTGCCATTGCGACAGCGGCGGTATTTCAGGCAGCGGAATTGACACGCGATTGCCAGCCCATCACAATATGCGACTTTCTCGCCGGGATAGGCGGGAATGTTTTTGTGCCGGTGGTGCGGAAACAGTACCCCGCCGTAGCTGAGGCGCTTGACTGGCTAGGTCAATTTTCCCAGGCCAGCTTGACTGGTACAGGCAGTAGTGTGTTTGCGCCCTTTGCTACTGAGCAGGCGGCGCGTGCAGTAGAAAAACAGCTACCGGCAAGCTGGCGTGGTTTCGTGGCTCGCGCCCGTAACTGTTCGCCATTGCAGGAGCGTCTGGCCTTAGAGCGCTGATTATGAATTTTATTTTTGGGGCGCTGCGTCAGCGGCGAACCCGCAGGGGCGAGGCTCATGGACGAGCCTCGCAATCCTGGCGCCACTTGCCGCAGGCAAGCAGTGCGCCGAGGTTTTTATATATTGAACATGCCGTATTCGGCATATTGCAGACAGAATTTTATTGGGGCGTCGCCAAGCGGTTAGGCAACGGGTTTTGATCCCGTCATACCCAGGTTCGAATCCTGGCGCCCCAGCCAATTTACCTGGTTGCTACAGGCAGCTTACAGATGGCAGGATGGTAGAGTTTTGCCCCCACTCACTTTTCGCAGTGCATCCAAGAGCAAAAATTAATGGCTTCTGAAATGATGGTCTTTGCGGGTAGTGCCAATCCGCAATTGGCTCAGGACATAGCTTCCTTTCTTGGTTTGCGGTTGGGTAAGGCCGTCGTCGGGGAATTCAGCGATGGCGAGATCATGGTGGAAATTCTGGAAAGTGTGCGCGGCAAGGATGTCTTTGTTGTGCAGCCTACCTGCGCGCCAACCAACGATAACCTGATGGAATTGATGGTGATGGTGGATGCATTGCGCCGTGCTTCGGCCGGACGCATCACCGCGGTAGTACCTTATTTTGGATATGCACGTCAGGATCGTCGGCCACGCTCGGCGCGGGTGCCTATCACTGCCAAGGTGGTGGCCAATATGCTTACTGGCGTTGGTGTGAACCGCATGTTGACCGTGGACTTGCATGCTGACCAGATCCAGGGATTTTTTGATATCTCAGTGGACAATGTTTACGCCTCGCCTATTTTGCTTGGCGATGCTTGGCGTTGCCAGAATAATTATGCCGAGGATGTGGTGGTGGTTTCGCCTGACGTTGGTGGTGTGGTGCGGGCACGTGCCTTGGCCAAGCGGCTGGAAGCGGAGCTGGCGATCATCGATAAGCGCAGACCGCGTGCGAATGAGTCACGTGTAATGCACATCATCGGCGATGTAGAAAACCGCACCTGTATACTTATTGATGACCTGGTGGATACCGCTGGGACATTGTGCAAGGCGGCCAGTGCCTTGAAAGAGCAAGGTGCGTCCAAGGTCAAGGCCTATGCCACACATGCTGTACTCTCTGGGCCGGCAGTGAAAAACATAGAAAACTCACAGCTCGATGAATTGGTAGTGACCGACTCCATCCCCTTAAGGCCAGATGCCAGAGCTTGTGGTCGGATTCGTGTATTGTCCATCGCCGAAATACTGGCGGAGACCATGCGCCGCATGAATAACGATGAGTCGGTAAGTTCGCTCTATATGGATTAGCAAGAAGGCAAGTCTTGTGGCTTGTCTTTTTACTACTATCCCCCCTGGTCGCGGGGGGGATTTTTGGGTTCAGCGATAGTCTGAACCATATTGATAACAACCTGGAGTAAACCAATGAAAACTGATTTTGTTCTGGAAGCCAGTCTGCGCAGCGATATGGGGAAGGGTGCGAGCCGCCGCCTGCGCCGCGAAGGTAAGGTGCCCGTCATTATATACGGCGCTCATAAGGAAGCTACGCCTCTGACCGTGAATCACAATGAGCTGTTTCATCAGCTGGAAAATGAGGTTTTTTATTCGAGCGTGTTGACTATCAAGGTTGATGGCAAGGCCGAGCAGGCTGTCTTAAAAGACCTGCAACGCCATCCCCATCGTCAACTCATCCTGCATGCTGATTTTCAGCGTATCAGTGCTGGCGAAAAAATCCGTATGCATGTGCCGCTGCACTTTGTTGGCGGCGATGTTTCGCCTGGCGTGAAGATCGGTGGAGGTGTCGTGATTCATGAGGTGAATGAAATCGAGATTTCCTGTCTGCAGAAGGATCTGCCGGACTTCATCGAGGTCGATCTTTCCGGGTGTGAACTCGGCCAGATCGTCCATATGTCCGATGTAAAACTACCTGCCGGTATCGAGCTGGTAAGCATGTCGCATGGGCATGACCTGCCGCTCAGTCGCGTACAGACCATGCGTGGTGGCGCCAGTGTCGATGTAGATGAGGCCGCTGAAGGTGAAGGTGAAGGTGAAGGCGAAAAATCCTGATCTGCTTTTCCGTACTTGAGCCAAGCCGGCGTTTGTCATAGTGTCTGTCCAGCTTATTGTTGGTCTCGGTAATCCCGGTACTGAATACGAGCAGACACGGCATAACGTCGGCTTTTGGTTTGTCGACGCGCTGGCGCTACATGCTGGTGGTCAGCTCAAGAAAGAAAGTAAATTTCACGGTGAGGCCAGCAAGATAAACCTGCATGGTCAGGATGTCTGGCTACTCAAGCCACAGACCTTCATGAACCGCAGCGGTCAATCCGTGGCGGCATTGGCGAGATTCTATAAAATCCCCCTGGAAAATATCCTCGTCATTCATGACGAGCTGGATCTGCCACCTGGTGTTGCGCGACTCAAGCAAGGCGGCGGCCATGCAGGACACAACGGACTGCGTGATATAGGCAGTCAGATGGGCGGCAGTAATTTTTTGCGCCTGCGCATCGGCATTGGTCATCCAGGTCGAGCCAGTCAGGTCACCAGCTTTGTCTTGAGCAAGCCATCGCGAAGTGAGCAGGGATTGGTTGAAGAGGCGATCGACAAGTCCATCGCCGCCATGCCATTGATTATGCAAGGCGAGCTGGAACGTGCCATGCACCAATTGCATTCCACTTAAAAATGACAAACGACACGGAATCAAGCTCGTGTCAGTCATTGTTGTTTGCCACTTGTAACTGCCACCTGGAACTATTGCTATGGGATTCAAATGCGGTATCGTCGGTTTGCCCAATGTTGGTAAATCCACACTTTTCAATGCCCTGACCAAGGCCGGTATCGAAGCGGCCAACTACCCCTTCTGTACCATTGAACCCAATGTTGGCATCGTGCCCGTGCCAGACCAGCGCATGGACAGCCTGGCCGAGATCGTCAAACCACAACGCGTGCTGCCGACCACCATGGAATTTGTAGATATCGCCGGATTGGTCGCTGGCGCTTCCAGGGGTGAGGGTTTGGGCAACCAGTTTCTTGCCAACATTCGCGAGACCGATGCCATTGCCCATGTCGTGCGCTGCTTCGACGATGGCAATGTCGTGCATGTAGCTGGCCGCATCAGTCCGCTCGACGATATCGAAATCATCAATACCGAGCTTGCCCTGGCAGATATGGACTCAGTAGAAAAAGGACTGCTGCGGGTGATGAAGGTCGCCAAGAGTGGCGACAAAGAAGCCAAGGCCAAACAGGCTGTGCTGGAAAAGGTCAAGGTCCAACTTGATGAGGCCAAGGCCGTGCGCACTATGGGCTTAAGCAAGGACGAGCTGGCCATGCTCTATGACCTGCATCTGCTAACCATCAAGCCAACCATGTATATCGCCAACGTTGCCGAAGACGGTTTTGACAACAACCCGCATCTTGATGCTGTACGTCAATATGCCGAGGCCGAAGGCGCGATCGTCGTGCCGGTTTGTGCTGCCATAGAAGCAGAACTTATAGAATTGGATGATGAAGAAAAACAGGTCTTCCTCAACGAAATGGGCCTGGAAGAACCCGGCCTAAACCGCGTCATCCGTGCTGGCTACACCCTGCTTGGCCTGCAAACCTATTTCACCGCCGGAGTAAAGGAAGTCCGTGCCTGGGCCGTCTCCATTGGCGCCACTGCCCCACAAGCGGCAGGCGTCATCCATACCGACTTCGAAAAAGGCTTTATCCGTGCCGAGGCTATCGCCTATGACGACTTCATCGCCCACAAGGGCGAAGCAGGCGCTAAGGAAGCCGGTAAATGGCGGCTGGAAGGCAAGGAATATATCGTCAAGGACGGTGATGTCATGCACTTTAGATTCAACGTCTAAATTTAAGCAAATCATTGTAACGGCACCGAAGCCAGATTTTCTCTTACGTCCTGGTGAAATATACGGATTAAATAAACCCCTGCTGGCGCCAGGCTTCATAGAGAATAACGGCTGCAGCATTGGCGAGGTTGAGACTGCGACTGGTCGTGCGCATGGGGATACGCAGCCGCTGCTCGGTTGGCAGACTTTCAATGATAATTTGCGGCAGCCCTTGGCTTTCGCTGCCAAACAGCAGCACATCCTCGTCCTGAAAACGCGCATCCGTATAGGATTGTTGGCTTCGTGTCGTACAGGCAAAAATGCGTTTCGGTTGTATTGCCCGGAAAAAATCTGCGTATGTGTTGTGCACTTGCACGCTGGCATACTCATGATAGTCCAGCCCTGCCCGGCGCAGCTGCTTGTCATCAAGGGCAAATCCCAGTGGCTTGATTAGATGCAGTTGTGTGCCGGTGTTGGCGCACAGGCGAATGATGTTGCCGGTATTGGGTGGGATTTCAGGCTGGTAGAGGGCTATGTGTAGCATGACGCGGTCATGACCGCTGTTATTTTGCTGTTGTACAGCAGCTGTGCCGTTGTGGCGGTGTGTTGAGGCTTAAGGTACCGGTCAACTGCGCGATACTGCTTAGCTTGTGACGTTTGAGATAAGCGGCAATGCCAGCATTGATCTTGCCGCACACCAGTGGATCGTAAAATAAGGCGGTGCCGACACCGACCGCGCTGGCTCCGGCAATGATGAACTCTAGTGCATCCTCGGCCGTGGTGATGCCGCCCTGGCCAATGATCGGGATGCCGTGGTCACGGCTGACCTGATAGACCTGCTGGGTGCGCAACAGTGCTACTGGCTTGATCGCAGGTCCTGATAAACCGCCCTGATTGTTGCCCAAAATTGGTGTGCGGCTTTCAATATCTATCGCCATACCCATCAGGGTATTGATGACGGCAAAGGCATCAGTACCGGCCTCGATGCAGCCACGGGCATTGGCGGCGATATCGGTTTGATTGGGCGAGAGCTTGGTGATCAGCGGCTTGTTGGTAGCTTTGCGTACTACTTCTACAACCTTGGCCGACATCGACGGATCGTTGCCAAAGGCGGCACCGCCAGCTTGCACGTTTGGACAGGAGATGTTGATCTCGATGGCATCGATGGGCGAGTCATCGAAGATGCGTGCGACCTCGGCATATTCTTCTACGGTGGAGCCAGAGATATTGGCGATGAAGCGGGTTTCGTTGAAATTCAGCGTTGGCAAGATTGTGTCAACAACGTAACGCGCACCAGGGTTTTGCAACCCTATGGCATTCAGCATCCCCTGCGGTGTTTCATAGACCCGATGCGGCGAGTTGCCCAGACGCGGCTCCAGGGTGGTGCCTTTGAGACAGACTGCACCGGCCTCACGGTTGGAGAAACCCTGCACCCGTGTGTATTCCTCGCCAAAGCCGACACAGCCGGAGAGCAGCACCAATGGTGTGTTGAAAGACAAGCCACAAAAATCCACGGCAAGCAGGTTTTTATTTTCCTTGGACATATTTTTCCATACTGAGCGATGCAAAATTAAGCGCAGCTCTTATTGTGACAGAGTCCGGCCTATTGCAACAGAATGAAAAGTGCCCCTTCACGTCGTTGCACATTCAACAGCAGGGCTGTGGATCTGGCCTGGGCAATTTCAGTCAACCTGGTTAGGTTATCTATATCCTGTCGATTGGCCTGGACGATGACATCATTATCGCGCAAGCCCGCACGCCAGGCGGAGCTGCCTGGCTCTACATCCAGCACCAGTGCGCCTTTGATCTTGCCATACAGCGGCATGCCCTCGGTGATTTCGCCAATCACGCTGCCACCCAGGCTTGGGTGCAGTTTGTTGCCATCGATAACCGTTAGCTTTGGCTGCTCTACCACTGCATGTAACAGGTGGGATTTGCCATTGCGCATAATTTTCATCTCGACCTTCTGTGATACGCGCAACATGCCAATGATATTGCGTACATCTGCTGCATAGCGCACCGGCCGGTTATTGATATGGGTGATGATGTCGCCACTTTTGAGGCCGGCCTTGTCGGCAGGCGATCCTTGTGTGACCTGGGTGACGACTGCACCACGTTGCGCGGCCAGGCCAAAGGCCTGGGCGAGTTCCGGTGTCAGATCCTGCGCCTGCGCACCCAGCACGTCACGGCGCACCTCGCCGTGTTCGATTAGCTGTTGCATGATCTCTCTGACCATATTGCCTGGGATAGCAAAGCCGATGCCGACATTACCGCCACTTTGCGAGCGGATAGCGGTATTGATGCCGACCAGTTCACCGCGCAGATTGACCAGCGCCCCGCCAGAATTACCAGGATTGATGGATGCATCGGTCTGAATGAAATCTTCATAGCCCTCGATACCAAGGCCGGAGCGACCGACGGCGCTGACTATACCCGAGGTCACAGTCTGACCCAGTCCGAACGGGTTGCCTATGGCAACGACAAAGTCGCCTACGCGCATGCGATCCGAATCGGTCGTGGTGACTGCATGCAGTCCTTCGGCAGCAATCTTGATCACGGCCACGTCAGTTTCCTCATCGCTACCCACCAGCTCAGCCTGCAGGGTGCGGCCATCGGCCAGGTTGACCGAGATCTCGTGCGCACCCGCAATAACGTGATGATTGGTGACGATATAACCTTTGGCGGCATCCATTACCACACCCGAGCCCAGGCTTTGAGCGATGCGCTCGCGCGGCTGTTCCGGCACATTGAAAAAGTGCCGGAAATAGGGATCGGAGAGCAAGGGGTTTTGCCGCACCGGGATCCGCGTACGGGTAAAGATATTTACCACAGCGGGCACGGTCTGCTCCAGCATGGGCGCCAGACTAGGCAGGGTATTACCCTGGCCATCAGCAAGAGGCAGGGCGGCCTGGGCAGGCAGACAAACAGTGAACGCCAGTAGCAGGGCAAGGAGGTATTTGGGCATGCCGATTCTCGGTAGTGTTAAATAGACATGGGTAATGACAAACTCTCCCGAGGATGAGTTCCCCGGGAGAATTATGAGGGACGATGGTCTTAGCTCAGCCTTCGACGGCAATCTTGCGCGGCTGTAGCTTTTCGTGTTTGGGCACACGCACTTCCAGCACGCCATTGCTGTTCTTGGCGGTGATCTTTTCTGTATCGGCTGTGTCGGGCAGGCTGAAGCGGCGGAAGAAGCTGCCGTAGACGCGCTCCACGCGCTTGTAGCCTTCACGCTCTTCCTTTTTCTCGGATTCGCGCTCGCCCTTAATGACCAACATGCCATTTTCCGCGTGTACTTCGATGAGTGATGGGTCAACGCCAGGCACGTCGGCACGGATGACAAAGCAGTCGCCTTCTTCCTTGATGTCCACAGCCGGCACCCAATCGGCTGCCGTGCTCACATTGCCTTCTTCGCGCCCTTCCTGACCGCGATCCAGCTCACGGCGTAGTTGATCGAGCAAGCCCCAGGGATTGTAATGTACTAAGCTCATAAATAGTTCTCCTTCAAGTTCAGATGTGTCTGTTTGAAGCAAATATGGGCTCCGGTAAGCGGCAGTTCAAGGGCTATTCGAGTGAAAACAGGTGTTTTTTCACATATAATCAAAACACCACATATTGTGTTTATGTTGCATATCTGTTTTTCTTCAGTAAGCCTATGATTTTATAACAAAATATCGTAACCAGTTGTTTTTCCTGTAATTAAATTATATTTGACAGCTTGCGTCAGCTTCCCTACCCTGTTCAACCATAACAACATATTGTGTTGGCTAAATTCAGTCTTGCGGCTACAGTTGGATAGAGATTACTGAATTAAAGCCGCAACAGACAGGAACATCTAAGGAGAGTTTGGTAAGTGACTAAATCTACGGTGCACCTCAAGGCAGTGGCCAACAAGATGATTGAAGTTCCATTCCAACCCGCGTCCATGGATATATGGGACAAGAAATATCGGCTCAAGACCAAGGACGGTGAGATCATCGATCAGACCATCGATGAGACCTACCAGCGTGTGGCGCGCGCGATTGCCGAGGTCGAGCAAACGCCTGAGCTGCGTGATGAGTGGTATGAGCGATTCCTCTGGGCCTTGCGCCAGGGAGCCATTCCTGCTGGCCGCATCACCTCTAATGCCGGTGCGCTGGCCTACAAACCGGCCACTTCCACCATCAACTGCACGGTGTCCGGCACAGTGCGCGATTCTATGGATGACATTCTTGCCAAGGTGCACGAGGCCGGCCTGACGCTGAAGGCCGGCTGTGTTGCGCCAGGCACCTGGGTGCGCACCGAGCATGGTTTGGTTACTGCTGATCAGGCCGTAGCGGAGCGACATCGGAAGATCCTCAGCTACGACCGCGCAAGTGGGAGCTTTGAGATGCGTCCCATTTTAAGACACATGACGACGCACGTGCCGTGTGAGGAAAATATTCGTATCACCTCCAATGGCGTCGATCTCACTACTTCCATCAAGCATCCGGTACTGGTCTACCGTAACGGCAAAACAAGTTATGTAAGTGCAGGTGAGGTGCGGGAAGACGATGCGCTTGTGCATCAGAGCTATGCCTGGACGGCAGCGACTGAGCGTTGGCGTGAGGCGTGGTTTGCCGGTGCTCATCTGGGCGATGGCAGTGCCTGCGGGGAACACATTGACTACAAGCCCAGTCACGCCACCTGGGCGGCACAGGCACGGTTTGCAGGTCAGCATCTGGTCTTTAAGATGCAGGCAGCAGGGCGTGAAGTAGTTGAGCGCTATACAGAATTTTTCCAGACCTTTTGCGTTTCGCATATCCCGGCAGTTGCTGGCGCAACATCTAATGGTACGCCAGTGTGGGATCACACAGCTGCCAGTCTTGCGGCCAGCCAGCTTGCTGATCTAATTGACCATCAGATAGTCAATAAAACCACTGAACCACGTGTCCCTGCCTGGGTGGTGGCTCAGCCTGAACGCTATTTTCTGCCTTTTCTGGCGGGGTTGATCGATGCCGATGGTATCGTCAGTGACGAGCATGGCAGTGTCACGATAGCCATGCAACGCGCAGACTTTGCGCAGGAATTGCAGGCCTTGTTGGGCTTGTTTGGCATACATGCAGATATCACCCTGCGCAAGCCGCGCAGTCATGTTCATGCTTGCAGTGGACAGGTGATCCGCGATAGTGGTGGTGCTCTGTTGAAGATCAGTGATACTGATTTTCTTGCCGTGGTGGCCGATTATATGGCTGACAGCGGCAAGTGCCATCTTATTCGTGCGCACACCTCGCAATCGGGTCAGCACGATATTTATCGTCTGCCTGAAAATCTGCAGGCGGCTCTGGCGCAGGAAAATAAACAGTTATCACACGCAGAGCGACAGACGCTGGGCTTTTATTACGGCTATCATCGCCGTGATTGTGTCAGCCGAATTTGGTTGAATCGTTGGCAGGCACGTTTTCCACACCTTGCGCCGCTGTTGCGTTTTGCGCGTAGCTTGCGTCCGGTACAGACTATTTCGCGCCACCTGCCGCTGGCAGAAACCTTCTTCGACTTCACCGTGGCAAAGCACAACAATTACCTGGCTGGCAATCAGGGCTTGGTGGTGATCCACAACTGTGGCATCGGCTATGAATTCTCTACCCTGCGACCCAAAGGCGCTTTTGTTGCCTGTGCAGGTGCCTATACCTCTGGCCCGCTGTCGTTCATGGATATCTTCGACAAAATGTGTTTCACCATTTCCTCGGCCGGTGGTCGGCGTGGGGCGCAGATGGCGACCTTCGCCATCGGCCATCCAGATGTGATGGATTTCATCCGTGCCAAGCGCGAGGATGGACGCCTGCGTCAGTTCAATCTCTCGTTACTCATAACGCGTGATTTTATGGAGGCAGTCAAGAGTGATGCAGACTGGCAACTAGCCTTTCCGTTGCCAGGGAAGGAGGCGGCAGCCGATGGCATCGATCTGGCCGATCGCACACAGGTGATTTGGCGTGAATGGCCTACTCATGAAGGTTATATTGTCAACGATGAAGGGCTGGTTGCCTGCCGTATCTATCGCACCATCCGTGCACGTCGGCTGTGGGACATGATCATGGCCTCAACTTATGATTTTGCCGAGCCTGGTTTCATTCTGATCGATCAATATAACGAGATGAATAACAATTGGTTTTGCGAAAATATCCGCGCTACAAATCCATGTGTAACCGCCGAAACCTGGGTGCAAACGGCCACCGGTCCGCGTCAGGTGAGTGATCTTATTGGTCAGCCTTTTCTCGCTCGTGTTGATGGCGTTGATCACGCTACTGGTATAGAGGGCTTTTTCCGCACCGCCAGTAAGCCGATAGTGGAGCTGCAAACTGCTGAAGGCTACAGCCTCAAACTCACCGCCGACCATCGCGTGCGCCGTGTCACCAATTTCACTAGCTACAATACTGAAACCGCATGGTGTGCTGCAGGTGAGCTGCATGCCGGCGATCGCGTATTGCTCAATGATCATCGCCCCAACTCCAGTTGGGCTGGCGCCTATGGCCGCGATGAAGGTTATCTGATGGGGCTGTTGCTAGGTGGTGGCAGCCTCAAGCAAGATGTTGCCGTGCTGTCTGTATGGCAGAGTGCGGCGGTGGCGAACGGCGATTCAATGCCGCTTGCCAGTGGTGTACAGGCAGTTATGGCCGAAGCACTGGCCGCTGCACGTAGCCTGGCGCATCACACTGATTTCATTGGCTGGAGCGAGGCAGGTGGTCATGGTGAATATCGCCTGTCCACTGCCGCCATGCATGATCTGGCCATTGAGCTGGGTATGACTACCGGCCAAAAAATTATCACCACACGTATGGAGCAGGCCTCCAGCGAGTTCTGCCGTAGCTTGCTGCGCGGCCTGTTTGATACTGATGGCTCAGTGCAGGGCAATCAGGTCAAGGGCGTATCCGTGCGCCTGGCTCAGTCTGATCTTGCCACCCTGCAGGCGGCACAGCGTATGCTGTTGCGTCTTGGCATCGCCTCTACCCTGTATCGCGATCATCGTGGCGCAGGTTCCAGTTTGCTGCCGGACGGTAAGAACGGCGTGAGTACATGCATCACACCAGCACAGCACGAATTGGTCATCAGCGGCGAGAACCTGTTGCATTTTCGTGCACAGATAGGCTTTGCCGATAGCGACAAGGCCGCATGTCTTAACGCATTGCTAGACAGCAATAAGTGCAGGCTCAACCGTGAGCGCTACACTGCCCGCGTTGCTGCCATCGTGCCGGCAGGCGAGGCAGATGTGTATGACGTGCAGGTACCTGGTATCAACACTTTCGATGCCAATGGCCTGCATGCCCACAATTGCGGGGAGCAGGGCTTACCGCCTTATGGTTCCTGCTTGCTCGGCTCGGTCAATCTGACCAGGTTTGTGCGTGACCCATTTACCGAAAAGGCTCGTTTTGATTGGGGGATTTTTCGCGAGACGGTGGCTGTGTTTACCCGTATGCTGGATAACGTGGTCGAGATCAACGGCTTGCCGCTGGAGCAGCAGCGTAAGGAGATTACCACCAAGCGTCGTCATGGCATGGGCTATCTTGGCCTCGGCTCTACATTGACCATGTTGCGGATGAAATATGGCGATGATGATTCCATTGCCTTCAGCGAGCGCATTACACGTGAAATGGCCCTGGTCGGTTGGCGTACGGGTCTTGAGCTGGCGCGGGAAAAAGGTCCAGCGCCCATTTTGACAGAGGAATTCACTGTTACCGGCGAGATGTTGCGCAAGCGACCGGAGATGAAGCGGGATGGTTATAAAATAGGCCAAAAAGTAGCCGGTAAAATTCTACATGCACGCTATAGCCGCTATATGCAGCGTATTGCCGAGGTCGAGCCAGAGCTGGTTAATGCACTGGCCGAGGAAGGTTGCCGCTTTACCCATCACAGCTCCATCGCACCTACCGGCACCATCTCTTTATCCCTGGCCAATAATGCCAGCAACGGCATCGAGCCTTCCTTTGCCCATCACTATTCGCGCAATGTGATCCGTGAGGGGCGCAAGACCAAAGAAAAGGTCGATGTATTTTCCTTTGAGCTGCTTGCCTATCGTGAGTTGATCAACCCGCAGGCGATGCCTTTAGCCGAAAGCCCAGAGCAGCAGTTGCCCGGCTATTTCATTTCTGCCGATGAGGTGACGCCTAAACAGCATGTGGATATCCAGGCCGCCGCACAGAAGTGGATCGACTCATCCATTTCCAAGACCGCCAATGTGCCGGCGGATTTTCCTTACGAGGATTTTAAGGATATCTATCTTTATGCTTACGAGCAGGAGCTTAAGGGCTGCACAACTTTTCGCTTCAATCCAGAGGCCTTCCAGGGCGTCTTGGTCAAGGAGCAGGATCTGGCCAATACCACTTATCGCTTTGAGCTTGAAGATGGCGAGATACTGGATGTAAAGGGTAACGAGGAGATTGAATACGACGGCGAGAAACATACCGCCGCCAATTTATTTGATGCCATCAAGGAAGGTTATTACGGTAAGTTTTAGAGGAATAAATCCATGACTATCAAAATTGCAAAAAAAATTGTTGGTTATAGCGTTGTCATGGAAGATGACAAGCAAAACCTGCCTGAAGTGACTCCCGAGGTCAAGCAGGAGAGCAAGATTGTCCATCTGACCGAGGCATTGGAGCGACCGGAGATGCTGCTCGGCTCCACTTACAAGATCAAGACACCACTATCTGAGCATTCACTCTATGTCACTATCAATGACGTGGTTTTAAATCAAGGCACCGACCATGAACTGCGGCGTCCTTTCGAGATCTTTATCAACTCGAAGAATATGGATCACTTTCAGTGGATCGTCGCCCTGACACGCATTATCTCTGCTGTCTTCAGAAAAGGCGGCGATGTCACCTTTCTGGTGGAAGAGCTGCACTCGGTATTCGACCCGCGTGGTGGCTATTTCAAGAAGGGCGGAAAATACATGCCATCATTGGTAGCCGAGATAGGCGATGCCATCGAATGTCACCTGCGCATGATTGGGTTGTTGAAAGACCATGAGCTCGACGAACACCAACGCAAGCTGATCGATGAAAAGCGTGCCCAGTTCGAATCCTCGGCCAAAAACAGGGAAGCCGCAGCGGAGAGTAATGGATTTCCAGCAGGCGCACAGCTCTGTGCCAAGTGCAACACCAAGGCCATGATCCAGATGGACGGCTGCATGACTTGTTTGAATTGTGGTGATTCCAAGTGTGGCTGAAGTTTTATAGTTTTTATTCATGACAGCGCGAGGGGTTCTGGAATTACTTGCGCCGGCAAAAAATGCTGCGTTTGGCATTGAGGCGATCAATCATGGTGCCGATGCGGTGTATATCGGTGGGCCATCGTTTGGTGCACGCGCCGCTGCGGGCAACACGATTGCTGATATTGCCAGTTTAGCAGAATATGCCCAGCGTTATTCAGCCCAGGTGTTTGTTGCCCTCAACACTATTCTCAAGGATGAAGAACTAGAACCAGCGCGGCAGCTGGCCTGGCAGGTTTATGAGGCTGGTGCCGATGCGCTGATCATTCAGGACATGGGTCTGCTGGAGCTGGACTTGCCGCCGTTGGCCCTGCATGCCAGCACGCAAACCGACAATCGTAGCTTCGAGAAGGTACAGTTTCTTGAGCAGGTTGGCTTTTCTCGGGTGGTGCTGGCGCGTGAATTGTCGTTGACGCAAATCCATAAAATCGCCGCAGGCACCAAGGTCGAACTTGAGTTTTTTGTCCACGGCGCGCTATGTGTCAGTTACAGCGGCCAGTGTTATGTCAGTCATGCACAAACCGGCCGCAGCGCCAATCGTGGCGAGTGTTCACAGATGTGTCGCCTGCCTTTTTCGTTGACTGATGGTTCCGGTCAGCTCATCGTGCAAGACCGTCACCTGCTCTCGCCCAAAGACAATAATCAAAGTGCCAATCTGCGTGCCCTGGCAGAGGCTGGCGTGCGTTCATTCAAGATCGAAGGAAGGCTGAAAGATCTAGCCTACGTCAAGAATATTACCGCGCACTATCGCACACTGCTGGATGAGATCATCGAACAGCAACCGCATTATCAAGCCTCATCTAGCGGCCGCTGCCGGTTCTTTTTTCAGCCGCAGCCGGAGAAGAGCTTCAATCGTGGCTTTACTGATTATTTTGCCAACCAGCGACATGAGGATCTGCTGGCATTGGATAGTCCAAAGTTTGTCGGCGAGCTCATCGGTGAAGTCAGCCGCCTGGGTCCGACCTGGTTTGATGTGGACAGCAAGCTTGAACTGCACAATGGCGATGGCCTGAGTTGGTATGACGCCAGTCAGGAGCTTGTTGGTGTGCGGATCAACCGTGTTGAAGGGCAGCGTTTATATCCTGCCGAAAAAAACATCTTGCCCGTCGCAGGTACGCAGATCTTTCGCAATCATGATCAGGCGTTTGAGCGTGTGCTGGAGAAAAAATCTGCCGAGCGCAGGATAGTCGTACAAATCAGGTTTGTTGAAACCAAAAGTGGCTTTGCCCTGTATTTGACAGATGAAAAAAATATTTCCGTCGTCTCCGAGTTGGTGCAGGAGAAGCAGCAGGCCAGGGACAAACTGCGTGTCGAGACCAGTTTGCGTGAGCAGCTAGCCAAGTTGGGCGAGACGATTTTTAGTGCTGGCAAAATCGAGTTGGAGTTGACCATGCCATGGTTTTTGCCAGTGAGTGCGGTAAATGCCATGCGGCGTGATGCCGTGGCTAAGTTGGAAGAGGCGCGCCGTGCGGCCTATCGTCGACCGAAGCGGGCAGTGGCAGTTGAGCCACCAGCGGTTTATCCACAGCATGAGCTTTCCTATTTGGGAAATGTGTTGAATCAGCGGGCGCGTGATTTTTATGCCCGTCATGGTGTCAGGCTGATCGCTGCAGCCTATGAGAGCAATCAGGAGCATGGCGAGGTATCCTTGATGATCACCAAGCATTGTGTGCGCTATAGCTTCAATCTTTGCCCCAGGCAGGTGAAGGGGATTAAGCCTGATCCGATGACTTTGATTAGCGCAGGTGAAAATCTGCGACTTGAGTTTGATTGCAAGAGTTGTGAGATGCATGTGATTGGCAATTTGCGACCAGAGCAAGCAAAGTTGACTAATTTGCAGATATGCAAGTGAGATGAGGCGTGGAATTATGTTGCGATTATTGCAGGTGTTAGTTTTGCCGTTGCTGTTGGGCAATGTGCTTGCCGAGGATTTTTTGCGTGACAAGGACGAGGTGGAGAGCATGCTCAAGGGCGCCACACTGCAAGGCACTTATTTGCGCACCGGGTCATCTTATACACTGGAGTTTCGTGCGGATGGTACGCTGCTGAACAAGAGCGGTGCGTCGGCACGGTGGTGGGTCAATGAGCATGGTCAGTATTGTCGTGAGTGGCTAAGCGGCAAGCTGGCTGGTAATCAGGCCTGCATGGATCTGCAACGCGATGGGCAACAGATCCGTCTTTATGCCAATGGCAAGCAGGTGGCCGAAGGCGAGTTGCATCGCTGAGGTGTTGTCTCTGCTATGGTCAAACCACCCAGCTTTTTGTTCTGCGTGTTACACTGCATGCTTGTCTGAACCCATCACCCATGGCCAAAGCCGATGAGCAGCAACAGCCCGGTTCGCATTCGCGAAATCCCCTACAATTACACCTCTTTTTCTGACCGCGAGATCGTCATTCGTTTCATCGGTGAGGAGATGTGGCAGGTCTTGAATCGTCTGCGTGCCGAGCGTGTCACGGGGCGTTCGGCACGGATGTTGTTCGAGGTTTTGGGTGATATGTGGGTAATCACACGTAACCCCTTCATTCAGGATGATCTGATCGCCAATCGCAAACGCTGGAATTCATTGGTGCAAACCCTGCATCAACGCCTCGATCAGATCGTTGCCCGTGCCAATGGCAATGAGCTGGCTCTGCAATTGGCAGCAGGCGCACGCATTGCTGTGCGCAAATTTGAAACCTGGTTATCCGCTTTGGGCGAGCGTCGCCGTCAGGTGCAGCGCCGATTGGTGCGTCTGACGCGCAAGGACAATATTCAATTCGATGGTCTTGCGCGCGTCTCGCATGTCACCGATGCCTCTGACTGGCGTGTGGAATATCCATTTGTGGTGATCACGCCAGATAGCGAGCAGGAGGTGGCTGGTATCGTCAAGGCCTGTATCGAGCTGGGTTTGACAGTGATCCCGCGTGGGGGTGGTACGGGTTATACCGGCGGTGCCGTGCCGCTGTATGCCGATTCTGCAGTCATCAATACGGAAAAATTGTTGCAGCTAGGTGAGGTGGAGAGTGTCGCCTTGCCTGGTGTGGCCGAACCGCTACCTACGGTATTTGTCGAGGCTGGCGTGGTCACGCGGCGGGTGGCTGAGCGAGCCGAGGCTGCGGGTTATGTGTTTGCGGTTGATCCCACCTCGCAGGATGCCTCCTGTATCGGCGGCAATATAGCGATGAATGCTGGTGGCAAGAAGGCAGTGTTGTGGGGAACTACATTGGATAATCTGGCCTGGTGGCGCATGGTTACGCCGACAGCCGACTGGCTGGAGGTGGAGCGTCTTAACCATGACCTCGGCAAGATCCATGAGCAGGAGTTTGCCGAGTTTCGCCTCACGCGCTTTGCCCCGGATGGCAAGACGATTATTGGCGAGCCTGGCACTTTGCGTATCTCCAGCGATGAGTTACGTAAGCCCGGACTGGGCAAGGATGTGACCAATAAATTTCTCGGTGGCCTGCCTGGGGTGCAAAAGGAAGGTTGTGATGGCCTGATCACCTCAGCGCGTTTTATCCTGCATCAGATGCCAAAATATATCCGCACGGTGTGCCTGGAGTTTTTTGGTGCCGATCTGCGCCATGCGGTACCGGCTATCGTCGAGATTAAGGATTATGTTGATGATCTGTCTGATGTGGTGTTGGCAGGTCTTGAACATCTAGATGAGCGCTATGTGCGGGCAGTAAATTACAGTACTAAAGCGCCGCGCAAGGAATTACCCAAGATGGTCTTGCTGGCGGATATCGCTGGTGATGATGAGGATGCCGTGGCAGCTGCCGCCTCGGCCGTGGTGCGTCTGGCAAATGCCCGCGAGGCCGAAGGCTTTATTGCCGTCAGCCCCGAAGCACGCCATCACTTCTGGTTGACGCGTGCGCGTACAGCTGCAATTGCTGCTCACACCAATGCCTTCAAGCTGAATGAGGATGTGGTGATCCCATTGGCGCGACTGGCTGAATATAGTGAGGGCATCGAGCGCATCAACATTGAACAGTCAACGCATAACAAGCTGCAGATGATCGATGCAGTGTTGGCATATCTGTCGGACAAGTTGCCAGAGCTGGAAACCATTTCCGGCTATCAGCACAGCGCGGAAAATGATGCCATCATCGCGGACAAACAGCAGGCAGCACGTGAGTTGCTGTTGTCTGTACAGCAACGTTGGCAGCAATTATTAGCACAGATCGATATGCCCGTGGTGGAGTTGCCAGGGCTGGTCGATAATGGCTTGTTGGCAACTGCAAAGCAGGGCGATACCCTGTTCAACCTGTTGCAGCGGCGCGACTTACGTATTTCATATCGACGTGAAGTCGAGCGACCGTTGAAGGAGATCTTCTCTGGCCGCGATCTGGCGGCGGTGTGTGCACGGCTGGATGCCATTCACGCCCAGATTCGCGCCAGCCGACTATTTGTAGCCACCCATATGCATGCCGGTGATGGCAATGTGCATACCAATATACCGGTGCACTCCAGTGATTACGCCATGATGCAGGAGGCCGAACGCGTGGTTGAACGCATCATGGCGCTAGCGGAATCCCTGGGTGGTGTGATTTCAGGCGAGCATGGCATTGGCATTACCAAGTTTCAGTTCTTGCATGCCGCTACCGTAACGGCATTTGCCGATTACAAGCAGATGGTGGATCCACAGGGACACTTCAATCGTGGCAAATTGCTCGCCGGGGCTGGACTTGATAATGCCTACACGCCTTCGCTGCGCCTGTTGCAGCAGGAGGCCTTGATCCTGGAGGCGAGCGAGATGGATCAGCTCAACTCGATGGTCAAGGACTGTTTGCGTTGTGGCAAGTGCAAGCCAGTGTGCAGCACCCACGTGCCGCAGGCCAATCTATTGTATTCCCCGCGTAACAAGATCCTTGCCACCGGCCTGATTGTTGAGGCATTTCTTTACGAGGATCAGACCAGGCGAGGGATCTCTCTGCGACATTTTGCCGAGATGAATGATGTCGCGGATCACTGTACGGTCTGTCATCGTTGTCTTGCGCCTTGCCCGGTCAATATCGATTTTGGTGATGTGACGATCCTGATGCGCAACATTTTGCGTGCCCGTGGTCAAAAACGACGCAATTTAGGCACTGCCTTGTCGATGGCTTTTCTCAATGCCACCGATCCACGCACGATAAAATTGATGCGTAAGACGATGATCCAATGGGGTTATGCCGCCCAGCAGCTGGGCTATCGCCTGTTCAGGCGGGCAGGTCTGCTCGGTCGTGGACGGCCGCAAGCTACTACTGGCCCGATGACGGTGCGCACCCAGGTGATAAATTTTATCAAAAAGCCGATGCCAGCCAATCTTCCTGCCCAGCCCATGCGCAGCCTGTTGGCCGTGGAGGATGCGCGCACCATTCCTATCCTGCGTGATCCAGCTAAAATTAATGATGATACCGATACCGTATTTTATTTCCCTGGTTGTGGCTCGGAGCGCCTGTTCTCCGAGATAGGCCTGGCGACCTTGGCGATGCTTTATCACAGTGGTGCACAGACTGTCTTGCCACCAGGCTATCTGTGTTGTGGTTATCCACAGATTGCCAGCGGTGATGCAGTGCGGGGCAAGCGTATTTCCACTGATAACCAGGTATTGTTCCATCGTCTGGCTAATACGCTTAACTATATGGATATCAAGACAGTGGTGGTTTCCTGTGGTACCTGCATGGATCAGTTACAGACCTATCGTTTCAGTGAGATTTTCCCAGGTTGCCGCCTGTTGGATATACATGAATATCTGCTGGAAAAAGGCATTGAGCTAACAGGCGTAGCGGGACAGAAGTATCTTTATCACGATCCCTGCCATACTCCGATCAAGCGTCATGATCCAGTCGAACTGGCTAGAACCTTACTAGGGCAGGAAGTCTTACTGTCGGATCGTTGTTGCGGTGAGGCAGGTTCATTCGCCATCAGTCGGCCAGATATCGCCAGCCAGGTGCGTTACCGTAAACAGGAAGAGTTGCACAAGGGCATACGTCAGCTCACTGGTGTTGAGCGCAGTAATGGCGAGGTCAAAATTCTGACCAGCTGTCCTTCATGTCAGCAGGGATTGTTGCGCTATCGTGACGATACTGGAGCTGATGCGGGTTATATCGTGGTGGAGCTGGTGCGCCAGTTACATGGTGAGGACTGGCAGCGGCAGTTTGTTGAGCAAGTGCAAAAAGGCGGCATAGAGCGCGTATTGTTATAGTCGGGTGTTTTTCATTGCTTTTTGAATCCATCAATAAAAAACCGGTGATCGAGGATCACCGGTTTTTTGTTGATGGCTAAGCTGCGCTCGCCGGAGAAGAATTATTTTTTCTTCTTGGCGACTACTTTTTTCTTGGGAGCGGCCTTTTTCACTACAGTCTTCTTGGCGACCACCTTTTTCTTGGGAGCGGCCTTTTTCGCTACAGCCTTCTTGGCGACCACCTTTTTCTTGGGAGCGGCCTTTTTC
>JBAYOW010000010.1:0-66618 GCA_041678005.1 Thiohalomonadaceae bacterium
CGGTGTTAAAAAACGACTCAAAATGCTCATTTACTACGTGTAAAGTGCGCTTTTTCGTCGTTTTTTGCCCAGCCTTGACTGCCTCGCCAACATTATTCAGCGCTTCCTCAGCTAATGTGGAATTGGTGGCTAACAAATCGTTGCAGCGGAGATTTGACCTGCCACTTATTTTGAGAATTTTGTCTGGCTCTACATGAGTTCATGATCGTGAATTTATTGCGGCTATGTGCCGCGGTCAGCAAACTGAACCAGAGCGTATTTGCGGAGATCAATCAATGTCTCAAGTAAACACGATGTTGCGAGCTGTGCTGCTGAGTGCCGTACTGCTTGTCACGGGCTTACTCGTCCAGACCGTGGTAGCCCAGGATGCATTGCCGGGTTCAGCATCCACTGAGGCGTCGGCAGTTCTGAATGGCCCCGCTGCGGCACTTGATCCTTACGGCCGTGAAACACCACGCAGTCTGGCCTCCGTTACGCCTGCCGCATTGGTCGATATCAGTATTGCAGGCGCACCCTTGGCTGATTGGCTGATCCTGACAATTGTTACGGTTGTCGCCTTTCTTGGAATGCGGTTTGTTTCTGCGATCCTGCTCAGGCTCATTCGTACCTTTGTGAAAGATCCCGAAACCCACCGGGGATATCTGTTGGTAGAGGCTGCCTTTCCGCCACTTGGACTTTATCTGGCGGTCATCCTTTTTTTCGCAGTGACGCAGGGGCTTCAGGTTGCGATCGTTACACACCAGATACTCGCGCTTTACGCGAGCATTATCGCGTGGGTCGCTTTCGTATGGCTGCTTTGGCGGATGATCGGTACGGTTACAGAACTGTGGTCCGCGCGCATGGTACGTTTAGATCGCCGTCAGGCCGTGTCGGCGCTGGTTTTCGTGCGCCGAAGCGCCAAGAGTGTGCTAGTGGTCATCGCATTGGTCGCCATACTTGACGCGTTCGGCATCAACGTGACGACCGGCATTGCGGCGCTCGGCCTGGGTGGTCTCGCTATCGCCTTGGGCGCACAGAAAACCATTGAAAATCTGGTGGGCAGTCTGGCGGTCATTATCGACCAGCCGGTACGCGTCGGAGATTTCTGCAAGGTAGGTGATGTGACGGGCACCGTAGAGGATATCGGCATGCGTTCGACCCGCGTACGGACGAATGCACGAACGGTGGTCACCATTCCGAATGGCAATTTCTCTTCATTGCAGATCGAAAATTATTCGCACCGTGATCGTTTTCTGTTTAACTCGATAATTAGCCTGACCTATGATACTTCAGCGGCTCAGATGCGCTCGGTGCTTGCAGCCATTCGTGCCTTGTTGGCAGAAAATTCCAACGTCATCGATGGCGCCCGTGTGCGCTTCGTTGAGTTCAATGCAAGCTCGCTCGATATCGAAATATTCGCCTACATCCGTACTTTCGATAACGCGATTTTTTTGGGTATGCGCGAGGAGATCTTGCTGAATATTATGGAGACAATTGAAGCTGAAGGCGCGAGCATCGCGTTCCCGACACAGACCGTTATGCTCAAGACTCCGAACACAAACAGGATCGAGAAAGATAGCAACGCCGCTGAACCAGAAATTTGATTTGCACGTAACAAATAGACTCAGACTGAGGTAGAACGGTTTTCCTACTCTAAAACGACATGCTTGAATGCGTTTATCATTGCTGTACCCAAGTAGCCTACTCCTAAAGTTTGTATACGTATTTTTCAGGTTGCCAACCTCATGTGCTAGCTCTGCGCGTAACGAGCACGCACTCGCACGACGATTGATTCGGCCGCAGACTACGCTTGATAGCATACCCCGATAGTCATGTACGCTGCCGCACAGAAATCGTCAGCGTTTTATCGTACTAATGTGTTTATGATGAGTGTTGGGTGAAAGCATGCGAGTGCTACACAACGTAAATTCATCTTTCTTTACGGAGGCCCAAAATGCAAACTATCAAATTACCTGATCAAACTACCCCTATGGATTTTACGCAGGCGCGCCTAACGGCTGTGGGGAAAGCCGGCGAGGATCTTACGAAACCAGTGATCGTCGCCTGGAAGGATGACAGGAACGGCAAGTTCGCGCCCGCAATTCCTGGAGGGACGGGGGACCGTTGGCATGATTACGGAACAAGCAACGAAGGAATGCTGGAATTGCAGGTCGCCGATAAATTCCACTTCATCTTTACAGACGCCGATGGCTTCGATGAACCTGATACGAATCTCACATCACTTGAAGACAATGGCACAAAATTTCTGTGTTTGAATGACGCTTGTACTGAAGAAGATCGGCAACGCCTTGGGTACTTCCCGGGTGGTGGCATGGGCGGGTAGTCTTCGCCGTTTATCGTTCCTGGCGTGGCAAGAATTTAATCAACCGTTGCCACGGGCCATACCGAAAATTGTGCGAACCGTTTTTGTCCGACACCCGTCGCGCCTTTTTCCAGGTACAGCGCCCAGGCCCAATCGGGCTCGAACAGGCTGGTGGTCGACGACCAGTAAATGTCCTGCACGTCGGCGAAAGGATGACCGGTTGGCAGCGCCGGGCTGTGGGCTGCGCAATCCACCAGCGATTCCAGTTCGTTGATCGTTGGCAGCCGCCAGATGATTCCTGCGCCTGCGTGGTTTAGCTCGGCCACCGCGTCTAACGCCTCGCGCCAGACCACCGGTTGCGCGGTGAGGTTCGCGCTGCGGCGCCAGAGCAGATGAGTGAGCCGATCCAGCACACCTGTTTGAAGCATTTCAAAACGCGGTTTCGGCCACGCGGCGCCATGACGGAATTCGCCATCCTGGCCGGAACCGGCGCATGGCATGACTTTGCCGGCGGCGTCGTAACAGAGACTTTGGCCGGTGCGCGGAACTACGCCCAGGCCTGTACCGCGCACCGGCCACAGCATGAAAGATTGATCCTTGCCACCGTAAAACATGCGCGCGCCATCGAGCGCCACATACCAGGCATGCGCCGGGCTGATGGCCGCCGTGGTCGATGTCCAGTACCAGCCGTTGAACACATCAAGGAACGGATGTTGCTCAGGCAGGGCCGGCCATTTTGTTTGCAGGCTGAGCAAGCTGCGTAATTCACGACGATTGGGCATGCGCCAGTCGCGCTGGCCGAAACGCTGTTCGCGGTTCATGGCCGCGACGAAATCCAGTGCTTCCTGCCAGGTGAGGGGAAATTCCGCGAGATTGGCGCTGTGACACCAGATGAGGCCGTTCAGCCGATCCGTGACGGAGTCGCCACGCACCTCGAAACGTGGTTCCGGCCAGGGGTCGCCAACGGCAAACGACGCATCCTGGCCGGAACCTTCGCACGCAAGCTCGCGGCCATCTTCGGCATGGCAGGTGCGCTGGCCGGTATGCAGATAATGGCAAGGGGTCAGGTGCTGACTATTCATTGACGAATCCCGGTTTTGCACCCACACCGATCAATCGCGGCGCACTGCCGCAGTCGCTCCAGCGAGGGTCGCTGACTTGATTATTGAATTTGTCATGAGCGCACTCGAACAGGTTATCAAGTGCCAGCCGTATGTACTTGAGTTTTTTGGCCCAGACCCTGAATGTCGGTGAGGCCCACCACACGATAGCGAGCAGCACCACAATGAGAGTGATCGCGCTAACAATAGCGGTAATCAACTGGTTTGCTCCGCTTTGAGTTTGAACAAGGCGTGCTCGTTCGTTAGTAAGGCAGCATGTTTGTGAAACCGCAGACGACTGCCCGTTCGCCGGAAGGTGCTGGACATCGCCTCAGCACCTAAGCTATGGCTTACGCCTTGTTTCATGTTCAAGGTACAATAGCTTCCATTTTACGCCCTCGGAGATCTCTCGTGAGTAATAACAAGCAAGACAACGGCTCTGGTATCAGCTATCGCGACGCTGGCGTGGATATTGATGCCGGTGATGCTCTGATTGAGCGCATCAAGCCTTTTGCCAAACGCACCACACGACCAGAGGTCATGGGTGGCCTGGGTGGTTTTGGTGCGCTGTTTCAAGTGCCGTTGGAGCGTTATCGCGAGCCTGTATTGGTCGCCGGTACCGATGGTGTCGGCACCAAGCTTAGGCTGGCCCTGCAACTGCACAAGCATGACACCATCGGTATTGATTTGGTTGCCATGTGTGTCAACGATTTGATTGTACAAGGTGCTGAACCGCTGTTTTTTCTCGACTACTACGCAACTGGCAAGCTTGATGTCGATACCGCAGCTGAGGTCGTGGAGGGCATTGCCGCAGGCTGCGAGCAGGCTGGTTGTGCCCTTATCGGCGGTGAGACGGCAGAGATGCCGGGCATGTATCATGGTGGTGATTATGATCTGGCCGGTTTTGCTGTCGGCATTGTGGAAAAGAGCAAGATCATTGATGGCAGCAAGGTCAGCGCAGGCGATGCCCTTATAGGCCTGGCCTCATCCGGCCCACACTCTAATGGTTACTCGCTGATCCGCAAGGTCATTGAGGTCAGCAATGTCTATCTGGGCGAGGATTTTCATGGCAAGACCCTGGGCGAAACCTTGCTAGTGCCAACGCGCATTTATATCAAGCCGCTACTCAAGCTGCTGGCAGAGGTTGATGTGCATACCATGGCCCACATCACCGGTGGCGGCCTGCTGGAAAACATCCCGCGTGTGCTGCCTGAAAACTGCCGTGCGGTTATCGACAGCAAAAGCTGGCAACGTCCACCGATATTTGATTGGCTGCAACAAAAGGGGCAGATCAGTGAACGAGAAATGCACCGCGTTTTCAACTGCGGCGTGGGCATGGTCATCGCCGTGGCAGCAAATGATCTGGAACGCAGCCTGGCATTATTACAGGCCGCTGGTGAACAGGCCTGGAAACTGGGAAGTATCGACACCCGTACAGCCAACGGTGAGCAAGTGGTATTTGATCACCAATGAATACATCCGTAACCAACAAGCTGCCTATTGCGGTGCTCATTTCTGGTAGTGGCAGCAATTTGCAGGCTATTATCGATGCAGCACAGAACGATCTGCCGGTGGAAATTCGTGCCGTCATCAGTAACAAGGCCGATGCCTACGGCCTGCTACTTGCGCAACAGGCTGGTATTCAAACCCATGTCGTCAACCACCAGGGCCGTGCCGATCGCGCCAGCTATGATCGGGAACTGATTCGCCTCATAGAGGCAAGTGGTGCCCGTCTGGTTGTTCTCGCTGGCTTCATGCGCATTCTTGGCGATGGCTTTGTGCAACACTATGAAGGCCGCCTGCTCAACATCCATCCTTCGCTACTACCGCGTTATCGTGGCCTGGATACTCATGCCCGTGCGCTTGCGGCCGGTGATCGCGAACATGGCGCCACCGTGCATTTTGTCACTACCGAACTTGATGCAGGCCCGATTATCACGCAGGCAAAAGTGCCGGTAGAAGCTGGTGATACAGTAGAAAGTCTTGCTGCCCGTGTGCTTGCACAGGAGCACCTTATCTATCCCGAGGCCATACGCTGGTATGCCAATGGCAGACTTAAGCTGGCCAACAATCTGGCACTGCTTGATGGCCAGCCTGTCAAACTCTAGAGGAGAATATTCATGCGCCTTTATCTTATTGCAGCCTTGTTAGTGATTGCCCACCTGCCGCTCGTTCAGGCCGATTTTGAGGATGGCATGGCTGCCTATGAAAAGAGCAACTACACCGTAGCTTATAAAGAGTTTTTGCAAGCCGCCAAAGAAGGTAATGTCCACGCTCAGGGCAAACTGGCTGGCCTGTATCTATTTGGCGTGGGCGTAGAGAAGAATTATATTGAGGCCTATGCATGGTTCGATCTGGCAGTTCGCCAAGGCGATAAGTCGGCGGAGAAGTTTCGCGATGCCATTAGCGATCAGCTCAGTAATGCACAATTACGCCAGGCATCTGTCCTCGCAGAAGACTACTACGACAAATATCTCGCCCCCTTTGAGCAATGAAGTTTATTGTTTGGTCAGGGTACGTGCTGGAACATGAATGCATTTTGCACTTGGCTTGCAGAAAAGAACATGGCTATACTTGACTACACTGCAGGTTGAGATTGTCTTGCTGCTTATCCGTCGGAGAACAGGCAGTCTATCTTCAATGTCTGTAGTTAGGACGTTTGATTATTTATTTTGAGGTGATTTACATGGCTACAGGTACAGTGAAGTGGTTTAACGACTCCAAGGGTTTTGGATTTATAGCACCATCCGACGGTAGCGAGGATGTATTTGTACATTTCTCCGCCATCCAAGGCGGTGGTTTTCGCACACTGCGCGAAGGCCAGGATGTTACATATGAAACAGAAAAAGGACAGAAAGGCCTGCAGGCCAAGAATGTAGTGCCTAGCTGATTTGGCGTTCCAGGAACGCTGATTTCAGAATTAAACTACAACTGTCTTAGAAAAGCCCTCCCTCACAAGGGGAGGGCTTTTTTGTGGCAGTTAAGCATGCTATTCAGAGGCTTACTAGTTTTTGTCCTTGTCCACCAGCTTGTTGGCGGTGATCCAGGGCATCATGGAGCGCAGTTTTCCACCGACTACTTCAATTTGATGGGCTGCATTGTTGCGGCGCCAGGCAGTCATTTCTGGGTAGTTGCTCATGCCTTCTAGGATGAAGCGCTTGGCGTAGTTGCCATTCTGGATATTCTCTAACGCCTCGCGCATAGCCCAGCGGCTTTCTTCGTTGATGACCTTGGGGCCAGTTACATATTCGCCGTATTCGGCGTTGTTGGAGATCGAGTAATTCATGTTGGCGATCCCGCCTTCATACATCAGATCGACAATAAGTTTAAGCTCGTGCAGGCATTCGAAATAAGCCATTTCCGGTGCATAACCAGCCTCGACCAAGGTTTCAAAGCCAGCCTTGACCAGCTCTACCGCACCGCCACACAGTACAGCTTGTTCACCAAACAGATCGGTTTCGGTTTCATCCTTAAAAGTGGTTTCGATGATGCCGGTGCGCCCGCCGCCGATAGCTGAGGCATACGACAATGCAGTGGCCTTGGCTTGGCCGGAGGCATCCTGGAAGATGGCGATCAGATCGGGGATACCACCGCCCTTGACAAATTCAGAGCGCACGGTGTGCCCTGGCGCCTTGGGGGCAATCATAACTACGTCCAGATCATGACGTGGCAATATCTGGTTATAGTGAATGGCAAAACCATGGGCAAAGGCCAGGGTCGCGCCCTGCTTCAGATTGGGTCCCAGATCTTCCTGGTATAGTTTGGACTGGAATTCATCCGGAGTGAGGATCATTACCAGATCGGCATCTTTCACTGCTTCAGCCACTGGTTTGACCTTGAGGCCAGCATTTTCTGCCTTCTTGGCCGAGGTCGATCCTGGACGCAGCGCCACGGTAACATCGACACCGGAATCCTTCAGATTATTGGCGTGTGCATGACCCTGCGAACCGTAGCCAACGATGACTACTTTCTTGCTCTTGATGATGGAAATGTCACAGTCTTTGTCGTAGTAAATATTCACAGGTTTATTCCTTTGAGAAAGTTACAGGTTGTCAAATTCGCAGTGCTTTTTCGCCACGCGGTATGCCCATCACGCCGGAGCGCACGGTTTCCAGTATCTGTGCGTTGTCCAGGGCATGGATAAAGGCATCCAGCTTGATGCTGTCGCCGGTCAGCTCGATGGTGTATGTGCTATCGGTGACATCAATGACCCGACCACGGAAGATATCCGCCATACGCTTGAGTTCATCGCGCTGATCACCGCCTGCGGCCCGCACCTTGATTAGCATCATCTCGCGTTCGATGTGTGGCCCTTCGGTCAGATCCATCAGCTTGACCACATCGATTAGTTTGTTCAACTGCTTGGTGATCTGCTCAATGATGTCATCCGAGCCACGAGTCACCAGCGTCATGCGCGAGAGTGAATCATCTTCGGTCGGTGCCACGGTCAGAGATTCAATATTATAGCCGCGCGCGGAAAATAATCCCGCTACACGGGATAGTGCGCCGGCCTCGTTTTCGATCAATATGGAAATTATGTGACGCATTATTCGTTACACCAGGATCATTTCGTCCAGACCGGCACCAGCCGGAACCATCGGATAGACGTTTTCTGTCTCGTCAGTAAGGAAGTTCATGAATACCAGACGATTTTTATATTTTGTGAAGGCCTCTTTAAGCGCCGCCTCGACATCGGCCGGTTTGTCTATCTGCATGCCGATATGGCCATATGCCTCGGCCAGCTTGACGAAGTCGGGCTGTGATTCCATGTAGGAGTGTGAGTAACGGCGATCATAGAAGAATTCCTGCCACTGCCGCACCATACCCAAAAAGAGGTTATTGAGGCATATTATCTTGATCGGCAAACCATACTGCAGACAGGTGGATAATTCCTGGATATTCATCTGCACCGAGCCGTCGCCGGTGACGCAGACTACCACTGACTTGGGGTGTGCCAGTTGTACACCCATGGCGGCTGGCAGACCAAAGCCCATGGTGCCAAGACCGCCGGAGTTGATCCAGCGGCGCGGCTTATCAAAATGGTAGAACTGCGCTGTCCACATTTGATGTTGCCCAACATCCGAGCAGACATAAGCATCGCCCTTGGTGATTTTATGTAGGGTTTCCAATACATATTGCGGCTTGATCAGTTCGCAAGACTTGTCGTACTTGAGGCAATCCTTGGCTCGCCACTCGTTGATCTGCTTCCACCACTTGCTCAGGGCATCGGCGTCAGGCTGTTTGTTGGCAGCCTTGATCAGCTTGAGCATATCTTTCAGTACCTGCTCAACACTACCGACGATGGGAACATCGACTTTCACATTCTTCGAGATGGAAGATGGATCGATATCGATGTGGATTATCTTGGCGTGGGGGCAGAATTTCTGCACATTGCCGGTAACACGATCATCAAAACGGGCACCAATCGCCACCAGCACATCGCAATGTGACATGGCCATGTTGGCCTCGTAGGTACCGTGCATGCCCAGCATGCCGAGAAACTGTTTATCGCTGGCCGGATAACCTCCAAGACCCATGCTGGTATTGGTTACTGGATGGCCGAGCAGGTGGGCAAACTCGATAAGTTGTTTGGAGGCATTGGCCAGCACCACGCCGCCGCCGGTATAGAGCATTGGCCGTTTGGCTGCAAGGATAATGTTAACTGCACGCTTAATCTGACCGGAATGTCCTTTCACGACAGGGTTATAGGAACGCATGCTCACTGTCTTGGGGAAGACATATTTGGTGCGGTTGGCCGTGACATCCTTGGGGATATCCACCACCACTGGCCCTGGACGGCCGGTCTGGGCAATGTAAAAAGCCTTCTTCAGGGTAATGGCCAGATCCTTGACATCCTTGACGAGGAAGTTGTGTTTGACACAGGGGCGAGTAATACCGACCGCATCCACTTCCTGAAAGGCATCGTTACCGATCAGGCTGGTAGGAACCTGGCCTGTGAGCACCACCAGCGGAATGGAATCCATATAGGCCGTGGCAATGCCGGTGACGGCATTGGTGGCGCCTGGGCCGGAAGTTACCAATACGACGCCTGGTTTGCCGGTCGAACGGGCATAACCATCGGCAGCATGAGTAGCCGCCTGTTCATGCCGCACGAGGATATGTTTCAGCTTATCCTGCTTGCACAGGGCGTCATATATATGCAGCACCGCTCCGCCTGGATAACCGAACAGGTGTTCGACGCCCTCATCCTGCAAAAATCGGACGATGATCTCGGCTCCGCTCAACTCCACCTCAGTAATCCCCCAACGTGAGAAGCCCTTAACAACGGGTAGAAAATAGAATGAATACAGTAAAGGAGAGGAAAGCTACTTAGATTCATCGCTCAGGTCAAGAGCCAGCAGCGTTGTGACGCTTTTCCTTTGCCTGTACCCGCAGAAAAAACCATAATGGAGGTTGTTTTTGAATCTTTAACTTTAAGGACTGATCATCATGTACAAGGAACTTTCATTCATCTCCGCACTGCTTCTTACAGCTGTTTTGCTGATGCCAGCCGCAAGCGTCCTTGCTGCCACCATGTACAAGTGGACCGATGAGGATGGTAATGTCCAGTTCTCCCAGAGCCCGCCGCCTAAAGGCAGTTTTCAGCAGTTGAACACACATGGCTCACAGTCAAATAGTCCAATCCTGTCAGATACGGCCAAAAACTCTGCCCCGATGTCAGAACCAGAAGCAGATGACAAGGATCCCATCGAGGACAAACAGGAAAAGGAGCGCAAGCGACTGGAGGCAGATATCGCTGAATATAACTGTTCTGTGGGGCGTAAAAATCTAGAGGACTATAGCAATAGCAAAAATTTTATAAACACCAAGGGCGAGGTCGTTAGTCTCACGGATGAGGAACGAAGTGCCAGAATCAAGGCAGCCCAGGAACTTGTAGATAAATACTGTCAGTAACTTCAACTTTTCATACTTACGGAGAATAGATATTTCATGCGCGCATCACGCCTGCTGATTGCCACTGTCAAGGAAACCCCTGCCGATGCCGAGATCATCAGCCACCAACTGATGCTACGGGCTGGCTTGATTCGTCGATTGGCTGCCGGACTTTATACCTGGTTGCCACTGGGCCTGCGTGTATTGCGCAAGGTAGAGGTCATTGTGCGCGAGGAGATGAATCGCGCCGGTGCCCAGGAGGTGCTGATGCCTGCCGTCCAGCCAGCTGAGCTATGGCTGGAGTCTGGCCGTTGGGATGAAATGGGCGAGGAAATGTTGCGCATGAAAGATCGCCACCAGCGCGATTTTTGTTTTGGCCCTACGCACGAAGAAATTATTACCGATCTCTGCCGGCATGAGTTGCGTTCATACAAGCAATTGCCCATCAATCTTTATCAAATTCAGCCAAAATTCCGTGACGAGCGACGCCCACGCTTTGGCCTGATGCGCTCGCGTGAATTTCTTATGAAGGATGCCTATTCCTTTCACATAGATGATGCCTCTTTGCAGGAGACCTACCAGGTCATGCATGAGACTTATTGTCGTATTTTCGATCGCTTGGGCTTGTATTACAGGCCGGTGCAGGCCGACACAGGTGCCATTGGCGGCACTGGCTCGCATGAATTTCATGTGCTGGCTGATTCCGGCGAGGACGCCATCGCCTGCTCTGATCAAAGCGATTACGCTGCCAATGTGGAAATGGCCGAAGCACTTGCGCCGACCAGCACACGCCCTGCGCCCAGTGAAGAGCTGCGTCTGGTTGATACACCAAACGCCAAAACTATTGCAGATCTGGTGGAGCAATTTTCCCTGCCGATTGAAAAAACTGTCAAAACCCTGGTAGTGCATGGCCGCGAAGGTGGCCTGGTAGCGCTATTGGTGCGTGGCGATCATGAGCTGAATTCTATCAAGGCTGGCAAACTGTCACAGGTAGCCTGCCCGCTGCAAATGGCGACTGAAGCAGAAATCCGTGCAGCCATCGGTGCCGGTCCAGGCTCGCTTGGCCCAATCAAATTATCATTGCCCATTGTTGCCGATCACAGTGTGGCTAATATGGCTGACTTCACCGCAGGTGCCAACATTGATGACAAGCACTATTTCGGCCTCAATTGGGAGCGCGATCTGCCGCTGCCGGAGATCGCTGATATCCGCAATGTTGTCGAAGGTGATCCCAGCCCGGATGGACATGGATGTTTGCAGATCAAACGCGGAATAGAAGTTGGTCATATTTTCCAGCTGGGCAGAAAATATTCCGAGGCGATGAAGGCCACAGTGTTGGATGAAAATGGCAAGTCGATATCGCCGACGATGGGTTGTTATGGCATTGGTGTATCCCGTGCAGTCGCCGCTGCCATCGAACAGAATCACGACGAGCGCGGCATCATATGGCCGGAGACTATCGCTCCATTTCAGCTGGTGCTGGTGCCGATCAATATGCACAAATCAGTGCGTTTGACAGAAGCAGCAGAACAGCTTTATCAACGACTGCAGGATGCGGGCTACAGCGTATTACTTGATGACCGTAAGGAACGTCCAGGCGTGATATTTGCCGACCTAGATCTGATTGGCATTCCGCACCGTCTGGTGTTTTCCGAGCGCGGCCTTGATGCTGGCAGCATCGAATACAAGGGACGCCGTGAAGATGCTGCGCAGGACATCCCGCTGGCTGAGCTAAATAGCTTCCTGCAAGCCAAGGTCAAGCGCTGATGCTGGCCTGCCGCATGATTAGCCTGATTTTTTTGCTGGCAGTGGCAAGCGCGCATGCTGCACCACGGGAACTGAATGAAGAACTGCGCCTGCGCCTGGCGCAGGCAATGGCAGAAGATGGCATTACCCAGGATCGTTTCGAGGCCGAGGTCTGGCTGACTGACATGTCCACCCGGCTGGCCCGACGTTTGTCTGATCACAAAGAACGTTTGCAGTTGTTGCGGCAGGTTTATCTGGAAGCCAGGCGTGCCGACTTGCAGCCTGAACTGGTGCTTGCAGTAATCCAGGTGGAAAGTAATTTTGATCGTTTCGCCATCTCTGTTGCTGGCGCACAGGGATTGATGCAAGTGATGCCTTTCTGGCTGGCCGAAATTGGCCACCCTGAAGATAATCTGTTTCATGTCAACACCAATCTACGCATGGGCTGCACCATCCTGCGCTACTATCTGGACATGGAACACGGAGACCTCACCCGCGCTCTTGCCCGCTACAACGGCAGCCTCGGCAGCGCAAAATACCCACAGATGGTCTATACGGCACTACGTACCCGCTGGCATCAATAATCTGCATGCTTCACCAGAGCTTTTTTCGTGCCATAGCGAAATATGCAGTTAATGCACCGCCTCTGCCGGTAGCATAGTCTGAAATTTCAAGCACCCTTGAGTAGTTATCTTTTTGTGGCTCGTATCTAAAGTACACACTCAATATGATCAATGAAACTTCTCATGAGTTCTTGCTTCCCGCAGTCTGGTGTCCGCGCTTGAGCAAATATGTTCCGACTGCGATCGATGCAAAGCTCATCTGAATTCAGACTTAAGATCTATGACATGGAATTCGATATTTGTAGGTTTTGTTGCAAGTAGTTGTATTCCAGCCCCAACAGCATAACCCTCCAAAATATTGCGGTTAATTATAGGGTGCAGCCCTTATAATCGCCTTCGGACTCAACTTATAAGTGCATAAAAATCAAAATAATTAATTTATTTTACATATTAGAACATAGCTGGCCTGGCCTCTGAGCCAAGTGCCAAGTGTGCCAGGGAATAACTATCCACTACCTCACGGCTTGCCCTCGGTTTGTATTCTTTGCGCCATTATCTGCGTCCCTAAGGTGAAATATGCGGGATAATGATTTTACTGTCTGTTTGCCGCTAATTGTAACGATGCCCTTACCAGGATTGATTATCTATTCAGAGGTTCCCTGATTGCCGTGTCTGTTGGTATTGTTGCAGTGGCAAAAAAAGTTAATGAGGAGTGCCTTGAGTGGCTGAGTTAATACATTGGTGGTGGATTGCGGCAGTGACGATATTGCTGCTGGGCTGGGGTATCAACCGGCTGTATCTTGGATATTTACACAAACGCATACTCGATGCGCGTGGTGGGTCATTGGAGTTGGTTGGGCATTTGCCCTGGTGGCCCTTCTATCTGCGCCGTGTTATTCGTGACTATGATCTGACGATGGATCGACTGCGCACTATGTTTCATACCGTGGAGGAATGTCAGGCCCGTGTGTTGACTGAGCGCAACAAGATCAATGCTATTTTGCAAAGTTTGCCAGGTGTATTGCTGAACGTGGCAGATGACTTGACGATTACTACAGTAAACCGCCATGCCGAGGAAGTGTTTGGCCGTAGTGACAAGAATCTGGTTGGCGTGAACCTGTTCGATCTCATCAAGTTGAATGAATATGACCGCGCCATTATGCGTGATGCCTTTCTGTATAAACAGCCCATACGCAATCAGGAAATCACCTTGCTCATCGATGGCAGGAAACGTTGGTTTTCACTGAATCTCGGCTTTTTCAATGAGCACGAGATGGATATGGGAGCCATCATCACTTTGCTTGATATCAGTGAATATCGGGAATTGCAGGATACTGTGGCCAATCGGGAAAAACTGGTTGCGATGGGACAGCTTGCCGGTGGTGTGGCGCATGAGATGAATACACCACTTGGCAGTATTCTTGGCTATACACAATTGATTGCAGCGCAACCCGAAAATACTGCAAAGGTGGCGGAATTTGCCCATGTGATTTCGGAGGAGACGAAGCGTTGTTCGCGTATCGTGCATGATTTGCTTAATTATGCGCGGCAGGAAAAATGCAGTGGCGAAACCTGTGATATTGCTCAGTTGTTGCGTGATCTGACAGAGACTTTTATCAGTTGTCGCATGCGTCGCTATGGTATTGAGGTAAGCCTGCACTTGCCAGATACGCCCTTGATGGTTGAGGGTGATTGTGGCCAGCTGGATATTGTCTTCAGCAATTTGCTGCAAAATGCCATTTATGCCCTGGACGGCATGTCTCAGCCGCAGATTGTTGTGCGGATAATGCAAGGCGAATCGCGTTATCTGCATATCGCGGTGGAAGATAATGGGCCTGGCGTCCCTGAAGCGCAACGTAGCCGTGTCTTTGAACCATTCTTCACCACCAGGGATGTCGGTGCAGGGACAGGCTTGGGTTTGTCTATCTCACAGGCCATGTTGGCCAAGCGCGGTGCCAGTATACGTTATGATAGTGCATATACCGATGGTGCGCGCTTTGTGGTGTCGCTGCCGACTGTCAACCTGCAGCAGGTGAAAAATGTCGTTTAACGCTTTACAAAGACCAAGCCAGGATAATGTGATCCTGGTGGTAGAAGATGACAAGAATATGCGTGAATTGATGCTCAATGTCCTCGGACAGGTGCACCCATCAGCGACTGTGATAGGTGTCGAGAATGCGCATCTTGCCATGGAGTATGTAGAAAATAACCCAGTCAGTGTGATTGTTACCGATCTGCGCATGCCAGGTGGAGATGGCATGGATGTGCTGGAATTTACGAAGGCACGCAGTGCCAGCACTCAAGTGGTTTTGGTCACTGGCTTTGCTACCGTCGAATCCGCGGTTGATGCATTGAAGGCTGGTGCCTTCGATTACTTGCGTAAACCATTCGATAATGAAGAGCTGCGCTGCACAGTCGAACGAGCCTTGCAGTATCACCTGCTCAGTACAGAAAACCAGCGCTTGCGCCAGCAGCAACGCGCACTGTCAGATAAGGGTGATCTGATAGGTGATTCTGTTGCAATGAACAAATTGCGCAAGCTGATCGATGCCGCTTCAGCCTATGATTGCAGCGTGATGATCACCGGCGAGAGTGGTACCGGTAAGGAATTGGTTGCCAGGCAGATCCATCAGCAAAGTACGCGCAAGGATTGTCCATTCGTTGCAATTAACTGTGCGGCGATTCCGGAAAATCTCATCGAGAGCGAATTGTTTGGCTATAAAAAAGGCGCTTTTACAGGGGCGGAGCGGCATAAGATTGGCCTGTTTGAGGCGGCCAACGGTGGCACATTGTTTCTCGATGAGATTAACAATGCGAGCCTTGCATTGCAGGCCAAGCTGCTTCGTGTCTTGCAGGAAGGCAGTTTTTATTCCATGGGTGACACTCAATTAACACATGTCGATGTGCGGGTGGTGGCTGCTACCAATAAACCGGTCGCGCAGTTGATCGAAGACGGTGTCTTTCGTGAGTATCTGTATTATCGACTGATGATTATGGAATTGCATGCGCCCGCCTTACGTGAAAGGCGCGATGATATCCCATTGCTGACCTATTATTTTTTGAACAAATACGCGTTACGTTTGAACAAGCCGGTGAAGAGCATGGATACTGAAGTGCTCGGTGCGCTATTGCGTTACGATTGGCCCGGCAATATCCGCGAACTGGAAAATGTGGTGCAACGGATGCTCATTCTTACTGAGGGAGACAAGATCCGCGAAGAGGTTTTACCGCAACACATCATCGACAAGCAGGGTAATGCAAACAAGACACTGGATTTTCTGCCGCCACAAAGTTTGGAGGAAATTGAGATCTATTTCATCCGCAAGACCTTGCGTGAAACGCAGGGTGATCGTTCTTTGACGGCCGAAATCCTTGGTATCGACAAATCAACTTTGTGGCGCAAAATAAAGCGCTATAACCTGGATGTATGATGAGATTGCTTGCCGGGCTGGATTAACCGGCATATTTCAGCAAAGCTGAGCTAATCGGTATGTCCCAAGTGCTTTGTCGCGATTGGTGCGTCTAGTGCCTCAACCCATGTTATGCGGATGCGCACTGAAAATCATTGTGGTATTTAGTTAATTCAATCCAATCCTGCATCACAGCCGCCCGCTGTAGCGTAGTTGATAAAAACCACGGCTGTCAGCTCGATCAAGCAGTTGCAATATTTGAGCTAAATTATCCTCGGCACCGGGGCGAGCACGTAGTTGGGCAGTGAACTGATAGGTGCCGCGTGGATCAAGATTTATATTTCCTTTTATCTCCAATGGGCCACCATTATCGCTGAGCAGTCCTTGGCTGCCACCATCATTTTTTGGTTCAAAAATCAGGCTCAGATCACCTAGATTGAGCGGTTGGCCGGTGATTAGTCGTGCCTGATTCCACGTCGCCTTTCCCTGCAGGCTGAGTTTATCCTGCAAACGCAGACTGGCCTTCTCCAGATGTAGTGATATGACTCCGTCTATTGCTATGGGCAGCCCCTGATTAAATGTCATTAGTTGTGCCGCCGGCAGGCGCGCGCGCAAATCCTGTAAATGCAGGGAGTGATCTGAACGAAGCTGCAGTTGGGCACTGATTGTTGTATCACTGCCTTGTAATAGCGTCTGCAGCTGCAGGCGACCGCGCAGTAATTGCCAGGGCGATAAACTCCAGTTCAGCTCGCCCAGCGTATGACCCTGCCAGGCGAGAGAGGCGATATGACCTGACCATATTGTGCCGCTGATATTGTTCATACCGAGCTGGCGTGGCATGGTCATGCGCGTTTCCAGTAAGGCATGGACATGTGAGGCGGGCAGCAGGATCAGCAGGCTTATGAGATAGACAAAAATTCCGCCGAGTATAAATTTCCATGCCGCACGTATCATGGCGTGCTCTCCAGCGTGAGGCGTGCATTGACCTGGCCGGGAGAGGCTGCGTTGCCTTCGATATTGAGCATGGTGATGTGAACCTGATGCTGCATGAGCAGGCTATCCAGCCAGCGCAGGATGCTGTTGAAATCAGCTTCCTCCAGCCAGATGCGTACAGTGTGCTGTCCATCGGGCTGGATACGCTTGATGGCCTTGTCCAGATTATGTTCTCTGGAGCTGTTGTCGCTTATGGTCAGCAGGGATTGTGTGTTTTTTGTTAGCGTCGGCGTGGCACCACGCAGGGTTTGAACTTCTTTAGCAGCTTGTTGCATCCAGACGAGGTTGGCTTGCTGTTCCTGCAGGTGCTGTTCGAGTTGCCTCAGATGGGTGTTCAATGGCTCCCAGAGCATGGTGTAAAACAGCAGCAGCAAGACTACGACCCCGCCACCTAGCAGGATATGACGATCGCGATCCTGCAGCGACATCCAGTGGTGTTGTAATTTCTTCTTCATGGTTTATCCATGCGTATGGCTATGCGCCCGGCAATCTGATCATGGCTGCTGTCGGCCTGAAGTATTTCAGCGTGGATTACTTCACTCTCCAAGGTCTGTTTGAGTTGGTCGAGAGCCTGCAGGTTGCGAGCGGTCAGTTCAATGGTAAATTGCTCCGGGGTGTATTGCAGGGCGCGTAGTTCGATATCTGGCCGATGCAATGCCGGGCCTGCATGCAGCAATAACTGTGGTAGCTCCTGCATGCCACTGCCGCTACGTAGTGCTTGTAGCCCTTGTTCCATCTGTGCCCTGACATTGACGATGCGGCGGGACTCCGGGAAGGATTGGCGGTAGATGTTTTCAATTTGTTCATTAAGCTGCTGCTCCTGATGCGACAGCCTGGTATAGCGACTGGTTGTTATGCCGCCCTGGATAAGCAAAAGTAATGTCAATAGTGCAGCCGCCGCCCGCCAGGGACGCCAGAGTTGTTGGGTTTGTTTGCGTCGGCTGAAGTCGCCTTGTAGTAGATTGATGGGCGTGGCTGCAAGTGTGGCACGAGCCATCATTGGCAGGGCATTCGCTATTGTGGCATGCGTGAAATCAAGTTTCATTTCTTTGCAGTAGCGTTCCAGCTCCTGCCTGGTCTGCTCTGTCCCGGCTGAAGGTATTTCATTAATTATTATTCGTTGTGGGCGCTGTTCACCGGATTGCTGTATTAGTTGGGGCAATAGATGAGACAGGGCTGTAGTGTCGCACGCCAGGCCACTGTATGGGCCTGTGCGCAGATATGCGCTATTTGCTTCCAGCAACAGCGACCATTGGCCACTTTGCTGTGGCAGGGCCAGTACGTCAGGGATAGCGACATCAGGTTTCAGGCCAACCGCGGCCAGCTTGCCCAGCCAGTTGCGTAGCGTGGCCTTTGCCAACACAGCGCATAGAATTGATGTCCCAGGACGAGTATTGGCGATGGCAAAGTGTAGAGTCTCCACATCAGCTGCCAGTTGTTCTTCCAGTGCGTAGGGTAACGCCTGGTGCAGATATTGTCGTCGGCTGGAAGGCACTTGGGCTGCGAGCAGGGAGATATCGATACTCGGCACTAGCAGGGTGAGGCGATAGCCAGCTGCGGCGGCACCTAGTGCGGTAAATGTGCCGTGGCTGACGCGCTCAGGCATGCTGGCATGGCACCAGTGCGCAGTGTTGTCAGATGCGAGCCGTATTATTAAATGTTCCATGTGGTCACAGGTGTTGTTGGGTACGTGTCAGGCGTGTAATCAGACCGTTGTTACTTCGATGTAACAGGCTGGTGTAGCGGTGATCCAGGCGACCTGTTTGCAATGCCGACATTACCATAAAATACTGCGTTGCTACGCCCATACCTTCTGTTGGTATCCCTTGCCTGGCAAAGACTGGCTGCTGCAGAGCGGCATCAACACTGATAAAATATTGCTTCTCCCGCGTAGCAATAAAATTTTCAGCGAGGGTTCGATCCGGACTGTTGCTCAAGGCCATGATGATCTCTGCGCTTGCAGTATTGAGGTTGATGCTTGCGTATGAGGGCAGGGCGGTAACATGAGGCTTCAGACGATGATAGGCTTCAGCATCAAAGCCTGCGATCAGGCGCAGCTCGCTGACATCAGCAATGGGACGGTTGGCGGCTCGATAGGGTGGTTGTCTATTCAGATAGATATCATCTTCAGCCCCATTGGGTGAGACGGGTTCAGCATCAGCATCAAGCCAGTCAATTACAGCATCGACCAGTGTTGGCGACAACTCAAGTATCGCCAGCAAGCGGCGAAAACGCGCTTGATCTTCGGCATTTATACGACCATCCGTAATTAAGTTATTGATATTAAAACGTGCCTGGGCATCTTCGATCCTTCCCGCCAACATGCCGCCATCCACTGGCATGGGTGGCAGCTGCATCGCCCAGTCTTCACCCAGGTGATCTACCTTACTATCGCGCCTGTCTTGTTCAAGTATTTTCCCTGCCCAGCCTTCGATAGCAAAAAGATATTGACGTAGTTGGCCTGATTCCAGCGCATTTTGTGCACGACGCAGGTCGACTTGCTGTTGCCAGGTCATGGCGACACTGATGATGGTGGCCAGGGCTACGATTAGCATGGCCGTGATCAGCGCAACACCACGTTGATGTGGATATTTGATTTTAATTTTTATCGAGCTGTGTAAGCTGGTGGACATGTTGGTTTTTATTTATCCAATATTTTGGCTTGTAACTTACTTTGAATATGACAGCGTGCTGTGTATTGAATTATTCAGCGTATACGGAACAAGCGGGTGAGATTGCCCCAGTCTTCCAGTTCCAAATGTAATTCCAATGCGATAGGCAATGTCTCCGCTGCGGCCTCGATTGTCGGTGGTGGCCAATCTGCTAGCCATTGCCGATTGGCATCAAGATAGCGCAGGCGCAGGTTCAATACTGGATCAAGCAGGGTCATTTCCAGTGGGGCACTATCCTGGGCGCGATCCAGCACTTGCCAATAGGCACGGATAACCCGGCGCTCGCGCAGGGTGTAGGCAACTCGTTGCAAGTCGCTGCGCAACTGTTCGGCAGGATTGGACCAGCCACTGCGAGTGAATTCAAACCAATCTTCACCGCCACGCAGGGCAGGCTGTCGATCGCCATATTCATCACGCATACTGCGATCAGCCAGCTGATCCAGATCGCGCTCCAGCATCAGCATGAGCTGTTGGATGTTGCGTAGTCTTGTAGCCTCTGCTGATATATTTTCTCGCGCAGTCAGCACACTGGCAAGCCCGCCATAGGCCAGCGCAGCCATGATGGCGAAGATCGCCATGGCGATGAGCAACTCTAGCAGGGTAAAGCCCTCGCTCGCTGGTCGCATTGTATTGGCAGGGCAATAACTAGAATTCATGGTTGGGCTTTATGTGGTTGTGGCAGAAATATCGACAGCACGGCAAGATTTGATTCCTTATTGGCACCGACCTCTATGTCGACACGGCGGATGCGTTTATCTGGAGTTTCGCTGATGTACATACGCCATTGCCATTCACGCCAGCCCATTTCGGCGCGGCCTTGCTGTGTACCAGTCGCCGGCCATTGCTGCTCCAGCTGCATTTCTGTGGCCTTGTTGGCAGCGACATAGTAGGCCAGGGTTTTGTCACGCAGGTGGATGGCGTTGGCACTGTTGACTGTACTAACACGAATAGCTGCTGCCAGCCCAATGGCAATGATGGCCAGGGCAACCATGACTTCTAATAGTGTAAAGCCACGGTGGTGGTTTTGGCTTGTATTGGTGCGCTGGCAGGCAGGTTTGCAGGACATAATCAAAGTGCTCATGGCAGCTCGAGTTCTTTGCCCACTTTAACCGGGCCAAGAGCATTGCTTTTCAGTTGGTAGACGATGCGCTGGTCGTTGCTGCTCAACCGCAGCATAAAGGGTGTGCGCTCACCACTGGAGAGAAAATATAATTGTGGCGCATCGTGTTCGGCTGATGTTGCAGGCAGTGCATGGGGCAGATCATCCAGTGTTAATTGTGCACTTGTTGATGGGTGAAACTCACGTGGCCGCAAAAGCTTATCTTGTTCCAGCTGAAGCCAAAGTGATGGCCCTTCATTTTGTGGGGCAAGAAACAGAAAACTATATCCTTCAGTAGTGAATTTCAAACCAAGTTGGCGACCTTGCAGGATGGCCTCTTCACTGACCAGCTCGATGAGCGAGGCAAGACGGTATGCGTCTTCCTTGATCTGGGTTTCCTGATCATTTCCTATGGACAGGGTGGCAAGGGAAAACAGGATGCCAAGTATCAGTAGTACTACCAGTAATTCCAGTAGGGTGAACCCTTTGCTGGCGCTGCGTCGGTGTGGTTTTTCACTCGACATTCCAGTTGCCGATGTCTGCATTCATGCCTTCTCCACCAGGGCGGCTGTCGGCACCTAAGCTAAAGATATCGATCTCGCCATGGATGCCTGGGTTCATGTACTGATAGTCATTGCCCCACGGGTCCTTGGGCAGGCGGTCGATATAACCGCCTTGCTTCCAGTTGCGCGCCTGGGGAGTTCCGCCAGGTTTCTTTACCAGGGCTACCAGTCCTTGATCGGTGCTGGGATAGTGAAGGTTGTCCAAACGATAGAGGTTGAGGGCGCTTTCTAATACGCGGATGTCTTGCCGTGCCTTGGTGAGACGCGCGCTGTCAGGGCGATCCATGACCCTGGGCACGACAATGGCGGCGAGGATACCAAGGATCACGACAACAACCATGATTTCGATAAGTGTGAAGCCGGTGTGTGAGTTGCGTTGTCTGTACATCACTTTCTCTTTGCTGGTGTGAGCGCATTGCGCTGTCGAGCAATGCCGACAGGCATGGCTGAAGCTGGTTTGTGAAATTACCTTAATTTTGCCATAAAGGATGCACAAGTATCCTATTTTACCAACTGATTGAGATCAAAGATGGGCAGCAGGATGGCCAGCACGATGATGAGGACAACCCCACCCATGACCAGGATGAGCAAAGGTTCAAACAGCCCCATCAAGGTGGCAATAGTTGTTTCCAGTTCACGTTCTTGATTGAGCGCGGCGCGTTCAAGCATGTTATCGAGCTGGCCGCTGGCTTCGCCACTGGCGATTAGTTGCAAGGTGATGGCAGGGAAATAGTCGCCCACTGCCAAGGCCTTATGGATGCTGGAGCCTTCTCGTACGCGATGTGCCGCCTGTTCGACGGCTGTGCGCATGGGCAGATTATCCAATACCTGGGCAGATATATGCATGGCATCCAGTATCGCCACGCCACTGGCGGAGAGAATGCTCAGGGTGCGGGCAAAACGGGCGGTGTTGACGCCACGGCTCAGTTGACCGATGAGTGGCAGGCGCAGCAGTAGCGCATGCCAACGTGTCTTGTATTCTGGTCTGCGTAATAGCTGTGTTGCTAGCCAGATTGTTGCAGCCATCAGCAAGGCCAGCGCCAGGCCCCAGTTGCGTATGAAGTCACTGAGGGCGATTAGACCACGGGTAAGCGCAGGCAGTTGCTGACCAATATTGTCAAAGACCTGGACTACCTGGGGGACGACATAGGCAAGCAGTGCTACGGTGACCGCAAGCGCCATGGCGGTGAGTATGGTGGGATAAAATAGTGCGAGCTGAATTTTTTGTCGTAGTTGCTGGCGTGCTTCTGTGTAGTCGGCCAGGCGCTCCAGCACTCTGTCCAGGTGGCCGGAGTGCTCGCCAGCGGCCACGGTGGCGCGGTAGAGATCTGGAAAGACATGCGGGAAATCATCCAGCCCGGCGGCGATGGTGTGTCCTTCCAGGACTTTTGAGCGTACCGCCATCAACATGTTGCGCAGACGAGGTTTGCTTGCTTGCCTGGCGACCGTGTGCAGGGTTTCTTCCAGCGGCAGGCCGGAACGAACCAGGGTTGCTAACTGGCGCGTGATTAGGGCCAGCTCGGAGGCGCTAATACGCTGGGCAAAAATCTTGCTTTGGCGTTTTTGTTCGCGTTCGAAGACGGCATTAACAGCGAGAGGTGTCAGTCCCTGTTCACGCAGGCTTTGCCGTATCTGGCGTGCTGTATCTCCTTCGAGCACGCCTTTTTTCTCACGTCCAGCTGCATCCAGCGCACGGTATTCAAAAGCACCCATCTCAATAGTCCAGCGGCATGACTGGTGGTCTGTTTGATTTATTCATCGTGTGTAACCCGCAATACTTCCTCCAGGGTGGTGTCTCCTGCGAGAACACGGCGCAGGCCATCTTCGCGAATACCAGGTGTGTGTTGGCGAGCCAGTTTCTCCAGCACATGTTCGCTGGCGCCGTCGTGGATGAGGCTGCGCATCTGGCTGTCAACTACCACTAGTTCATAAATACCGGTGCGGCCACTGTAGCCGGTTTGCTTGCATTTGCTGCAGCCAATCGGGCGATAGAGTAGAGGTGCCTGTTCGACCGGAATGCCAAGCACGCTACAGTCGGCATCGCTGGCCGGTTGGGCTTGCTTGCAGTGTGGACAGAGTAGGCGCACCAGCCGTTGGGCAAGGACACCCAGCAGGGTGGAGGATAGTAAAAATGGCTCTACTCCCATATCGCGCAGACGGGTCAAGGCACCAACAGCGGTGTTGGTGTGCAATGTGGAGAGCACAAGGTGTCCGGTGAGGGATGATTGCACAGTGATTTGTACGGTCTCCAGATCGCGTATTTCACCAACCATGACCACGTCCGGATCCTGCCGCAAAATAGCCCGCAGGCCACGGGCAAATGTCATGTCGACCTTGGTGTTGACCTGGGTCTGGCCTATGCCATCGATAAAATATTCGATGGGGTCTTCCACTGTCATGATGTTTCGATCGCGGCCATTAAGTCGCGCCAATGCGGCATAGAGCGTAGTGGTCTTGCCCGATCCGGTAGGGCCGGTGACGAGGAAAATACCATGTGGTTCGTGGATCAGGCGGTCGACTTTTTCGCGTATTTCTTCGGCCATGCCAAGGTGGGTAAGATCCAGCCTGCCGGTCTGTTTGTCCAGCAGGCGCAGTACCACGCGCTCGCCATGGCCAGAAGGCAGGGTGGATACGCGTACATCGACTGGCCGACCGGCTACCCGCAGGGAAATGCGGCCATCTTGTGGTACGCGTTTTTCGGCAATATCCAGTTTGGCCATGACCTTTATGCGTGAGACCAGCAGTGGCGCAATACTGTTTTTTGGCTCCAGCACTTCGCGCAATGCCCCATCGACGCGAAAGCGTATGGACAGGCGGTGTTCAAATGGTTCGATGTGAATATCCGAGGCGTTTTCACGTATTGCCTCGGTAAGCATGGCATTGATTAGGCGAATGATAGGAGCGTCGTCTTCGCTTTCCAGCAAATCTTCTGGTTCTGGCAGATTTTGTACCAGGCGATCCAGATCCAGTTCTTCACCAATCTCTTCCATTGCCTGCATGCTGCCATTGCCGGAACGCTCGTAGGCACGGCGCAGCAGACGTTCAAAGGCCTGGCTGTCGAGTTGCTCCAGCGGCATGGACTGGGCAGCCACGCGGCGTGCCTCTGTCAGTGCCAGTGCTGTTGTATCGGCGCGGTAATACAGCCGCAGGCTACCGGCTTCGTCTGGAAACAGGATGACACCGTTGCGTTTGGCATAGGCGTAGGGCAGATGGTGCTGTCCCTTGCTTGCGAGCTGGATATCAGTAGCTGGCTGAATCATCCAGAGGCTCCAGTGGTGTTTTAGTGTCGTCGGCGAAAGGTGGTGGCAATGCGAGATAATCATCCCACTTGGGCAATAGTGGCGAGGCATCGTCAGGCATCAGGTGGATGCCACGTTCACGCAGGGCCAACTGCTGGTTGCGGATATAATTGTATTTGTCGCCCATGATGGCGAGATCGTTGCTGCCACCACGCAGGATGGTCGGATGAATAAAAACTATCAGATTGCGTTTGACGCTAGTGGTTTTTTTGTAGCTGAACAGGTAACCAAGCATGGGAATATCTCCCAGCCCTGGAACCTTTTGCTGGTTTTCAACTAATTGGTCATCGATGAGCCCGCCGAGTACCAGTATCTCGCCGCTATCGACCATAACTGTGGTTTTGATGGCGCGTTTGTTGGTCACGATATCAGCGGCCCCCGTGGTCGAGGTGCTGATGCTGGAGACCTCCTGGGCAATCTCCATGCGTACCGTATCGCCTTCATTGATTTGTGGCTTGATCTTGAGGCTCAAACCAACATCCTCGCGTGAAATTGTTTGAAACGGGTTCCCTGGTACTGCCGTGCCGCCCGTGCCAGTACTGGCATAGGAGCCGGTAATGAAAGGGACGCTCTGGCCAACGACAATTTCTGCTTCTTCATTGTCCATGGTAACCAGACTGGGTGTGGAGAGAATATTGGTATTGACATCACCAGACAAGGCGCGTAGCAACATGCCTATACGAGTGCCACCAGATGTGGCTGTATCGCCAATGATAGCCGTAAGACCATCACTGATTTTTGGTGGATCGGCAATTAAATTATTCAGGCCGGAGCCAGAACCGGCAAAATTGACCACGCCCACAGGCTGGTTGCTGGATGAGCCATCGAATAACCACTGCACACCCAGTTCGCGCGCCTTGTCATCAGTCACCTCAGCGATCACAGCTTCGACTATGACTTGTGAGCGCCGGATATCAAGACGGCGGATGACCTGTTCCAGGTTCACCATGATATCCGGGGTGGCGCTGATGACCAGGGCATTAATGTTTTCATCTGCCTGGATATTCAGTAACCCTGCTCCATCTTCAGTTGCAGATTGAGCTGCTGCAACAGGCTTATGGGCCATGCTGCTGGCGATAGAGTTGAGCAAGGGAGCGATATCCTTGGCCTTGGCATAGCGTAAATAAATGACCTGGGTATTGCCTCGGCGCTGGGTTGGTGTGTCGAGATGGGTGATCAGGGTGCGCAGGCGTAGTCGGTTATTGCGATCGCCGGAAAGAAGCAGACTGTTGGTGCGCAGATCAACTGCCAGCCTGGGGGTATCGTTGACTTGATCGCCTGCACCAGCAGGAGTCTTGCCAAGCGTGTTGATGATGCGGGCTACTTCTTCGGCAAAGGCATGTTGTAGTGGGATAGCCTCTATTTCTAGATCGCCAGCCAGATCAACCCGCTCGATAATCTGCACCAGACGGTTAAGATTTGCGGCACTGGCTGAGGCGATCAGCACATTGCTGCCAGCATAGGCGGCAAGGTGGGACTCCTGTGGCAGCAGTGGGCGCAATACAGGTACCAGTTGTGCCGCGGACACATTGTCCAGTTGTATCACTCTCGTAACGTATTGATCACCACGTTCTAATTGATTGTTATCGGTATTGGGTATGGGGCTTTGCTTGGCAGTCACTGCGGGAATAATTTTGATGGCATTCTTGTCAGGAACAGCGGCAAAGCCATGTACATTGAGCACAGAAAGAAAGACCTGATAGACTTCGTCAGCGGCAAGTGGCCGGTTTGAGACTATGGTTACCTTGCCTTTGACGCGCGGGTCGATAATGAAATTTTTGCCGGTGATTTCCGCTACGGTGCTGATAACTGAACTGATGTCGGCATCCTTAAGATTCAGCATGACACTATCTTCAGTTGCTTGCGTGACTGCGCTGGCAAAGAAAAACATTGCGATGATTATGTTGGTAAAAGCCTTGCGCATGGTGGTTAATTTCCCTGGTTCAGGTTGATGACTATATTTTCCGTCATCCCGTCGGGTCGATCTATGGATAGTTGCAAACTGCTGGCCTGGGCAAACATATTGCCAAGCTCGACGAACCGCGCCGGTTCGGTAACCGGAATGTCGTTGACATGGGTAACAATATCATTAGGTAACAGCCCCACCGTCTTGAAAAGCTCATTATGACGGCGTGGACGAATATAATAACCACGCAATAGCCCGTCTTGTATAGCCGGTTGAAAATCGGCCAGCTGCATGATTACATCTGGGTTACTCAGTATTGATTGGCGCAATTCCTGTAACTGCAATTGCATTGCTGTGGGCAAGTCAGTATGGCTTGTGGCTGCCGCAGTCGTGTTTAAGTGATTTTTGGGCAGACGCAGGGTTTCATAGCGCCCGGCATGCTCAAGCACAACACGGTCAGCCAGAATATCATGTACTACCACCCCACTACTTACCTGATCTCCAATGCGGAAGTGGCGTTCATTATTGTCACCCAAGGAAATGATTGCCAGGGCCTCTGCGCGATTCTTTACGGCGAACAGGCCACGTAGGGTCAGGTTGAGCGAGGTTTCCGGGGCATTGGCCTGGTTGGATGCGGCTGGCGCTGCATCAATTGATTTACCAAAAAGATGCAGTCTGGCGAGGCTTTCCAGACGCGTGTTAGTGCTGTTTGCAGATATGGTTGTCTGGGGTGCTGTGAGTCTTGGTTGTGAGAGTGGTGCTGGGATCAATTGCCAGCTCAGCTGTGCCAGGCTGATGGAACAGCTGACAACCAGCAGCCAGGTTGCCCAGCGAGCAGCCATTGCGTTATTGAGGCGCGGTCGAGAGAGTAAAGGGAATTTTGTTATCACCGTCGGTTCAGTAGTTTTTATGTTGGATTTTGCTGGCTTTATTTTGGGCTTGTAGTTGGCGTAAGTTTTTGCTCAAGCAGGCATCATCAGCACAACCTTATTCTGTAATCGCAAGCGAGTAAAGTCAGCATTACAATCAGCCTTGGGATTGATGTAATCTGGAACCGCCTGTCATGTTACAGCTCACCATATCAGCTTGTCTGGCCGGCCGCCATAAGCATTATGGCGGATTTAGTATGGTATGTAATTTGGCGTGGCGTTGTCGATCCTGCTTTGTCGCAAATCAGCTATTTACCTGGGTCTGGGTTGGTGCAATACGATGGCGGCAGATTCTAATTGGTGGGTGCATTGAGCTTGGCGTGATGTTTGCCGGTAGATTAAGAGTGGATATTGATGCGCCAGGCAAACACTGCATTGGTGGTAGTTGTGCCTTAATATAGCAATTGCCCTGAACGATCCTGACAGTCAATTCAGCACAGACGCCGAGACTGGTAAGGCCAAGAAGTTACGCCTGTTATTCGCAGCTACCTACCGAGCCTGGCCGGCAGCGTTTGCGGTCTATCCACATTGCGCCGCCCAGTTTGGCACCTTCGAAGCTGGTCTCGAACAGTCGAGCCTCGACCAGTGAGGCGCGGCTGAGGTCGGCATTGCGCAAGTCTGCATATTGCAAATTTGCCTTGTCCAGCCGGGCTTGTTGTAGATTGGCGGCTATAAGTGTGGCGTTTTCCAGATCGGCCTGCAGCAAGTTGGCATGTGGTAGCTGGCAACCATCCAGTTTGGCCTGCTGTAGCCTGGCCTGACGCAGCTCGGCGTGACTGAGATTAGCCTCACTGAGATCGGCCTGTTTAAGCGTGGCCTGATAGAAACTGGCGTTGCTTAATTGTGCTCCCTTGAGGTTGGCCTGAGTCAATTCTGCCCGATCAAAACGGGCACCATCGAGTAGTGCCTCGCTGAGATCGGTTTGCTGCAGATGTGCGCCGGTGAGTCGTGCATTGCTTAAGTGGGCCTGTTGCATTTGGGCCTTGTTCAGCCTGACAAAATTCAGATCTGCACGATCCAGGCGCGCGCCGCGCAGATTGGCCTCGCTAAAGTCGCTGCGTGTGAGGATCGCGCCGCGCAGATCTACGCCTTGCAGATCAATCCCGCGTTTGTCGCAGTCGCGCCAGATTACTCCAGGGGCCGGAGCATCCTCGCAGGAGGCCTGGGCAAAAGCTGAGATGAATAACAATGTAAGTAAAAAAATGAATCTAGACATGAGTTTATGTTCAGCGATAGGCGAGTGATAATAAATTCATTCTACTCTTTTTCCAATGACTGCGATTGATGCGTCTTGTTCCTGGCACATTCTATGTTTGCTGGTGAAATATGCAGGTTATACTACAGCCCTGCTGTACTGATTGGTGTATTGGGCGTGCGTAGGTTTTGGCGAATTTTCTGCTTTTCTAGTGTTTTATCTATGGTGCTGCCCGTGTTGGCACAGGCGACACCAGCGGTGGAGCCTATGATTGATCCAGTGGTTGATGTGGAGTTTCCCGATCTGGATATTGCTAATAGTGTGCGCCGGCGATTGGGGCTGGTGCGTGCAGATGATGGTGAGAGCAACACAGCACCAGTTGTTACGTCTATAGATAAGCCAACTATAGCAAGCCCCGCCATAGTAGTGCCATCGAGCGTACCAACAGCTACGATCAAGCATGTACCTGCCACCAGCTTGCCATCTCCACAGCTACGAACCCGGCCGCAAGCACCAGCCGCGCCGGTAACAGAGTTCAGCTATGTGCCCTTGCCGGCCAAGGAGTTGATGATCCGTGACTCGGATGATATCCGTGCCCTGGCGCGTGAGCTGGAAGAGGCCAAGCAGCGTCAGCGGCAGGGGCAGACCTCAGTCGAGTAGGTGCGAGACCAGGCCGTCAGCTAGTTTAGGCTCGAACCAGGTGGATTTTGGTGGCATCACCTCGCCAGCATCGGCCACCGCCATGAGCTGTGCCATGGAGGTTGGGTAGCAGGCAAAGGCGACTGCCATTTCGCCGCTATCGACACGGCGTTCCAACTCACCAAGTCCTCGAATCCCGCCGACAAAATCAATGCGTTTATCACGGCGTGGATCGCTTATATCGAGGATCGGTGTGAGCAGATGATCCTGCAGCAGACTGACATCCAGGCTTTTGACCGGATCGTTATGCGGAATATGATCGGTCTTGATGGATAGGCGATACCACTGCCCCGACAGATACATGCCAAATTCGCCGGTCGTGACGGGCTTGTATTGTGCGCTGACTTTTTCGACCTTAAATGCATCCTGCAGGGTGGCGAGAAAAGATTCTGTGCTGTGATTATTGAGATCCTTGATGAGGCGATTGTAGTCGAGGATCTGCATCTGGTTGTCGGGGAAGATCACAGAGAGAAAATAGTTATAAGCCTCATCGCCGGTGTGGTTCGGGTTGGCGGCCTTGCGCGCAGCGGCGATGCGTGAAGCAGCGGCAGAGCGGTGGTGGCCGTCAGCAATATACAAACAATCCATATTATCGAAACTGCGGGTGATAAAGTCGAGCTGCTTGTCATCGCTAATACGCCAAATAGTATGGCGTACACCGGTGTCGGCCGTGAGATCCATGTCTGCTTCTACTGTGCTTATGATCTTGCTGACCAACTCATCGATATCGGGATGGTGTTTGTAGTTGAGAAACACCGGCCCGGTTTGTGCCCCCAGGCTGTCAATTTGGCGCACGCGATCGTCTTCTTTGTCTGGCCGGGTGAATTCATGTTTGCGGATGCGGTTGCTGTCGTAATCACTGACGCTGGCAGCGGCCACCAGTCCTGTCTGTTGGTGTTCGCCCATAATCAGACGATAAAGATAATAGGTGGGTACTGGGTCTTGCAGTAGTACGCCTTGCTTGAGCATGGCCGTGAAATTTTCCTTGCCCTTGGCATAGACTCTGGCATCGTAGGGGTCGATGTCGGCAGGCAGATCGATCTCTGGTTTGGAGATATGTAAAAAACTCCAGGGTTTGCCGGCAGCGCGTTGGCGGGCTTCATTGCTATCCAGCACATCATAGGGTGGTGCGGCTACTTCAGCAGCACGATTGGGGGCGGGGCATAGCCCGGCAAAGGGGCGAATCAATGACATGTTATGTTCCTGTTGCTTGCGTTAATACAGACCGCCACCACGCAGGTCATGCAATGGATCTTCGGGCGGCATCTGGAGATAAAAACCTTGTTCTGTCAGCGCTAGCATTACCTCACGGGCATTGGCGCGAGCCAGTTTACGCCCGGCATCCAGCCATAGTTGCATGACGAATTCCGGTTGACCAAGACTGTCCAGCAGAGCCGGTGGCACAACGTCAAAATCATCCTTGCACGGCAGATAAATATAGAGCTGATCTTTTTTGCTGCTTTTGTAAATAAAGCAATTCATGTTGTGGCTTCCATCAGTCCATTTGCTTTACGGCCGAGGATGGTTGAGTCATCACGCAGTGGTTGGGGCTCATCGGCAGGAGGCAATAGGGTAATCAGGCGATCTCCGTCTTGCAACTTGTCGTAATGCCACGCGATGACCTGTAGTTGGCCATTGTGCTTGAGTAGAAATAAGGGGTAGTGATGTTGTTGTTGCTGTAGCTCGCTGGCAGATAGGGTCGCAATAGCGCCAGCACGAGCGAGCATGCTGTTGACGTCGGTCAGGCTTAGCTCGCCACCAAACAGACGTGTGGCGGAATATTGTTGGCCTATGGCACTTTTATTGGAGCTGCGTTTTTCTTCAGCGGTGAGCAGGGTAAATACCCGCTGGGCACCAAATTCGCGGGAATAGCGCTGGCAGGCCTGGGCATTTAGCGCGGCGCGGTGCGACATGGCAAGCAGGTAGTCAATACCAATGAGATCAAGCTGATGATCTGCCCGCGCGCTGACAGGATGCCCCAGGTAGGTGGCAAAACCGTCCATGCGTGCCTGTTGGATATTTTCCCAGTCGGTATCTGCCAGTAATGTTTGTATGCCTTCGGCCGTCAAGCTACGGGCGATGGCGCGCGCAGTACTGTTGGCTCCAATAATCAGCACGCCACGTGGCCTTTTTTCTGCCAGCCCAAGCAGCCGCGCCATGAGCTTGGCTGTGAGGAATTGCAGCAAAAGCGAGATGACGACCAGCCATAGCAGTAGTGGCAATAAACTGAGAGCCGGTTCGGTGGCATATAAGGCAAATAAGCTAAGAGTGGCTATTGCCATGAGTCCGCGCGGTGCCAGCCAGCCGATGAGCAGTCGCTCGCGCCAGTGTAGTGGCGAACCAAACAGGGCGATGAATATTGCCACGGGCCGTGCCACAAGCAGTATAAAGCCAAGCAGCAGCAAGCTGGCCGGATTGGGCAGGTATAGCTGGGTTGGCTGCAGGCTGGCTGCCAGAAGAATGAATAGCACGGAGAGCAGGGCCGCACTCAGGTTTTCCCGATAATTGAGTTGTTCGTGCAAGGCCAGGTCTTTCATGTTGGCCAGCACCATGCCCATGATGAGGACACTGAGCAAGCCAGCACCATATTCCAGTGCGCTGACCAGGATAAAGTTAGCCATTACCATGGTCAGGGTGGTGACTTTGATGAGTGAGGGCGGGATCAGGTGTTTGCGTAATGCCAAGGCCAGCAGATAGGCACTGACAAGGCCCAGGCTGCTGCCAGCCAGCAGGGCACTGGCAAAGGCCAGCAGTGGATCAGATTGAATACTGGCCGTCAGCCAGGTGTAGAGCAGCACGGCGAGCAAGGCTGCAATAGGAGCCAGCAAGCCTGCTTCCTGACGTAGCAGGGAGCTTAGTCGGCTGCCTATGTTGGCATGACGTAACAGTGGCAATAGTTCACTGTCGCCACTCATCAGGGCGACAAGGGCAAACAGGATAGCTGTAGACCATGGCAGTTCAAGCAAGAGATGGCCGGCCAGGGTAATGAATAGTCCAACCAGCAGCGCGCCGAGACCGACCAGCCATAGTACCGAGCCTTGCAGTCCAGCCAGCTTATCGAGGCGAAAGCTCAGACTGCCTTCAAACAGCAGGATCGCCATGCCGAGGAATAGCAGTGGTTCAAACAGCTCGCCAAGCAGGGTCTGTGGTTGCAGCAGACCACAGATAGGACCCATCAGCAAGCCAGCCAGCAGCAACAGCAAAATGATCGGCAGGCGCAGCCGCCAGGCCAGCCATTGGCAGGCAAGGCCAGCCAGGATAATACTGGCCAGGGTGGAGGTTGTTTGGGCAAACATTGGAATTCCGGTTTCTTTCCTAACTTAAAGTATGCGGCCTTAAATATGCAGCATAGTCGTTGTCGGGCATTTTACCCGAAAGTCTGTTGCTATGTTTCTTGAGTTCAGCTCTTAATAGCTGATAGCAGGTCATGGCTATTGTTATATTTTCAAGCCTGATTCGCGTGCTGTCTGTTTGTATATCAGCATTCTTGAGCACAATGACGGCATTAATCAGAGTCTGGCTCTATCAATCATGCAAAGAAAATCACTGGTTGACCTGATGTTTCTGCTATGGTCAAGGGTGAGTGCCTTAACAGCATTTCACCTCTTGTCGGTGCGGCACTGGCGCTAGTGGTATTGCCAGTGTGCTGGCTCCATCTGGTTTTTGATCAGCGACATTTCTTGTTTATATGTGAACTATCTGGCGTTGTGTTTTACGCGCACGATAAGTATTAACCTTGTCTTTCGAAGGCGTTTGGCGACAAGAAGTCGTCTATATTTTCCTGGATTACCTCGATACCTGCCAAATCGGTGCTAGATTTTGGGAGTAGGCAGACGTTGGGTTGAATCAACCGGATAGAAAAGGGAGGTTGCCATCGGCAGCATGGAATCCATATTTTTGACACGTAAACGCAATGCTCTGCACAGCGACCAGGATACTGAGTTGCTGCGTTCTGAGCTGTTCAGTATTGAGCAGCTGAAACGTCACGCAGTAATGCTGGCCGACCAGCATAAGCTCGATCCGCGTCCTGGACATGACAGGTTGCGCCCCCGGCTGGCGGATAATGAGCGCGTTTTGCGGGCAGCCTATGATGTCGTGACTACCGCCGTCGCGCAGGGACAGCGAATCATGCCGGCTGAGGCATGGTTGCTCGATAACTTCTATCTGATAGAGCAACAGATCAGCCTGGCGCGTCGACATTTGCCACGTGCATACAGCAGGCAGTTGCCGCGCCTGGCTGACGGACCATCAGCCGGTTTCCCCCGCATCTATAACCTGGCGCTGGAGCTTATTTCCCATATGGATGGGCGCGTTGAGAACAGCAACGCGACCCAGTTCATCGCCGCCTATCAGACCGGCGAGCCGCTGAACCTGAGTGAATTGTGGGCCTTCCCGATTATGTTGCAGTTGGCGTTGCTGGAAAATCTTCGCCGCGTCGGCTTGCGTATTGCCCATCGGCGCGAAGAAAGGAATGCGGCCATCACTTGGGCAGATCGCATGCTTGCGCTGGCTGAAACAAAACCCAGGCGTCTAATCCAGTTGCTGGCCGAGTTTGCCCATGCTGATGTACCTCTGACTGCGCCGTTTGTGGAGGAGTTTTATGCAAGGCTGCAGGCCCAGGGGCCAGCTATGGCATTTGTGCAAACCTGGGTCGAACAACAACTGCTCGAACAAGGTGTGACAGCAATACAGTTGTCGGAAGCTGCGAGCCGAACGGCCGCTGCCAACCATATATCTATCGCTAACAGCATTGGCAGCCTGCGCTTTATTGGTACAAACGACTGGAAGGCTTATGTCGAGTCACTCAGCGTTGTCGAACAGACCTTGCGTAAAGACCCGGTAGGGATGTATGCCAAGCAGGATTTCACCACCCGTGACCGATACCGGCATATCATCGAGGATGTAGCGAGGGGCAGTCCGTGTAGTGAATCGGCGGTGGCACATGCAGCCATTACCCTCGCGCAGGCCGCTGCAGAACGACTCGGCACGGACGATCGCAGTGCGCACGTGGGCTATTATCTGATCGATCGCGGACGGCAGAGCCTGGAGCGGGAGGTCGGTTGCCGCGTGCCATGGAGACTGCGCGCGAACCGGATAGGCAGGCGTTTTAAGCTCGTGCTTTATCTGGGCCCGATCCTGTTGCTCACCGTACTTGGAACATCGTTCGTGCTTTCCGCTTTTGATGTGGTCGCGCTGAATGACTGGCGCTACTGGTTTTTTGCGCTCACCGGCATGATTGGCGCGACGGCGCTGGCCGTACCGCTGGTGAATCTTGTGGTCACGTTGGTCATACCGCCGCGTACACTGCCACGTATGGATTTTTCGCAGGGAATTCCAGATATTCACCGCACCATGGTGGTTGTTCCCACTTTGTTGAATAGTCTGCAAGAGGTCGATGAACTTCTCGAAGCGTTGGAGATACGTTATCTCGGCAATCGCGACGCCAATCTGTTTTTTGCCTTGCTGACAGATTTTAATGATGCACCTGAGCAGACGCTACCAGAAGATGATGTGGTGCTTGCCTATGCGCGCGAATCTGTGCAGGCCCTCAATGAGACCTACCGCGAGGATCGCCCTTGTATCTTCTATCTGTTTCACCGGCCTAGGGTATGGAATCCGGTTGAGCGGGTGTGGATGGGCTATGAGCGTAAACGCGGCAAACTGGAGCAATTCAATGCCCTGCTCAGGGGCGGGGCGCAGGACGCATTTTTGGATGTAATTGGTAATACATCTATTCTTGCTTCGATAAAATACGTCATTACCCTGGATACCGATACACAACTGCCACGAGATGTGGCGCGCGCGCTGGTAGGCAATATCGCTCATCCTCTCAACAGGCCGGTATACGATGCCACCAAGGGACGCATTGTCGAAGGCTACGCGATCCTGCAACCGCGTGCGTCAATAAGCATGCTCAGCGCCAGCAGATCACGGTTTACGAAAATTTTCGTAGGTGAATCCGGGATCGATCCCTACACACGTGAGGTATCTGATGTCTATCAGGATATCTTTGGGGAAGGGACGTTCATCGGCAAAGGCATCTATGATGTGGATGCATTTCGTCAGGCGCTCGCCGGACGTTTTCCTGAGAACCTTATCCTTAGCCACGACTTGCTGGAGAGCGGCTACGCACGTTCGGCCCTGGTGACCGATGTTGAACTCATTGAGGAGCATCCAGCCAGCTACGTCATCGAGGCCAGCCGCCGACATCGGTGGATACGTGGTGACTGGCAAATTGCCGGCTGGCTGCTTCCGCGCGTGCCCGGGCCGCCTGGCCTGAATGGGGCAAGGGCGCGGCGACAACCTAACCCGCTCACCGCCCTGTCGATGTGGAAAATATTTGACAACCTTCGGCGCAGTCTAGTCTCGCCAGCGCTGCTTGCATTGCTGGTGGGCGGGTGGCTGTTCGGCCCAGGCTCAGCGTGGTTCTGGAGCTTGTTGGTCGTGATTGTGATGTTCTTGCCAACCTTGCTGTCCACCGTGATCGTGTTTATCCGTAAGCCAGCAGAACGTGGTTGGCAGGTGCATTTTAGCCTGACCAGCAAAACCGTAGGGCGTCCAGTAACGATAGAGATTTTGAAGTTGGCTATGTTGCCTTACGACACGCTGATCCGGCTAGACGCGATTTTACGCTCGGCTGTACGGATGTTATTTACGCGTCGTGGGCTCCTGCTTTGGCAGTTGCCATCCTATGCAAGCCGCAACATGCGGCGCACGCCAAGTCATTTTATTCGTGAGATGTGGGTCGGGCCTGCCCTGGCAGTGGTTCTGGCTTTGGCTTTGAGCTGGGGCCGGCAAGTGGCTGGCGGTTGGTCGATGGAATGGCTCATGTCTGCGCCTATCTTGCTGCTGTGGTTGTTGTCGCCCATTGTCGGCTGGTGGATCAGCAAGCCATTAGTCCAGCCCGTACCGAAGTTGAGTGCGTCGCAACAGGCGTTTCTGCGGGCGGCGGCCAGGCGTACCTGGCGCTACTTTGCGGAGTTCGTCGGCCCTGATGACAACTGGTTGCCGCCCGATAATTTCCAGGAACACCCTTCTACAGTGATCGCTGCACGTACTTCGCCGACGAATATCGGCATGGCACTGCTTTCGAATCTGAGCGCGTACGATTTCGGATATATTCCTGCCGGGGAATTGCTGCAGCGTGTCGAGAACACATTGGCAACGCTGGAGAAGCTGGAGCGCTACCGTGGTCATTTTTTCAACTGGTATGACACGCGCACGCTGCGAGCAATGCACCCTCAATATGTCTCCTCAGTGGACAGCGGCAACCTGCTTGGCAGCCTGCTCACCTTGCAAGCAGGATTGGCCGAGTTGAAAGATCAGCCAGTGTTGTCAGCAAAAGCATTTCAGGGGTTGCAGGATACATTGCAGGTACTGGCCGAACATGTGCCCGCGCTACCTACGCCGGAACTCGCGAAGAAGGTCAAGTCTCTACAGGATACACTGGCGGCGCTCACACAGAACGGGCAGCCACAGACGCTGGTCAGCATCGATAACATACTGGGAGAAATCCACCGTAGTGGTAGTGGTCTGACTGCCTGGTTGCCGGTGGATGCAGATATCGATGGTGAATTGTATTACTGGGCACAGACATTTGATGCACAAGCCCATGCACTTCGAGCAGATCTCCGCGCCCTGGTGCCTGACTCGCAACACTTCGATCACATCCCGACATTGGCGGCATTGGCCATGCCGCGCACCGTTGGCACCGAAGTGGATTTACCAACCACTCCAACTATCGTGGAAAGTTCAGGTTACAAGGCCGCAGTGGAGAGGGTAAGAAGCATCGACAATCTGCTGGATCGTTGTCGCGAACTGGCTGGGATGGACTTTGGATTTCTTTACGATGCAACATCAAGCTTGCTGGCCATCGGTTACGATGTGAGCGAACGGCGCCGCGATCCAACCTACTACGATCTGCTGGCATCCGAGGCACGCCTAGCCAGTTTCTTAGTTATCGCGCAGGGACAAGTGCCGCAGAAACATTGGTTTTCACTCGGCCGCTTGCTGACAAGTCATGGTGGTGACATCAGCCTGATTTCGTGGAGCGGCTCGATGTTTGAATATCTCATGCCGCAGCTGATTATGCCAAGTTACGAGAACACCTTGCTGGAGCAGACCTGCAAGGCCGTAGTATTGCGGCAGATCGAATACGGGCGACAACGCGCTGTGCCCTGGGGAATTTCAGAGTCCTGTTATAACGCCACAGATATCCATCAAGTTTATCAATATCGGGCCTTTGGTGTGCCTGGTCTAGGCTTCAAGCGCGGTCTGGGAGACGACCTGGTCATCGCGCCTTACGCCAGTGCGTTGGCCCTGACAGTCCTGCCACTGGAGGCATGTCGTAATCTACAAATATTGGCTGAGAATGGTTTCCTTGGCAGCTACGGCTTCTACGAGGCGATCGATTACACGCCCTCGCGCGTGCCAAGGGGCAAGAATCACGCCCTCGTGCGTGCCTTCATGGCGCATCATCAAGGTATGAGCCTGTTGTCCTATGCGCATGTGTTACTCAACCAACCGATGCAGCGCAGATTTATGTCGGATCCTCTGGTTCGGGCGACGAAATTGTTGCTGCAGGAGCGAGTGTCTAAGCAGGGTGCGATGTTGCATCCGCACGCAGCCTAGGCGAGTGCTGCCGCGCGGCCCCCTGTGGCAGAACATGGCGCAATCATGCGTGTGTTTACTGACCCTGAAACAGTGATACCTGAAGTTCACCTGTTATCCAATGGCAGCTATCACGTTATGGCGACCCATGCCGGCGGCGGTTACAGCCGTTGGCATGACATGGCAGTTACCCGTTGGCGCGAGGATGCCACAACCGATGGCTGGGGCACCTTCATCTATTTACGCGACTGCGATACAGGGCAGTATTGGTCTACTGCGTATCAGCCGACACTGCGTAAGGCCGATCATTACGAGGCGATATTTGTTCAGGCGCGCGCCGAATACCGGCGACGTGATGAGGCGATAGAGACGCATACCGAAGTTAGCGTTTCAGCGGAAGACGATGTTGAGATCCGCCGTGTCACGCTCACCAACCAGTCGTCCAGACAGCGCCATATCGAGGTGACGAGTTATGCCGAGGTGGTGTTGGCACCGCTGAACACTGACCTTGCCCACCGGGTTTTCAGTAACCTGTTTGTGCAGACTGAAATACTGCCCGAGCGGCAGGCAATTATCTGTACGCGGCGGCCACGGATGCCTGGTGAGCAGGTGCCGTGGATGTTTCACCTGGTGACGGCAAGTGGAGCTGATAGCGACAAGCCATCGTATGAAACCGACCGGGCAAAATTCATTGGGCGGGGCCGAACCGCTGCCAATCCTCTGGCGCTGGATAATAATCTGATTACAGCTTCCAATAGGCTAAACAAGCGAAGAAGCAAGGGTATATCCCAGCAGCTATCGAATACAGATGGGCCAGTACTCGATCCCATCGTGGCAATCCGCCGCACGCTCAGTTTGTCGCCCGATGAATCGGCGACCGTGCAGGTCATCTCCGGGGTCGCTGCAACACGGGAAGCGGCTTTGGTTTTATTGGGAAAATATTGTGACGAGCACTTCGTGGAACGAGCCTTTGAAATGGCCTGGTTCAAGAGCCAGGAGGTGCTGCACCATATCAATGCCACAGAAGCAGATGCACAAGTCTTTGGCCGTTTGGCCAGCTTCCTGGTTTATAGCAATGCTTTACACCGGGCAGAGCCCAGCGTCATTGCGCGAAATCAGCTTGGTCAGTCAGGGCTTTGGCGTTTTTCCATTTCGGGTGATTTACCGATCGTTTTGCTGCAGATCGGCGACTTGAGCCGCATTGAACTGGTAAAACAGGCGCTGCAAGCCCATACCTATTGGCGGATGAAGGGTCTGGCTGTTGATCTGGTAATTATGAATGAAGATTTCTCGGGCTACCGCGCGGTTCTGCATGACCGGATCATGGGGCTAATCAATTCTGGCCCGGAGGCGCACAGTATCGACAGACCGGGTGGCGTTTTCGTACGGCGTGTCGACGACCTTTCCGAAGATGAGCGGGTTTTGCTGCAGACGGTCGCACGTGTCGTATTCAGTGATACCGCTGAGTCATTGGTTGAGCCATTGGAGCGGCGCGTAGCAGCAAGGCGCGTACCGGATCATTTGGTGACATTGCAGACAGTGGCAACAGAGCCTGTCTATCCTCTCGCGCAGCGTGAGCAAATTTTCTATAACGGCCTGGGAGGCTTCACCCCTGATGGACGCGAATACGTTATCAGTCTTGAGCCTGGACAGAGCACGCCGGCACCGTGGGTCAATGTCATAGCAAGCCCGCACATCGGCACGGTCGTCAGCGAGAGCGGGAGTGCATATACCTGGGTGGAAAACGCTCATGAATTCCGTCTGACCACCTGGCATAACGACCCACTCTCTGACAGCAGCGGTGAGGCGCTTTACATCCGTGACGAGGAAACTGGCGCGTTCTGGTCGCCGACGCCTCTGCCCGCCCGCAGCCGTTCCGGGTATGTGTGTCGGCACGGCTTTGGCTACAGCGTATTTGAGCACTACGAAGCGGGTATCTCATCGGAGCTGTTTACCTATGTCGCCATGGACGCACCGGTGAAGTTTGTAGTGATTAAGGTGCGTAACCATACGAAGCTGCCACGTCGTATGTCGCTGACAGGATATTGGGAGCTGGTGCTAGGCGAGTGGCGTCATGCCAATATGATGCACATAGTGACCGAGAGGGACTCGGGCAGCGGAGCGCTGTTCGCCCACAATGCCTATGGCCGTGAATGCGCTAATCGAGTTGTCTTTGCCCATATCAACTATGAAGGTCTCGGCGAGCATGAACGTACAGTGACTGGAAACCGCACTGAGTTCATTGGCCGCAATGGCACGCTGTCCAGTCCGGCAGCCATGCGCCGTAAACGTTTATCCGGCAAGACCGGCGCTGGCCTTGATCCTTGCGCTGCGTTACAGACCAGGTTTGAACTGGCCGAAGGGCAGGAGCGTGAGATTGTGTTGATCTTTGGCGCGGCTCGCGACACTGATGAAGCGCAGCATTTCATTCAACGATTCGCAGGTCCGGTGGGCGCGCGACAGGCTTTGGAATCAGTGTGGGAATACTGGAATCATACCTTAGGCGCGGTACAGGTGGAGACACCAGACCCGGCATTACAAGTGTTGGCCAATGGTTGGCTAGTTTATCAGACGCTGTCTTGCCGACTGTGGGGGCGCAGTGGTTATTACCAATCTGGCGGTGCCTATGGTTTTCGCGATCAGTTGCAGGATACTATGGCGTTGATCCATGCAACCCCCTGGGAGGCGCGTGAGCAGTTGCTCCGTTGTGCCGGGCGTCAATTCCCCCAGGGTGATGTACAACACTGGTGGCATCCACCCAGAGGACAAGGCGTGCGCACCCGTATCTCTGATGACTATTTGTGGCTGCCGTATGTCACCTGTCACTATGTTTTTGCGACTGGTGATACCAGCGTACTCGATGTGGATGTTCCCTTCCTGGAGGGACGTGAATTATTTCCGGAAGAGGAGTCCTATTACGATCAGCCGCAACGTTCAGCTGATGTGGCCAGCCTCTATGAACATTGCGTACGCTCACTTAAGCACGGTTTACGCTTTGGCGTACATAAATTACCGCTGATGGGCGGCGGGGACTGGAACGATGGTATGAATCTGGTCGGTCATGAGGGCAAGGGCGAGAGCGTTTGGCTGGGCTGGTTCCTGTACGAGAATCTCAATTTGTTTGCCGGTCTGGCGCGGGAGCGGGGCGATACGGAATTTTCCGAGTCGTGCAGCGTGCAGGGCGCTCAACTGCGCATGAATATAGAGGCTCATGGGTGGGATGGCGATTGGTATAGGCGTGCTTATTTTGATGATGGCACGCCGCTGGGGTCAAGCGAAAATGACGAGTGTCAGATCGATTCGATCAGTCAGAGCTGGGCAGTTATTTCTGGTGGTGGAGATCCACAGCGTGTTCGCCAGGCCATGGCGGCAGTAGATCAGCACCTGGTGCGACGTGATGCACGGTTGATTCAATTGCTGAACCCACCCTTTGATACCTCCGATCTGGAGCCTGGTTACATCAAAGGTTATCTACCCGGTGTGCGCGAGAACGGCGGCCAATATACGCATGCTGCGATCTGGACCACCTGGGCATTTGCCCTGCTGGGAGACCGGGAGCGTGCGTGGGAATTATTCACCCTGCTCAACCCCATCGAACGCGGTGCTGAGCCGGAAATGATGCAAAACTACATGGTCGAGCCTTATGTCATGTGCGCGGATATCTATGCCGCGCCACCACATACCGGCCGCGGTGGCTGGAGCTGGTACACCGGGGCGGCGGGCTGGATGTATCGGTTGATACTTGAAGCCCTGCTGGGCCTGCAACTGAAGGTCGACCATCTGCTCATTGTACCCTGCATCCCGGCCGATTGGGACGCGTATAAAATCCATTATCGCTACCGGGAAACGGTCTACCATATCAACATCAAGCGTGATGTTGAACAGTCGAAGCCTGCGATCAGCGTGACGGTTGATGGTGTCCTGGTTACTGGTGGCGGCGTCGACAGAGCCGGGCGACCACAAGGCATGATACCCCTGGTGGACGACCGCCGGGAACACCAGGTTGAGGTGGTTTTTAGTTAAGGGATCTCTGAATTGTGCTAGCGATGACGCTAGCACAAAGTAAAAACATACGAGAAGATCAGTTTATAGTCAGGTGGATTCAACCCTGAAATGCATATCATGCGTGGTGCTACTCGCAGCTAAGCAAGAGGTGCACGAACGCGCTAAATGCATGATTATTGCCAAAGTATCACTTGTTGAGTCCCCGGCGTTTCGGTTTGATGGAATAAACCGAGCCTGTCGCGCCTCTTTAAGCCACATGTACCACAGACCGGATTAAAGGGGTTTTCATGTCGTTATCACGTCGTCAGTTCATTCAGTTAATGGGGGCCGCTAGTGTTGCGGCGATGGCGCCTGGCCTGGCCTTTGGCAAGCAAGGCGCTGCGAATCTTTATGATGTGCCTAAATTCGGCAATGTCAGCCTGCTGCATATCACCGACACCCATGCCCAGTTGCAGCCGATTTATTTTCGTGAACCCAACGTGAATATTGGCTTGGCTGATAGCTACGGCAAGGCGCCGCATCTGGTAGGCGACAAGCTGTTGGCGCATTTTGGTATCAAGCCTGGCTCGATCGAGGCGCATGCCTTCAGTTATCTCAACTTTGCCGATGAAGCGCTCAAGTACGGCAAGGTTGGCGGTTTTGCGCATCTGGCTACCCTGGTTAAACAGATCCGTGCATCACGCGGAGCAGGTAATTCCTTGCTGCTCGACGGCGGTGATACCTGGCAGGGCTCAGGCACGGCCTACTGGACGCGTGGCAAGGATATGCTTGGTGCCTGTAATAAATTGGGTGTGGATATCATGACTGGCCATTGGGAGTTCACCTACCTTGATAGTGAGGTGCTGGAGAATATCAGCGAGTTCAAAGGTGAATTTGTTGCGCAGAATATCTATGTGCGTGAAGAAGCCTTGTTCGATGGTTTTCCTTCCTTTGATGAAAATACCGGCCATGCCTTCAAGCCCTATACCATGCGCGAGATAGGCGGCGTGCGGGTAGCGGTAATTGGTCAGGCCTTTCCCTATACCCCGATCGCCAATCCAGCGCGCTTTATCCCCAATTGGTCTTTCGGCATACGTGATGAGGCTATGCAGGTGATAGTGGATAAGGTGCGTAGCGAGGAAAAGGCCGAGCTGGTGGTCGTGATCTCGCACAATGGCATGGATGTGGATCTGAAGATGGCATCTATTGTTTCTGACATCGACGTGATTCTCGGCGGTCACACGCACGACGGTATGCCAGCACCATCCATTGTTAAGAACCGTGGCGGTCAGACCCTGGTGACCAACGCCGGCTCCAATGGCAAATATCTGGGTGTAATGGATCTGGATGTGCGTGGCGGCAAACTGCGTGATTTCCGCTATCGTTTGTTGCCGGTGTTTTCAAATCTGATACCAGCCGACACTGGAATGCAGGACTATATTGATCAGGTGCGTAAGCCCTATCTCGGTCAGCTCAATGAAAAATTGGCCACGGCAGGTGAACTTCTTTATCGGCGCGGTAATTTCAATGGCACATTTGACCAAATCATCTGTGATGCGCAGCGCGTGGTGGGCGATGCACAGATCGCGCTGTCACCAGGTTTCCGCTGGGGCACTAGCGTGTTGCCCGGTCAGGCTATAACCATGGAGCATGTACTTGATCAAACCTGTACGACTTATCCGGAAACCTATGTGCGTGAGATGACGGGTGAGGAGCTTAAATTTATTTTGGAAGATGTGTTGGACAATTTGTTCAATGAAGATCCTTATTATCAGCAGGGCGGTGAGATGGTGCGCTTGTCCGGCCTTGATTATGTCTGCGATCCAAGTGCTGGCATAGGTAAGCGCGTTACCGAGATGCGTCTGGATAACGGCAAGCTGATCGAGGCCAAAAAGAAATACAAGGTGGCTGGTTGGGCTACCGTTGGCGCACAATCATCAGGTCGGCCAATCTGGGAAATAGTGGCTGATTACCTGCGTGATCAGAAGGTCGTCAAGGTGAAGAAATTCAATACGCCCAAGCTCAAGGGTGTAGGGGGGAACCCAGGCATTGCTGACTATCCACTTGCTTGATCTATAAAGAGCAGTGCGGTGGGATGCATCCCCCGGTTACAGCCTGTGGGCTGGACAGATTTGTATTCCCTCCTCTCCACCAAACAGGCTTTGGCGGAGAGGGCTAGTCTGCACCGCCAACATGGCGCGGTGCTTCCATCAGCGGCAGTGTGTAGCCCTGATCTTGAAACAGGCGCAGACAGGCGTCTACAACTACTGGATCAAAGTGTGTGCCACTGTATTGCCTGATTTCAGTCAGGGCATCGTCGATGCCCAGCGCTGGGCGATAGGGACGGTACATGGCAATCGCCTCGACTACGTCGGCGACGCCGATGATACGTGCGCCCAGCAGGATCTCGTTCTGGCTTAGCCCCTGCGGATAACCACTGCCATCCAGACGCTCGTGGTGCTGGTAGACATAATCCGCCACTGGCCATGGAAATTTTATGCCACGCAGGATTTCATAACCGGCCGCTGAATGTGTTTGCACCAGCGCAAATTGTAGTGCGGAGAGCTTTCCCGGGTAGCTCAGGATTTCCGCCGGCACCTGAATCTTGCCGATATCGTGGATGGTGGCCGCCAGATAAATGCCGGTACATTCATCTTGCGACAGCCCCAGTTCCTGGCAGATGTGCCGAGCAAGATCGGCCACTCGGCGCTGGTGCCCTGCCGTATAGGGATCACGCATCTCAATGGTGGTGGCCATCGCCTGAATAGTGGCCTCCATGCTGTTTTCAAGTTGCAGCAGATATTGTTTGCGCTCTTCTTCGAGTCGCTCACGGGCGGCAGATACGCGTAGCCAGTTGATGCCAAAGGCAAGATCTGAGGCCAGCTCTTCCAGCAGCTTGAGTTCTTCCTTGTCGAAGGCGTTGGGCTCGGTGGCATAAATGGTCAGCATGCCGAAGAGTTGATCTTCACTTTGCAGCGGGAAAGATGCACCGGCCGCCACACCAAGGCGCTGGGCTTCTGCACAATATTGGGCACAGAGTGTATCGCCTTGAATATGTTGAATGATGTAAGGCTGCCTGCTTTGCCTGGCAGTATCGTTCATATGGGCACTGAGTGTCGCAGGCTCTGGCGTGTGATTTTCCTTGATCAGCAAGTGCTCGTCTGGCCTGGCCTCGATCAACAGTCCAAAGGACTGATTGTTGTCAGCGGCATAAAGCCCGGCCTGCACTAAATGGTAGCCACCGGTATTGACGATAATGCGGCTGATCTCGGTCAGCAGTTGATCTTCACGTTCGGCATGCATCAGCGCCATATTGCAGCTACTTAAGGTCTTCAGTGCACGATTGACGCGGCGTAGTTTTTCCTCGGCATGGATGCGTTCGGTGACATCCTGGATTGCGCCATCCCAGATGATGTTGTTATCACCCTGCGCTGATGGCTTGGTATTGAGCAGGATGTATTTTACTTCTTGTGCGCCAGGGGGGAGCCAGCGGAAGGTCTGGTATAGCCGTTCGCTTTGTTGGGCGCTGTCGGCCAGAGCCTGTGCGTAGGCTGCTCGATCCTCGACGTGAAGACCGGCAATAAAGAGGCCTGCATCGCGCAGCAGTTCATCCGGCGTTAGTCCAAGTACACTTTCGGCACCCTTGCTGACATAGCTGTAGCGTATGTCATCGTGGGGAAATTGCAGCATTTGATAGAGCATCTCTGGCACGTTATCGGCCATGCTGCGCAGGCGTTGTTCCGAAAGCAGGCGAGCCAGGGTGCTTTCAAATAGTCCGGCCACAGCCAGATAGATGTTCAGCAGTTGCTTGCTCAAGGTTATGTTGCCCTTGTGACCGACCAGCATGGTGATCAGCGTGTGGCTGCTTGGGGTGATCGGCAACAGGGCAATAACATAGCTGTTAGGTAAGTCGACCTGTTCACTGACGAGAAAGCCGCTTTCGGTCACTTGTTTTACCAGCTTCGCCAGTTGGCCGAGATTGGTGCAGGCAGCATCGTCCGCCGTTGCATGGCAATAGTGCACACTCATCCCTTCGCTTGTTGGCTCTTTGGGACGATGTTCGATGAAAGCCACGAGATCGGTGCCGAAGAAATTATGCATGACCTTGCCAAAATCGGCCAGGATATCTTGCATAGAACTCAAACCGGCCAGGTATTGTGCTGTTTTGGTAACAGCGGCCAGATAATCCCGCTCTGGCGTGGGAATGTCTTTCACGATGCGCCCTGCAGATAAAGACTGGTCAGAAAGACATCGTCAAAGTCGTCATATTCAGCCAGATTGATGAATTGAGCCGTGGCGCGTAATTGTGCCAGGGTTTCATTGGCCGAGGCCAATAATAGTATATCGCTACAGCCATGCAAGGCAGTATTGCCAACCAGCTCAATGCGTTCTGGGGCAATGTTTGGTAGCAGTCCGATGGACTGGGCATTGGCTATATCGAGGACTCGGCCAAAGGCACCAGCCACGCAGATACGTTGCAGCTCGCTAAATTGCAAGCCGGCCTTAGCACACAAGGCATGTACGCCTACGCCAAGTGCCGCCTTGGCGCGTTGCAGCAGGTCGATGTCTTTCTTGTTCACCGTCATGTCTTTGCCCGCGACAGAAAATTCAAATATCTCGCTGCCATCCGTGAATCTGCCAACGGCCGTCAGTCGCCCGGTCTTGCGCAGACAGGCAAGCAGATCGACCAAACCTGTACCACAGATGCCGGTGGCCTGTTCATCGTTGATAGTCAGGTAGTTGAATGCTTGTGCATTATCCGGGCATAGCACGCGATAGATGGCGCCATTTTCAGCCGGCACTCCGTGGCGCATGCCACTGCTCTCGAAGGCCGGGCCGCCCGCTGCAGAAGTCACCCATAAAACCTGTCCATCCCATAGGGCTATTTCGGTATTGGTGCCGCAATCAATGAATAATGCGGGTGTGTTTTTAGTTGTTAGCTGTACTGCCACCAGACCGGCCAACAGATCCGAGCCGACAAAACCCGCCAATGGCGGGACGATGATCACACTGGCTTGTGGGTGGATCCCCCATATGTTTGCCCAGCCTGTTGGTTTTGTAGGCGTGCAGTCAAACTGAGTTGCCCACTGGTTGGGCTGTAGCAGTTGTGCTGAATTTTTTTCTGCCAGCAGGGCTAGCATTGCGGTATTGCCCACTAGCCTTACATCGATTACACGATGCAAATCAAATCCTTCACGGCTGCTTATGTCCAACAGCGCCTCGCCTATCCCTTCGATTAGCCGTCGGCTCAGCTCATGTGTGACATGAGTGGATTGTGTGGCCGCCTGCAGGCGAGTGAGGACATCGGCGCCAAAATCCGCTTGCGGATTGCGGCCTCGGCGATCGGCAAGTTCGCAACCATCAACCAGATCAAAAATAGCCAGACATAAATTGGTTGTGCCTATATCTATCGCCACGCCGCATGGTCGTTTGATGTCGGCTGCCAGCTTGTGTTGCCGCACAGGTTGACGACAGACAGGTTCTTGCACTAGCAAGGCTGGGCTGGCCTTCCAGTCGGATTTAAGTGAGGGATGAGATATTTCAAGTGAAATATCGTCTGTTGGCCTGACTTGACAGGCGAGACGGAAACCATCATCAAGTTCCATTGGTGTCAGGTGCAACTGTTCACTGAGTGTTGCTGGGCCAGTATCGCCGCTGATGATGCGTATTCGGCACAGTCCACAGGCACCAATACCGCGACAGGCGGAGCGCACGCGGTAATCTGTCGGCTCAAGAATATCGCGTATTGATGGCCCTGGTGTGTAGTTCAGGCAGTGAACGTGGCCGTCTTGTAGTATGCGTAATTCAGCCATGGTGCGATCTAGCGGCAGCTACCAGGGCGGCAATATTTTCTGCTTTGGCCTCTGGCGGAATCTCGCAGCCGGCCGAGAGCAGCAGACCACCGCGTGTGGCAAATAGTTTGGCCAGTGCATGGACTTCAGCGGTGATTTTTTCTGGCGTTGAGGTAACAAATGACAGCGGTCGAAAATTGCCCGCCACGCAGGTCCTGGGAAGATCCTGCAGGATGCGTGCTGGCGTGACATCGTAATCCACATGCAGGATATCCAAACCTAGTTCTGCACAGTATTTCAGGATGGGATCGATGGTGCCGGTGATCATCAACCAGTGCAGCAGTGCACCTGCCTGGTGAAATGCCGTCAGGATGCGTTTGATTCTTGGCTGGAGAAATTCAGCAAAAAAACGTGGCGGCACGATCACTGATGAGGCGGCTGGATCGAAAATCATCGGCAGGTGTACGCCGGCTTCAAGCTGGGCGATACCATAATGAATAGCGATCTCGGTGGCGAAGTCCAGTATTTGCTCGAAGCGATCCGGATCATCTGCGGCTAGATAAATACCGTCTTCCATACCGATAAGCTGGGTAGCCAGGGTCATTGGGCCAGTGACTGCACCTATCACCAGGGTTTGCTCACCGACTTCCTTGCGTAGCACACTAGCGGCGCGTAGCAGTTCCGGCATGCGCCCGCTGTTATGCGGATCGGGAGTGATAAGTCCATCCAGTGCGCCATCTGCTGCAATTACATAGTCGGTTATCTCAGGGTATTGGTGTTCGTAGTATTGCAGCACCGAGCCCACCGCCTCGGCTTCCACATATAAATCCATGAAGGCAAACACAGCATCGTAGCCATAATGTTGCAGTGCCTGCAGTTGGCAGCGTGCCAACAAATCACCGTCGCAGAGATAGTCACGCAGCGGCACGCCGGCAAGTACAGCGGCATGGCCGAGCACGGCAGGAACTACTGGCATGCGATCGGTTGGCGCAAAGGCGCTCGCGGCCTTGATACGTTCAATGCTGTTCATTGACTGACTCCTTGTGCGATCTGCTCAAGGTAGCGCACGCCATCAAAGGCAGTTTCAGCCACAAAATCAACATTGAGTTCAGTTGTGCTGGCCTGTTTCAGCGCGGCACCACCGGCGACTATCTTCACCTGTGACAGACCGCGTGCCAGCAGGGCTGGGCGCACCTTGCGTACCTGCGGGATGATGGAAGTAATCAGCCCGCTGACCAGCACTGCGCTGGCATTTTCGCGCTGGGCCGTGCTAACCACGGTTTCTATCGGGCAATCCTTGCCGCAGTCGATAACGCGATAACCTTTACCGAGCAAAACTATCTTGACGATCTTTTTGCCCAGATCGTGAATATCGCCTTCCAGAGTTGCGATGACAAAGGTGGCGCGTCCCTTGTCCGGTAATCCACCTTCGGGATATAGCTCATTGACCACAGCCGAGACGGCACGGCCAACCAGCATGATCTCTAATAGATTGAAGCCCTCGACAGTGCATTTGTCATCGAGTTGCTGCATAGCCACTTCCAGACCTTCATTGACGATCTGCTCGGCGCTGATGCCTGTCTGCTGCAACTGTTTGGCCGCAGCCAGCGATGCGGCACTATCGCCTTCCAACAGGGCATCTATTATTGTTCGCATAATTGGTCTGCTCATCTCAGGGTATGTGATCGCGACTATATGGGTTGACACGCATATTTCACCTGGTATGCGAAAAATTTCTGCTGTTGTCAGTTGACAGCCACTCCGGTCAGGAGTGGTTTTCACAGGCTTTTATTGATGATGAAGTGTAGCCAGATGCCGCTGCCGGATTTTTCGGGCTTGTGTCATGGTCAGCATTTACCATGCAAATAACAATGGAAATCTATTTGGTTAGGTCTGGAATTCAGGTTAAGCGGCTATTAACACGAAATCAACAGGAATGTGGCGGAGTGCGCCATTGAAAACAACAAAGGTGGCCTCGGTGCAAGTGGGCTACATGCTATTTCTTATCTGACAGATTGGCACGTTATGTGCAGAAGTGTCTGCGTGACGATTTCGTGGCATAGTCCCGGGGTAGGAAAAACATGAATACTATCGATACCAGTCAATTACTTACACAATTACGCGCCGCAGCTGCAGTGGCTCGTGGCACGCCAGCGGAAAATCCGGCAGCAACATCTGGCGTCAGTTTTTCGTCGCTTTTGCAGGATTCCATAGGTCAGGTAAATGCTATGCAACAAGAGGCCTCACAGATGAAGTCAGCAGTAAGCATGGGGGATACCTCGGTATCATTGGCCGATACGATGATCATGACCAATAAAGCCGGACTTGGTTTCCAGGCAATGGTACAGACCCGCAACAAGCTGGTCGAGGCCTATCAGGAAATCATGCGCATGCAGGTTTAGGGTTGAACCGGGCTTAATAGTTTGGGTTTTTGGCTTGGATTCTGATTGAAGGCGGATACGAAGATGGAAATGGTAAAAGCAGATAGTTTGGCCGGACCGTTTGCTGGTTTTGTCAATTTGCCAGCGGTAAGGCAGGTTGGCTTGATGTTTGGCCTGGCGGCCAGCGTTGCCCTGGGGGTGGCAGTGGTACTTTGGTCACAGGAACCAAGCTACAGTGTGCTGTATGCCAATTTGGGCAACACGGATACCTCGCAGGTAATGGAAACCTTGCAGAAGCAGGGCGTGAAATATCGACTGGATGAAAAAACCGGCGCGCTGATGGTGCCTGCAAGTGCTGTACATGAGTTGCGCTTGAAGCTGGCCGATGAGGGTTTGCCTCATGGCAGTACGGCCAGCCTGGATATGCTGCAGCAGAAGCAGGAATTTGGCACCAGTCAGTTCATGGAGACAGCACGTTATCAGTATGCCCTGGAAGGTGAGCTGGCTCGTTCGGTGATGACCATCAGTAGCGTGGAAAAGGCTCGTGTGCATCTGGCATTACCCAAACAGACTGCGTTTATCCGTGAACGTCAGCAGCCCAGTGCCTCGGTATTGGTGTCGCTTTATTCCGGTCGCGTGCTGGAGGAATCCCAGGTAGCCGCAATCACCCATATGGTGTCTTCCAGCATCCCTAATCTGGAGCCAGGTCGAGTGACTGTAGTGGATCAAAAGGGTCGTCTGCTGACCGGTAAACAAAAGGCGGATGGCGCGGTCAATCAGGAACAGTTTGAATATACGCGCAAGCTGGAGGAAGGCTATATTGCCCGGATTGAAAATATAATTGCTCCCATCGTTGGCCTGCAGGGTGTGCGTGCCCAGGTGTCGGCCGAGGTGGATTTCACTTTGACCGAGCAGACTCAGGAAAGCTATAACCCGGATCTGCCTGCTTTGCGTAGCGAGCAATTCTATGAAGAAAGCTCGGCTACGGACGGGATACAGGGAATTCCTGGGGCGCTGAGCAATACGCCTCCAACTACCGCGACAGTACCGGAAGTGGCAACTGCCAGGACCGGCGCAATAACTGCCTCACAGAATGGTCGTCATCTCAACCGTGCCACACGCAACTATGAGCTGGATCGCACCATCAGTCACAGCAAGCTGGCAACCGGTCAGGTGCGTCGTCTGTCGGTGGCTGTGTTGGTAGATGATCGACAAGTAATTAATGAGGAGGGTGAAACTGTGCGCGAGCCGCGCAGCGCTGAGGAATTAGAACGTATTTCTGCGCTGGTACGCGAGGCGGTTGGCTTCAGTGTCCAGCGCGGTGATACGGTTAATGTCATCAGCGCACCTTTCCAGCTTGATCATGCGGTAGAGCCTCTGCCTGAGCTACCAATGTGGAAACAGTCCTGGGTGATGGATTTTGGCAAACAGTTGCTGGGCTTGCTGGTGGTATTAATGCTGGTATTCGGTGTGTTGCGACCGCTACTGCGTACTTTGGCAACTGCCAAGCCAGCCGAATTTACTCCAGCTCTGGCACAGGATCAGGTGAGCCTGGGTGCCCCGGCAGATGTGATGCAATTGCCGCAGCAAGGTAGCTATGAAGGTAATATAGGCTTGATACGTGACATGGCGCGCGAGGATCCCAAGCATGTGGCACAGGTGGTGAAGACCTGGGTATCTGGTGGTGATGACAAGTAATTGGGTACAGATGCATGGCTGAGAAAAAGACAAATCTGAGTGGGCCTGAACGTGCTGCCATACTAATGATGGCGGTCGGTGAGGAAGTGGCTACTGCCATCATGAAGCATATGGGGCCGAAGGAAGTGCAGCGCATCGGTGAGGCGATGGCTTTGACCTCCAATGTCTCACGTGAACAGGTGGAGGATGTAGTGTCTAATTTTGCCCAGACCTTTGGTGATCAGACTGCCATAGGCGTGGGCGCCGAGGATTATTTGCGTAAAATTCTGGTCAACTCACTTGGTGAGGAAAAGGCCGCTGGTTTGATTGATCGCATCCTGGTTGGCCGTTCCTCCAAGGGGCTGGAAGCACTTAAATGGATGGAACCACGCGCAATCGCTGAGGTGGTGCGTCTTGAGCATCCACAGATCATCGCTATCGTATTGTCGTATCTGGATAGTGATCAGGCCGCCAGTGTTTTGTCTTTATTGCCTGAAAATATGCGCGCCGATATATTGATGCGTATCGCCAGTCTCGATGGCATTCAGCCCAGCGCCCTGCAGGAGCTGGATGAGATCCTTGATAAGCAGTTCTCTGGCGCCACAGGCAGCCTCAAATCTTCCAGTGTCGGCGGTACCAAGGCCGCAGCCAATATTCTCAATTTCATGGATACCTCCATCGAAGGGGCGATACTGGAACGCGTCAGTGCGGTTGACAATGATTTGGCGCAGAAAATCCAGGATCTCATGTTTGTCTTTGATAATCTGGCTGAGGTGGACGATCGCAGTATCCAGGCGCTATTGCGTGAGATATCTTCTGATACCTTAATCATTGCCTTGAAGGGTGCCGATAACACTGTATTGGATAAAATCCTTAAGAACATGTCCAAGCGCGCTGCCGAGATGATGCGTGATGATCTGGAGGTGCGCGGCCCGGTACGCCTGTCTGAAGTAGAGTCGGCACAGAAAGAAATCCTGTCTATTGCCCGTCGCATGGCCGATGCAGGAGATATTTCTCTGGGAGGCGGTGGTGATGAGTTCGTCTAAACTTATAAGCCCTGACGATCTTACTGCCTATGAGCGGTGGGAGCTACCCAATGTGGATGGGCATGCAAAACGAAAGTCCAAAGTCAAAGAAGAGGAAATTGTAGCGTCATCTGTCAAGCCTTTGACGGCTGAGCAGGTGGAAGAAATACGCAGTGCTGCACAGCGTGAAGGCTTTGAAAAAGGGCACAAGGAAGGACTGGCTGCAGCAGCAAATGAAATTCATACCAGCACGCAAAATTTGCAAAAAATTATCCAATCCTTCAGTCAGCCGTTGGAGGATGTCGATGCCAGGGTCGAGCAAGAATTGCTGACCTTGGTAATTGCCGTGGCCAGACAACTCATACGGCGCGAACTGAAAACTGATCCAGGTCAGATCGTGGGCGTTGTGCGCGAGGCGTTGCAGGTGCTACCTGCTGCCACACGCAAGACCAGGGTTTATCTGCATCCAGAAGATGCAGTGCTACTACGTGAGTCACTGGCGGCTGGTGATGAAGCCAGTTGGCGTATTATTGAAGATGTCAGTCTGACCAGAGGTGGTTGCAGGATTCAGACAGAACATTCATCCATCGATGCGACGGTGGAAAAAAGAATTGCTGCAATTGCTAATCATTTACTGGGTAGCGAACGAGCAAGTGACCAGGCCGTAGAGGAGGAACACCATGCAGCGCAGTGAGCGTTGGCTGGCAACCCTGCAGCGCGCTGGTCGACAACTGGCTGAAGTACAGACCATGCAGGCCGTGGGCAGTCTGACGCGCATGATAGGTCTGACTCTGGAGGCGTTAGGCCTGCAGGCCAATATCGGCGCACGTTGTCTGGTGGAGGTGGCCAATGGTGAACCCATCGAGGCAGAAGTTGTAGGTTTTGCCGGTGAGAAATTGTATTTGATGCCGACTGGGCCGGTGCATGGTATTGGTCCTGGTGCAAGGGTGATTCCGACTGGACGCAGCTATGAGGCGGCAGTTGGTGATGCCTTGCTTGGGCGGGTGATCGATGGCGCTGGCATGCCGCTGGATGGCAAGGGCCCGATTGAAACAACGGCGCGTATACCGCTCGCCGGCCGTACTATCAATCCTATGTCACGCCGCCTGATTCGTGAACCGCTGGATGTGGGCGTGCGTGCGATTAATGCCTTGTTGACCGTTGGCCGTGGCCAGCGCATGGGCCTGTTTGCCGGTAGTGGCGTGGGCAAGAGTGTGTTGCTTGGCATGATGACGCGCTTCACCACAGCCGAGGTCATTGTGGTCGGACTGATCGGCGAGCGAGGACGCGAGGTAAAAGAATTCATTGAAAATATTCTGGGCGAGGAGGGCATGGCGCGAGCCGTGGTAGTGGCCGCACCAGCAGACGCCACGCCAGTGATGCGCCTGCATGGGGCTTCGCTGGCGACCAGTGTGGCGGAATATTTCCGCGATCAGGGGCGTGATGTCTTGTTGTTGATGGATTCATTGACGCGTTACGCCCAGGCGCAGCGTGAATTGGCATTGGCGATCGGTGAGCCGCCTGCTACCAAAGGCTATCCTGCTTCGGTGTTTGCCAAATTGCCGCAGCTGGTTGAAAGAGCGGGTAATGGCGATGTCGGTGGCGGCTCAATTACGGCCTTTTATACTGTGCTGACCGAGGGTGATGACCAACAGGATCCAATTGCTGATTCGGCGCGTGCAATCCTTGATGGTCATGTGGTCTTGACCAGACGCCTGGCAGAGGCAGGACATTATCCAGCTATTGATATCGAGGCATCTATAAGTCGTGCCATGACCGAGATCACCGATATCGACCATCAACAGTCGGCGCGTCAATTCAAACGTATTTATTCGACTTATCAGCAGAACCGCGATTTGATCAGCGTCGGTGCCTACGTCAAAGGCACCAGTCCACAGATCGACGAGGCCATCAGACTTTATCCGGGTCTGGTGAAGTTTCTGCAGCAGGGCATAAATGAACCACTGGGCTTTGCACAGAGCTTGGAAGATCTGGAAACAGTCATGAGCGAAGGCTTATCAGATAGCAGTAGCTTGGTGCGCCAGCAAGCAGGTTGATGAGATATGAGCCGCGCTAAACGCATGCAACCAATAGTGCGCATTACTCAGATGCGCGAGGAAGATGCAGCCAGGGAATTGGGCAAGGCGCAGCGGCAATTAAAGGAGCAGAAAGATCGTCTGGCTGAGCTGTGTTTATATCGGAAAGAATACCTGCAGACATTTCAGGCGCAAGGCAGTGCCAGCATCAGTGCTGTCCATTTTCAGGAATTTCACCGTTTCCTGGCCAATCTGGAACAAGCCATAGAACAGCAGCAGCTAGTGGTGCAGAACGCATCCCGGCTCTGTGCTCAGAAAAATGAACTCTGGCAACAGACCCATATCAAGAGCAAGAGCATGGGTATGGTGGTAGAGCGCTATGAAGAACAGGAACAGTATGAACAGGGACGACGTGAACAGAAGGACGCCGATGAAATGGCGCAGCAGGCAGCACGGACTCGCTTGTTGCATGATGAGTAGCACGTTATATCCTTGAATATTAATGGCATGTTAATTGCATTCTTGTTATGCACAGGCCAGTACAGTGGAGAAAAAACATGTTGAATGCCAAGAATGGACTTGCAGAATTATTGTCGTCTTCCGGTGGCGGAAATGGCGTGAGCAGACGTCAGAATCATGAAGCTTCTGCAGAAGCTGGTTTGTTTGGCGATACCTTAAAAGGGCAAATGCAGCAAGTTAGCAAGCAACAGAAGCCAGACGCGCAACAGACCTATAGAACAGGCAAGAGTACAGCTGAACAGGCACCAAAATCAGCTGAAAAAGCCAATGACACCAAGATCGACAACCCCAGGCAGGATAAAGCCGAGGAGACAGATAACACCAAGGGAAGCGAGTCTGGCAAGCCGGATGAACAAATAGATGGGGTAAAAAATTTAGTGGCTGCTGTCGAAGAGGTAGCTGAACCAGCAGCCAACATGGCTACCACAGAAAATGAGTTCCTGCTCTCCAGACAAACTGAAGAGTTGCCTGCCGAGGACGAATTACGGCTCTCCAGGCAAGCCGAGGAGTTGCTTGACGAGGACGATGAGTACGGCAATATTTTGCCGTTTGCCTTGCCGCAGACAGCGGCAGAGGTACTTGAGCAGCCTGAAGAGGATACAGCAGAAGCACTGCCGCATTGGCTGCGAAAACTGGCAAATGATCACGGGCGTGAGCAGGTCGTGGCAGACGATACGACAGATATTGAGTTGAAATCGACTGAGGCCTCAGTTGATGAGTCAGCGCAGAACAGAGCCTCATTTCTCAAGAGCTTGCAGTCTATGACGGCAGACATGGAGGCGCAGGGTGAGGGTGGCAAAAAGCCACAGGGCGCAGGTCTGAATGAGGTGTTCAGGATGGCAGTTTTGAACTCAGCCAAGGAAACTCCGCCAGTGCAAAATACTCCGCTGCCTGCCTCTGCCAGTGCGGTAGCTGCCGCTGCAGCAAGCGCAACACCAGCCACCATAGCTCCAGCGGCCACTGTACAGAACATGACAGTGCCGGTATCCGTGCGTCAGGAAGGTTGGGATCAGGCCATGTCAGAGCGCGTGGTGTGGATGGCCAGACAAGGCATCAAGGAAGCGCAGATCCAGCTCAATCCACGCCACTTGGGGCCTATTGAGGTACATGTCTCGGTCAACAAGGATCAGGCTACGGTCAACTTTGTTGCCCATCACACGATCACCCGTGAGGCGCTGGAATCAGCCATGCCCCGCCTGCGTGAAATGTTGCAGGATAGCGGGCTTGATCTGGCGCAGTCTGATGTCTCACAGCAACAGCAGCAACAGGCAAACGACCAGACAGTGCGGGATTTTTCCGGCAGTCGGGGAGATAGTGAGCAAGAGCACGATGCACAGGCCATGGGTGATGAAGAAACCATGAGTAGTGAAACTTTATTGGATAGTGGCACTGGGCTGGGTGTGGTGGATTACTATGCGTGATGGAAATATAGCAAGCACAGGAAATATCTAAGAAATAGGCGCATCAGCTAAATTCGGCAATGCCCGCTGGTTATGCGCCCCACATTAATAAAGCTCCCCTCTCCCGCTTGCGGGAGAGGGGAAAGGCTATTCATCCTGGTTCATGAATTACCCAGCAAACTATTAGCCTTCTCCATGTGTCATAATCGCAGGCAATTAATCTCTTTACAGTGCCTGTATGTATACATCCAAAGGAATGAATCGTGATGATGAGCTGGTGACGCGTTATGCGCCACTGGTCAAGCGTATTGCCTATCATCTTATCGCTCGCCTGCCCTCCAGCGTGATGGTTGATGATTTGATCCAGGCAGGCATGATCGGGCTACTTGATGCAGCTAGTAACTATGATGAAAGTCAGGGGGCCAGTCTGGAAACCTATGCTTCGATCCGCATTCGCGGCGCCATGCTCGATGAATTAAGACGCAATAATTGGGCACCCAAGTCGGTACACCGTCGCGCACGTGATATTGCCGAGGCCACGCGGCGTGTTGAGATGGCTAGCGGACGAGAAGCTGCTGATAAGGATATCGTCGCTGAGTTAGGCATCTCACTGGAGGAATATCACCAGATCCTGCTGGATGCCAGTGTCAGCCAATTGGCTAATTTTGAAGATATGGGCATGGATGAGGGACGTATTGTTGACGAATCATCCATGCAAGAACCGGCACCCTTGCGCGCTGTACAGCAGGAACGTTTTACTAAATGCCTGGCTGAGGCCATAGATAAATTACCAGAGCGTGAGCGCCTGATTCTCAGTCTGTATTACGAACAAGAACTTAACCTTAAAGAAATCGGTGCCATCATCGAGGTCTCCGAGTCGCGCGTCAGCCAGCTTATGAGTCAGGCGTATTTGCGCCTACGAGGACGACTTGCTGATTGGCAATCTAACTGAAATATCTTTGTACGTATGAAATACCCACTTGTAGACCGTCTGGCAGGACCACATCCACAGTGGCTGTTCGAGGAAAATTATCAAAGATTGCGTTGCTTATTGCCTGAGCCAAGGTCAGGGGTCAACTACGTGCTAGGCCATGGCCCGCAGGCCTTGCGTGTGACAGTGAAGGAGATTGGCCCATATACATCAGAGCTGGTGATATCTGCTAATCAAGCCGGTGAGACTGGTTTACCGCCACCGTTACACCTCAAGCTACGTATTTATCATGACGCTCGTCTGGTGGAGGTGGTCGCCTATCAAAATTGCGCGAACATCCCGCCACCTTATGCCGCACGCCAGGCCATGGGCATGCAGCGTGATGAACGCCTGCAGGCCAATCGTTTGCTGTATGAACTGCTGCAGTATTGTCGGCAACGCGGATATGTGCGGGCCAGGATTGAAAGCATGGCCTGATGAATCTGCTAACAGTATCTTCGTCCATCTGGATGCGCTTGCTCGTTATGACAGTATTTGTGCTGTTGCTGATCTTGCTCCATACCAACGCTGGCAGCTTGTTAGCACAGTATTAGCTTAAAGCTATTGACTGCAATTGACGCTTATCGGCCTGTGGGCTGCTCTCCTGCATATTCATGCTCCCACTGTATTTCTGTTTTTAAAAAACTTGCATAGGCAAATTCTATTCGCGTAAGATAGTAATAGGTTGCTTACTTTTGTGGGGTTGATGATGAAAACAAAGATACGGTCGAAGAATCTGCCTGCCGATGAGCGGCGTGAGGCTACGGTGGCGGCGGTGGTTAGCCTGGCGGCCGAGCAGAATCCCAGTGATATTACAACTACTGCGATCGCCGAGCACATGGGGCTGACTCAAGGCGCGTTGTTTCGCCATTTCCCCAATAAAGAAGCCATCCTGGAGGCTGTGATGTCCTGGGTGGCTAAAAGATTGCTGGCGCGAGTGGACAAGGCGGCAAAAAAGGCCGCAACACCTGCGGCGGCGTTAGAGGCGATCTTCTTGACCCATAGTGAGTTTGTCGCCGAGCATCCAGGTGCACCACGGATGTTGTTTGGTGAATTGCAGCGGCCAGGTGAGAGTTTGCCAAAGAAGATGGCGCAGACTTTAATTAAGAGTTACAGCGAGCGTCTACGGCGACTTTTCACAGCAGGCAAGGAGCAGGGAGAATTGGCTGCTGATCTGGATATAGAGGCAGCGATTGTGTTGTTTATCGGTACTTTGCAGGGTCTGGTGATGCAGGCCTTGCTGGCTGGCGACCCAGCGCAAGTTCGCCGTGATGCGCCGCGTGTGTATAGCATTTTTCGCCGTGGTCTGGGAGGCGCGCAATGAGCTTGCCAGCACTGCAACGACGTACCTTGGCATTGATCGCGGTGGTTACGCCCATTCTGCTCTTGTTTGTTTATGTCGCGCTGCGCTCTGGGCCTTTGGCACCGGTGGCGGTCACTGTCGTCACAGTGAACTCGCAGGCGATCACCCCTGCCCTGGCTGGGATCGGCACGGTGCAGGCGCGTTATACCTATAAAATAGGCCCCACTTTTGCCGGGCGTCTCAAGTGGCTGGATGTACACGTCGGTGATCTGATCGAGGCTGGGCAGATTCTGGGTGAGATGGATCCGGTCGATCTGTCCGAGCGTATTGTTGCCCAGCATGCGGCAATCAAAAGCAGTGAGGCTGTGGTGCGCCAGGCAGAGGTCAAGCATGGTTTTGCCGAGGCGCAAGTCAGACGTTATGAGCAATTGAAAGCAGAACAAAGTGTCAGTGAGGAGCTGCTGGATACTCGTCGCCAGGAATGGGCGGTGGCGGCGGCCACGCTGACTGCGGCAAGAGAAGATGTGGTTCGCTTGCGTGCCGAGTTGGAGGTGTTGCATGCGCAACAAGACAATCTTCAGTTGGTTGCACCGGTAGCTGGATTAGTGGCGGCGCGCGATATCGATCCAGGCACTACGGTGGTGTCTGGACAGACGGTTGTTGAGTTGATCGATCCAGATAGTTTATGGATCGACGCTCGTTTTGATCAGCATAGCGCCGAGGGTTTGGCGGCAGATTTATCCGCCAGGATAGTGCTGCGCTCAAGGCGCAGTCAACCCTTGTCTGGACAGGTGTTACGGATTGAGCCGCTGGCCGATGCCGTGACCGAAGAAATTCTGGCGAAGATTGCTTTTGCTACGCAGCCTATGCCCTTGCCACCGGTCGGTGAGCTCGCCGAGGTTACTGTACAACTGCCTGAACTGCCTGCGGCTGCAACAATACCAAATGCCGCGATTCGCACCGTTAACGGTGTACGCGGTGTGTGGAAAGTGACTGACGGTAAACTGGTTTTTACACCAATAGTACCGGGTCGTTTTGATAGTGGCGGTATGTTGCAGGTAAGTGATGGCCTGGAGGTTGGTGATCAAATTGTGGTGTATAGCGAGAAAGCGCTCAGCAGTAAGAGCCGGCTGAATGTTGTCGAGAGCCTGGTTGGGCTGTCGCGATGATAAGTCTCGCTGGCCGCGATATCCTGCATGCCTGGGGCAAATTCATCTTTACCGGTATAGGCCTGGGTTTGTTGATCGGTGTGACACTGATTATGGCTGGCGTGTATCGCGGCATGGTGGATGATGGCAAGGTGCTGCTCGATAATAGTGGTGCAGATCTTTGGGTGGTGCAGCAGGACACTTTGGGGCCATACGCCGAATCATCCAGTATTCCAGATGACCTCTGGCGCAGTATTCATGTGATGCCAGGTGTGGCCGAAACCGCCAACATCACCTATTTGACCATGCAGGTGGGCCTGGGTGAGAAGGATGTGCGCGCGATGGTGGTCGGCATTGCGGCAGGCGAACCAGGTATGCCAGGCTGGCCACCATATCTGGTTGCTGGGCGACAGATCACTAGTAGTCATTATGAAGCAGTGGCTGATCTGGCGACTGGTTTTGCCATCGGTGATGAGCTGAAAATTCGACGCAACCGCTATACCGTGGTTGGACTGACTCGACGTATGGTGTCCTCCAGCGGCGATCCGATGGTCTTCATTCCACTCAAGGATGCACAGGAGGCGCAGTTCCTCAAGGACAATGATGCCATCTTGATGCAGCGCCGCCGCACCGAAGCCAATCCTGTCTTTAATCGTCCAGGCGTGCCGGGTCTGCTCGATGCTGTGATTGCCACGCAGACCAGCAACAATTCCGTCAATGCTGTGTTAGTGCGTATTCGGCCTGAATTCACCGCCGAGGAAGTTGCCGAACCGATTCGCCGTTGGCAGCGGCTAACGGTATATGACCGCATGCAAATGGAAGAGATTTTAATCGGCAAACTGATCGCCACCTCCGCGCGGCAGATATCTATGTTTCTCGTTATTCTGGCAATAGTAAGCGCGGCTATTGTTGCCTTTATTATCTATACTTTGACGATGGACAAGATCCGCGAGATCGCTGTACTGAAACTGATCGGTACGCGTAACCGCACCATCGCGGCAATGATCCTGCAGCAGTCCCTGGTGCTCGGTGTGATAGGTTTTATTGTCGGCAAGATCACTGCCAGTTTTGCTGCGCCCATGTTCCCCAAATATGTCTTGCTGATGCCTACTGATTCGATGCTGGGTTTTGCTGCCGTGTTGGTGATTTGTGTGCTTGCCAGCTTCGTGGCGATACGCATGGCGCTCAAGGTCGATCCGGCCGAAGCGATAGGAGGCTAAAGATGAGCGGCAAGGGTATCCGTATCGAAGGAGTTTCCAAACGCTATGGCGAGGGCGAGACATCTGTGCTTGCCTTGCGCGATGTGAATATGCACGTCGACCCGGGCGAGGTGGTTGGCTTGATAGGGCCATCTGGCTCTGGCAAGAGCACCTTGCTCAAAGCCCTGGGTGCGGTCATCGATCCGACAGCCGGACGCATGATCCTGGGTGATGAGGTGATCTTCGATAATGGCTGGCGTGTACGCGATCTGCGTGCGCTGCGTCGTGACAAGATAGGTTTTGTCTTTCAGGCTCCATATCTGATTCCCTTTCTTGATGTCACCGATAATGTGGCTCTATTGCCGATGCTGGCTGGTGTGCCGAATGACGAGGCCCGCAAGTGGGCTTTAACGTTGCTCACGGCGCTAGATGTGCAGCATCGCGCCAAGGCCATGCCATCACAACTGTCTGGCGGTGAACAACAGCGTGTGGCGATTGCCCGTGGACTGGTCAACCGACCACCAGTGATCCTGGCTGACGAGCCGACCGCGCCACTTGATTCTGAGCGTGCCATGGCAGTGATCCGCATCCTCAATGACATGGCGCAGAAATACGAGACCGCCATCATCGTCGTCACCCATGATGAAAAAATCATCCCGACTTTTAAGCGCATCTACCATATTCGTGAAGGAGTAACGCACGAAGAAGCCGGTGAAGGGCGTGGCTTTGATGCATAGCTCTATAGCTTGTAATGGATTGTTATGCCCACAGAGCGAACGTTGCGTCCTGCTTAATCATTGGTATTTCACCCCATCAACACAAGCGTAGCCATAGAGAAATAGATCAATACACCAACCACATCAGCAATTGAGGTAACCAGCGGCACACTGGCGGTGGCTGGATCGAGTCGAAAACTATTCAGTAGAAATGGCAACACAAGGCCAATCAAACTGCCGGTAAGTACCACCAATACCATGGTGAAGGCGACAACAAACGCCACTTCCCAACCACCTCTCATCAGGCCAACCATGGAGATGGCCACGGCCATGGTCAGACCGAGCAGGGAGGAGACAAAAAGTTCACGACTAAATAGCCGGCCCCAATCACGCGCCTGCACATCACCAGTGGCCAGCGCACGCACCATGAGGGTCGCCGTTTGTGCACCGGCATTGCCCCCAGAGGCGATGAGTAGTGGCAGGAAAAAGACCAGCACGACATAGGCGGTGATGGTGTCTTCAAAATGGGCAATGCCTAGCCCAGAGAGCAGGTTGCCGAAGACCAGCATCAGCAGCCAGAAAATGCGCTTGCGATAGAGCAGTCCGATGCTGGCATTGCTGACACTTTCATCAAGTGGACCTACCGTACCTACGCGATGGAAATCTTCCGTTGCCTCTTCTTCTGCGACGTCCATGGCATCGTCATAGGTGACGATTCCTACCAGTCGACCTTCGTCATCGATGATGGGCAGGGCGAGCAGGTCATACTTACTGATCTTTTGTACGACGTCTTCCTGACTGCCGGTGACGCGGCTGTAGATCACATCCTCCACCATCAGGTCGGCGACGCGTGCCTCATACGGCGCGACAATCAGATCACGCAAAGAGACCACGCCCAACGGTCGGCGCTGGTCGTCGATGACATAAGCCTGATAAATAGTTTCCTTGTCGGGGGCCTCACGACGCAGCGACTGAATGGCTTCCGAAGCCGTCAGTAAAGGCGTCAGCGTGGCATAGTCGGAGGTCATGATCGCCCCGGCGGTGCCTTCCTCCTGACTGGCCAGATTGCGGATGTCATCGCGCTCTGCCTGGGCAAGACCGGGGAGCAGGGCACTTTGCTGGGCAGGTTCCATACGGTTGTATAGATAGGCGCGTTCGTCTGCAGACATGTGGCGGAAGATTTCCGCCAGGTTGCGCCGATTTAACGCATTTGCCAGACGCACCTGCTCGGCAGGCGGCAGATAGCCAAAAACCTCGGTGCGCAGACCGGTTTCCAGCGAGGACAGTACGCGCCAGATATCGCTGCCTTCCAGTGCCGAAATACAGCTGGCGATATCGGCAGGGTGGGTTTCTTCAAGCAATGCGCGCAGCTGCGCCGTGTCGCGCAGGGCGAGTAATTTACGTACAACAATGGTGAGATTATCGTTTTCCACGCTTCACCTCCGGGCGCTACCAAAACAGGCAGCCAGGTGAGCGAGAATCGGGTTCAAACCCGGATCACATGAGGTTGCCGAGTGGCAGAGTTACCGCTGATTGTCTGTTTTCGCTCGGTGAGCGACTACAAGGGATATCCATGAATTAATTGGTCGTCAAACCTCCAAATGGAGGCCGGCGCACTATATCGAATGCCGCATCAAGTAGCAACTAAAAGCCTTGACACTAAAAGCCTTATCACTAAAAGCCTTATCCAATATGGCATGAATCTCGCGTCTGCGAGATAGCTATACATGAGTTGGAAAAGCCTCTCACCCGCTTAGGGGAGAAAGACTGCTTTTGCCGTGGCTTTTGGGGTTTAGATACTTTTGCAGGGCGTGCACCGCGCAGCAAAAGTCATTGTTGAGGATCTCCAGTCAGGAGTTTTTTTAGCCGGTAGATATGTTCCAGTGCTGCGCGCGGGCTGAGCTGATCTGGATCGAGCTGTTCCAGTGCGCTCAGCGCTGGCGGCTTGGTGGGCGACAGCCTCAAGCGCATTTGCTGGTTTACGTGGCCACTGTTGTCTGTAGGGATAAGCTGGTTTTCCAGTTCATATAGTTTGTTGCGTGCAGCTTCGATAACTGGGCGTGGCACGCCGGCCAGTTGTGCCACTTGAAGGCCGTAGCTTTGACTGGCGGGGCCTTCTTTGACCGCATGCAAGAAGATGATGTTGTCGTCATGCTCGATGGCATCGAGGTGGACGTTGACGATACCTGAGATTTGTTCGGGCAGGCTGGTGAGCTCAAAATAATGGGTGGCAAACAAGGTATAGGCACGCAGACGGGTGGCCAGATCATGGGCCACAGCACAGGCCAGCGAGAGGCCGTCAAAGGTGCTGGTACCACGGCCGATTTCGTCCATGAGTATCAGGCTTTGTGCGCTGGCATTATGCAAGATGTTGGCTGTCTCGCTCATTTCCACCATGAAGGTCGAGCGGCCTGAGGCAATGTCATCGGCGGCACCGATGCGGGTGAAGATACGATCGACAGGGCCGATGGTGGCGCGATCGGCTGGCACGTGACTGCCGATATGCGCAAGCAGGACGATCAGGGCAGTTTGGCGCATATAGGTAGATTTTCCGCCCATGTTCGGGCCGGTGATGATCAGCATGTGGCGTGTATCATCAAGCTGGATGTCGTTGGGCACAAACGGCGATTGGCGGTAATATTCCACTACCGGATGGCGGCCTGCTTCGATATGTATGCCCGGCTCCTGGCTGAGCGTGGGCTGTACCCATTGCAGGGTGTCAGCGCGTTCGGCGAGATTGCACAAAACATCTATTTCAGCCAGGGTCGAGGCCATGAGTTGCATGTTTGTCAGCTCGTTAGCGAGTATATCCAGCAGTTCGTTGTAGAGATATTTTTCTCTGGCCAGCGCACGTTCAGCAGCCGATAGCGCCTTATCTTCAAAGGCCTTCAGTTCTTCGGTAATGTAGCGCTCGGCACCTTTTAGTGTTTGCCGGCGGATGTAATCATCGGGCACGTTTTCACTTTGACTGCGGCTGACCTCCAGGTAATAGCCGTGCACCCTGTTATAGCCGACCTTGAGAGTGCCGATGCCGCTGCGCTCACGCTCGCGTGCCTCCAGCTCAAGGAGAAACTGGCCGGCGTTTTCGCGCAGCCCACGCAGTTCGTCGAGTTCCTGATCATAAGCACTGGCAATCACGCCGCCATCGCGGATCAACAGGGGAGGTGCATCGATGATGGCGCGTTGTAGTAAATCATGTAGTGCCGGTTGGGCACGACATGCTGTGGCCAGCTGGCTCAGCCGTGGCTCAGGCAGGACATTGAGTTGTGTCTGTAGATCGGGCAGGCGACCAAGGGTGGTGCGTAACTGCACCAGGTCGCGTGGACGGGCTGAACGCAGGGCGATACGGCTAAGTACGCGCTCACTATCGCCGATGCCGCGTAACAGCTCACGCAGTTTTTCCCCATGTCGTCCTGCTATAAGGCTTGTAATGGCTTGTTGGCGAGAGATGAGTACTTGTTGATCACGCAATGGCCGATGTAGCCAGCGGCGCAGCAAGCGACTGCCCATCGGCGTAATGGTGTGGTCGAGTATGGCAATCAGGGTGTGTTCGGTCTGCTCGCCCAAGGCATGTTCCAGTTCAAGATTACGGCGGCTGGTGGCATCAAGCAGCACGGCATCATCATGTCGTTCCACTGACAGACCGCGCAAATGTGGCAGGGCTGCATGCTGGGTCTCCTGGGCGTAATGCAAGACGGCACCAGCCGCACCTAGAGCAGTAGACAGGTGTGCACAACCAAAGCCTGCCAGGTCTTGCGTACCAAATTGTTGGCACAGCAGACGCCTGCCGCTGTCAGGCGCGAAGTGCCAGGGAGGCAAGTATTGCAAACCACGCCACTCCAGCCATGCCTCATCAGTCATATTTTCAGGCAGCAACAACTCTGCCGGACACAGCCGCTCCAGTTCACCGAGCACGGCCTCACGGCCTTCTAATTCCATCACGACGAAGCGACCGGAGGCCAAATCGAGTGTAGCCAGGCCCCAGCTCTCACCTTGCTGTTGCAGACCGCATAAAAGATTGTCGTGTTGCGCTTCCAGCAGCGCCTCGTCGGTAACTGTGCCGGGTGTAATGATGCGCACCACCTTGCGCTCAACTGGTCCTTTGCTGGTGGCTGGATCGCCGATCTGCTCACAAATGGCGACCGACTCACCCAGCTTGAGCAGCCGCGCCAAATAGCCTTCAGCGGCATGGTAGGGCACACCTGCCATGGGGATTGGTGCACCGGCAGACTGGCCACGGGTGGTAAGGGTAATATCCAGTAATTGTGCGGCTCGCCGGGCATCGTCATAAAACAACTCATAGAAATCGCCCATGCGGTAAAACAGTAAAACATGCGGGTATTCGGCCTTGATGCGCAGGTATTGCTGCATCATTGGGGTATGTTGCTCGTTTTTTCCTAATGAACTCATGCCGTTACGCTGCTCTACTTATTGATTTATAAGCATTTATAGTTTTTCCATCGTCTCTCGCCGTCTCACAGAGTCTCA
>JBAYOW010000011.1:0-55983 GCA_041678005.1 Thiohalomonadaceae bacterium
GCTGTCACCTCTTTGCTTATCAGCACCGTGTTGCGTGGATACTCAACAAACTTTTGTCTCTCACCGAGCAGATGTTCAAGCACACGCCGCCCCAGATCGCGAATATCCTGGGCGCGTTCGCGCAAATAGATATCCTCCATCTGCTCAAAAAGATGCACATGTTCCAGCACTGTATCGCGCAGGGCGCTGGCCGCCCAACGGCCGGCCTTAATGCCTTTCACCGTATCATCGATCAGCGAGCCTTCCTTCAGCATCAACAAATAGGCATCAAACAAAGCGCTGTCAGTGGCAGGCATGGCCGCCTGCAAATGCTTGAGCATGCCGACAATATCCTTACGCACGGCACGCACGGCCGCACGAAACTGCTTCAGCTCAGCAGATGTATCTGTCACTTGCACATCGGCAATTGACTCGATATCGATGGATGCATTAATCACCACGACGGTGCCTATGGCAACGCCAGGTGCGCCAGAAACGCCTTGCAAGGGGCGATAATCCGGCACCTGCCCCTGGCGTAAAAGGATGTCGATATCACCACTGGCCTCGGCATGCGCGATAGCGCCAGCCAACTGCGCAGCAATCGTCACCAGGAAGGTGACCGTGTCCTCATCAAAATGCACGCTAGCACGTGACTGCACCACCAGCACGCCATGCACAGTGCGATGGTGAATGATGGGCACGCCAAGAAATGATGGGTAGCGCTCCTCGCCCGTCTCGGGAAAATAAAGATAGCGCGGGTGGCTGGGGGCATTGTCCTTGTTTACCGGTTCGGCGCGTTCTGCAACCAAACCGACCAGACCCTGATCCCAATGTAAACGAACCTTGCCCACAGCCTCCGGGTTAAGTCCCTCAGTTTCCATCAACACCAGCTCTTGCGAGCTATTATTAGCCAGATAAATGGTGCAAGCATCGACTATGACTTCTTTTTGTACGTTCTGTACGATGATGCGCAAGGCCTCTTGCAGATCCCTGGCGGTATTTACCTCCTGGATAATGCGGCGCAATGTTTGCAGCATGAAATGTCCTGGTTATGGCAAGAGACCTGCCTGATAAAGAAAAGGATTAATCCCGTTGCAGGAGCGGGGAAACCTTGGATTAGCCTGTTATTTTGTCCTGAACTTACGGATGGGTGGCTGCTCCCCAACCGCCTCTCCAAGCAAGGGAGCCAGCTCAATAAGAGCCCGCTCATATACCCGCCGTTTGAAGAACACTATCTCTTCCAGTGGCCGCCAGTAAGATACCCAGCACCATTTGTCGAACTCCTGTGGTGAAAAACGATCCAGCTGCACACGACCATCATCAGCAAGCAGGCGCAACAAAAACCAGCGCTGTTTCTGGCCAATACATACAGGCTTGCTATAATGACGTATCAGGTGCTTGGGCAAACGATAACGCAGCCAGCCACGCGTAGCACCCAGGATATCGACATCCTTGGCAGTCAGACCGACCTCTTCCAGCAATTCGCGGTACAGGGCTTCCTCGGCACTCTCATGTACCTTTATACCACCCTGGGGAAACTGCCAGCCACCCTGACCATAGCGACGCGCCCACAATAGCTGCCCCGCCTGATTGCTCAGGATAATGCCAACATTTGCGCGAAAACCCTCTGTATCAATCACAGCCATACCGCCTTGGTCTTACTATTATGAAGATTTTTCCACAAGCAAGGCATTGACGCAAATCTGCGTCCACAAAACAAAGCCAACACATGTAAGCTAGAATAGCTTTCCCATAGGCAAGACGAGACTGCTTCATGACCCTGGCAATCTTTGATTTGGATAATACACTGCTCGGCGGCGACAGCGATTACCTGTGGGGGCGCTTTTTGATCGAGCAAGGCATAGTCGATGGTAAACACCATGACCGGGAAAACAATCGCTTCTACGAGGAATATCTGGCTGGCACGCTGGACATTCGCGCCTACCAGCGTTTTGCCCTGAGCCCACTGATTGGCCGTGACCCACCCACGCTGGCGGCATGGCATCGCCAATACATGGCAGAGAAAATCCAGCCCCTGCTGCTACCGGCAGCACATTACCTGCTCGACTGGCACCGTAGTCAGGGGCATCTGCCGATGATCATCACCGCGACCAATAATTTCATCACCGGCCCCATCGCCACCGCCTTTGGCGTAGAGCATCTGCTGGCCGTTGAGCCTGAGATACTGCACGGCCAATATACAGGTGAAATAACCGGCATACCGACCTTTCAGCATGGCAAGGTAAAACGGCTGCAACTCTGGCTGAATGAATCTGGCCACAACCTGGCCGGTGCCTGGTTCTACAGCGATTCTCACAATGATCTGCCTTTGCTGGAACAGGTCGATAACCCCGTGGCAGTTGACCCAGACGACACCTTGCGCAGCCATGCCGAGGCCAAGGGCTGGAATATCATCACCCTGCGCCAGGGCGAGCGGCCAATGCCGCTGGCACAAGATGAACACAACCAGCACAACTATGGCTAACAATGTCACGCCCTTCCTTCTACTGGCTCATCATTCTGCTATTGCTGCTGACTGTGGCCAGCTTCTTCATTGGCTTGACCACGGGCAGCGTGAGCCTGTCGCTAGGCGAAACCTGGAACGCACTCCGGGACAGTAGCTCAACGCAACATGACATCCTTATGCAATTGCGTCTGCCGCGTCTGCTGGCAGCCTTTGCTGTTGGTGGTCTGCTGGCTGTCGCCGGTGCACTGTTACAGGTGTTATTACGTAATCCACTTGCCGATCCTTATATCCTCGGGGTTTCCGGTGGCGCTGCGGTGGCCACATTGCTCGCCATGCTTGCCGGTATGACCGGTTGGTGGCTCAACGGCAGCGCACTACTTGGCGCACTTGGTTCCATGCTGCTGGTGTTTGGCCTGGCACACAGCGCAGGCAGCTGGACTCCGGCGCGTCTGTTGCTAACTGGTGTGGTCGTGGCGGCACTATGGGGCGCGTTGATCAGTTTTCTGTTGGCCATTGCCGCCGAACATCATTTGCGCGGCATGCTGTTCTGGCTGATGGGTGATCTATCCCAGAGTTCAGCCTGGGATTTGCCGCTTGTTATTTTGCTGTTGAGCTTAATTTTATTATTACCTTTTGGCCGCGATCTGAACCTGCTGGCGCGTGGTGAAATCACAGCTGGCAGCCTGGGAGTACAAGTTCATCGCCTGCGCCTACTGATCTACTTCGCCGCCTCGCTGCTCACCGCCACAGCAGTAACCACCGCAGGCAGCGTTGGCTTTGTGGGCCTCATCGTGCCGCACATGCTGCGCCTTGTGCTCGGCTCTGATCACCGCCGCCTGCTACCGGCCAGCGCACTGCTTGGTGGCAGTCTGCTTATGCTGGCTGATACTCTGGCACGCAGTCTTATTGCCCCGCAACAACTGCCGGTAGGCGTGCTTACCGCCCTCATTGGCGCGCCAATATTCCTATATTTATTACAGCGCGAGAGCCGTCACTGATGGAATTACTGCGCGTCACCGAACTAGATGTTGGTATTGGGCAACGAAGCTTGCTGCACAATCTGAATTTCGTCATCGAGCCTGGCCAATGCTGGGTACTTCTTGGTCCCAATGGCGTAGGCAAGACCACCTTGCTGCACACCATCGCCGGACTATGCCCTGCCCAAGGTGGAAGTTTATGGCTGGAAGGCCATGCCTTGGCACGCATGCCGCGCCGTGTCGTTGCACAACGACTTGGTCTGTTGCCACAGGTGAGCAAGGACAACTTCCCATCTACAGTATTGGAGACCGCACTGACTGGCCGCCATCCGCATCTTAGTCGTTGGCAGGCTGAAGGTCCGGACGATGAGCAACTGGCACGCAGTGCACTGGCACAGATGGATTTGCAGGATTACGCCGATCGTCTGTGCCAGACATTATCTGGCGGTGAGCGTCGACGACTGGCACTGGCAACCCTGTTGGTGCAGGCACCAGCCTTGCTGTTGCTGGACGAGCCAAGCAATCACCTTGATCTGCGCCATCAAATTGCCGTCCTGCAACACTTGCGTGGGCTGGCAGATAGTGGCAAACACGGTCTGTTGTTGAGTCTGCACGATATCAACTTAGCTGCTCGCTATTGTGATCATGCCCTGCTTTTGTTTACTGGTGGCAATTGGCTGGCTGGGCCGGCCAAAGAACTATTCACAAACGACAACCTGTCACGACTTTATGGCCATCCAATAACAGCGACACAAACAACAACTGGCCAACAAGTCTTCATGCCTCTTTAAGGGCCGGGGCTGACTCCGGCTCAGTCTTTTCTTGTTTGACAGAAGCAGCCAGTCCCAACAGTTCATGTAATGCACGACCACCCTTAACTACCTGCTGCAACAAGCGACGCATACCGCTATAAAGTTCCAGCAAGGCAACCATCTGTTCGGTACGCACACGACCCTCACTGCCAGCACGCAGTAAATGTCGCTTGAGTGAATGGTAGGAATCTTCCATCGCCGCCAATCGGCGATCCACTTCCTCAACCACATAATCATCGGCCTGTGGGTCGGCAATGTTCAACAACTCCAGCGCATCATCACGAAAAAAAGATATCTCGCTCAATAATGGCTCATCGAGCAATACACCCACCCCCTCCTGGACATGCGCAGACTGTTCTGCGATATCGGCCACTGAAAGAAAATAACGCGCCACGCCCAGAGCTTTCGGCAGTGATTGATCGAACTCCACCGGCAGCGTGCCGCGCTGCATCTGCACGGTAAAATGCCCCACCGCCTCGATCAGACTGTTAATGGCATATTTATCTGCTGCAATTATCGCTGCCGGCACCTTACGCCCCGCCAGCAGGATCACCTGGGCAAGCTCACGCGCTATGCCACCAATACGGGCCAGTTCCAATGCCATCGCGTCCATCGCCAGCGAGGGCGTAGCCAGCACGTTTTTATCCAGATAGCGCGGCTTGCCGCGCTCCTCTTCAGTGCTGCGGAAACGACGCCCAAGAAAACTTACCAGTTTGGGTGTCAGAGGCCAGATCAAGCCCACAACCAGAATTTTCGAGACGGTATGAAACAAGGCCAGGATCAGCGCCGGACTGTCATCCAGCGCCAGGATGTGGGCGGCCGACTCTACCAGCTTGAGCATCAATGGCAAAAGCAGCAAGGCAATAATCGCTTCCAGCACATTGAATAACACATGCGCGGCAGCCACTCGCTTGGCGCTGGGAGTAGCACCTATGGCGGCCATTACTGCCGTCGAAGTAGTGCCGACGTTAGCACCGATAATTCCCGCTGCCGCCACTGCCAGCGGCAGCATCCCGCCCATTGTTGCGGTAAGTATCAAGGCAATCGAAGCACTGGAAGACTGCATCAACACGGTAAGCAAAAAACCTATGCCGAGAAAAAGCAGCAAGGTATCCATGCCGCCGCTGCCAAGACCAGCCAGATCCAGGCCATCCTGCATGCCTTCAAAGGTGCTTTTCAACATATCAATACCGAGGAAAAACAAACCAAAACCAACCAGGGTATCCCCTACTGCCGCCCGCCGCGTCTGGCTGCCAGTCAAACGCAAAGCAACACCCAAGCCAATAATAGGCAAGGCCAGGGCATTTAGATTGATCTTGAAACCAAGCATGGCTATCAACCAGCTCGTTGAGGTGGTGCCAACATTGGCGCCATAGATCACGCCTATGCTTTGCACCAGGGAGAGCAGACCGGCATTGGCAAAGCCTATGATTGACACTGTCACCGCACCAGAAGACTGCACGATGGAAGTGATCAATATGCCGGCAAATACACCACGCATCGGCGTGCTGGTCCAGCGTCCCAGAATATGGCGCAAGGCAGGGCCCGCAGCCAGTTTCAGGCCGTCGATCATCAGGCGCATGCCGAGCAGGAATAAACCAAGGCCACCGATAAACTGGCCAAGCACTATAAAATCCATCTATAAGCCTTGCTGGAGATAAGATTCAGGAAGCACTTGTAGCAACAAGTACCAAACGACTACTCAACGCCTACGGCTATCCTTGAGCAGATAGCTATACAATAGCCTGCAGAGCAGGCTGGTTTCAAGATAGCCAGGCTAAAGGAGTACGGGTCAATGCGACTGAAACAATATAGGCAAACACCGCCATCGCTGCCGCTATCTGCCATAACCTGCCTTGGCGCAAAGCCACTGCGCCAAGCAGAATATAGACCAGCAAGGCAATCATCTTGGCCATCAGCCAAGGCTGATCCTGTGGCCACCAACGATAAAGCCACAGCAATGCCAGGCCACTGAAAAACAAGGTGCTGTCGACCATATGTGGCACTGTACGCACCCAACGCTGGCGCAGACGCTGCGGTGCGGTCAAACGCCACCAGCCACGCAAGGCAAAACCACATGCCGAGAGCACAACACAGCTAACATGTAAATGTTTCAGCCAGAGCATTGCCATAAAACCCTAGAGCAAAATTTTTATTATGACCACAGACAACCGTTTTGCCGCCATTGCCCGACTCTATGGCCACCAGTCCAGCCAATTGATCAGCCAACTGCATATCTGCATAGTCGGCATAGGCGGCGTTGGCTCCTGGGCGGCAGAAGCACTGGCACGGACAGGTGTTGGCCACCTGACCCTGATCGACAACGACACCATCGCCCTGTCCAACATCAACCGACAGGTGCATACCCTGGAATCCACCCTGGGCCATTCCAAAATCAAGGCCATGACCGAGCGCATTCACGACATCAATCCAGCCTGTTGCGTGCATGCTATAGATGACTTTCTTACCCTGCAAACCATGGGTGAATATATTGGCAAGCAGTGCGGCTATGACTATGTCATAGATGCCATCGACAGCATCAAGTTCAAGTCGGCTCTGATTAATCACTGCCGCCGCAACAAAATCCCCATCATCATGACTGGAGGCGCCGGAGGTCTTACCGACCCCGGCAAGATTCAGATCAGTGATCTCAGCAAGACCTATAATGACGCACTGGCCGCCAAGGTACGCGCCCAGCTACGCAGTGATTGTGGTTTTCCCTCTGCTGGCAAACGCTTTGGCGTGGAGTGCGTATTTTCCAGCCAGCAACAACTCTACCCACAAGCCGACGGCAGCGTCAGCCATACAAAACCAGGTATCCATGGCGTCTCGCTAGACTGTCGCTTCGGCTATGGTTCCGCCAGCTTCGTTACCGCTACCTTCGGTTTTTTTGCCGCCGCGCGTGCACTGGAAAAGATACTGCACAAGCAACAACTACAATAGCGACCATCACAGGCACAGCCGCGCGTTAATTTACTCTACTGATTGAGCATTATCGGCCTGCATTAAATCCTTCAAACTCCTGCCGGCAAGGGCCGCATCGCGCGCCTGCCGCAACTGCAAACCTATTTCCTTGACCACGGCAACATCGAGCGCCGGTGAATGAACTTCATGCTTGGCTTCCTCGGCCTGGCGCAACACATCCAATGCTTCACTGATCAATATCTGCGCCGGATCTCGCGCTGGCATATAGCCAGGATTGTCCTCGGCAGTAGCCACCAATAACCCGGCGCGCTCCAATGGCGTCAACAACTCGCTAACGATATTGCCAGGCAGCCCCAGATGCTCTATCAACTCATCCTGAGTCCAGCGCTGCCGCCCCTGGTAAAAGGCCGCGACAATCAGATAAAGCAGGGCAAGGCCGGCCTGCTCCTTAAGGCGGGCACTAAAATGAAATTCTTCGCGTCCAGGTCTTAGTTGTTGTGGATGCTGATGGTAATAACTGAGCTGCGCACCGATCAGCAGGATGAACCAACTGAGATAAAGCCAAATCATAAAAAACATTAAAATGGCAAAGCCGGAATACACCGCTGTATATTTATTTGAACCGGCGACAAAGGCAGCAAACACATAACCAGAGCTTTGCCATAAAACCCCGCTAACCATTGCACCAACCAGGGCCGAACGAAACCTGACCTTGGTATTGGGCACAAACATATAAACAAACACAAAGGCCGTGATGATGAGCACAAATGGAATGAATTTCCCGGCCAGCGCCACCAGGTGACCAACAGCTGGAACACCCAGCATGGTCTGCGCCAAGCTCGAACTCATTAAGGTTGCCGTTATACCTATGGCAGTAAACACCAATACCGGCCCCACCATGATCACGCTCAGATAATCTGAGAAACGTCGAGGCAGGCTGCGGGTGCGCGAGACACGCCAGACATAGTTAAAGGCTGCCTCCACTTTCTGCGTCAATGCGACCACTGTATATAACAGCATGGCGACGCCTAACGAGCCGAGCACACCAACCTTCATATTGTCGACGAAGCCAAGGATGTGCAGGACGATTTCTTCACCACGCGAGCCCAATGGTTCAAGGTAGGTAAGCAATAAAGGCTCGATCTGGTTGTGCACACCAAAGGCCTTGAGTACCGAAAAGCTCACAGCCAGCAAGGGCACCAATGACAGCAAGGTGGTATATACCAGACTCATTGCACGCAAAGTCAGCTGGCCACCTGCCAACTCCTGCCCTGTCGCCCATAACAGCCGTAACACAGCATAAAATTTATAGCGCAAGGAACTCCTGTCACCTGTTTCCCATAATCCGTGCAGGATAAAATTTTTGCTGCGTGTCAACATAACTCTACATCCTGGATTGGTATTTGTTGTGGCAGATTATCTCTTCCAGCCATTGTTGCTCCTGAAAGTTTCTCGATCCATCTTTAGCGACGCCCATATCTCTCGCTCCGGTGAATCTTTGCGTATTCTATGATGGTTCAAAATTTCATCCAGGCATATAACATCTATCATAGTCAATGCCTGAACAATCAAGACAAATATCTACCATGGCAGCATTTTTAGAAACCCTGAATAAATTAGCCTTCACCAATATGTGTGGGTAGAATATGCCGTGATTTTGTCTAGCTAGAGTTGTAGCTTTGGAACAACCACGTGTTGTTAAGGCGGCAGAAGCGAGCACGGATGACATTAAAAAATGCTTTGCTCTACGGGCTTTTACCCCAGCCATCCTTGAAGGAGAGGGGTTCTTGGAAACCCCGCCTTTATGGTTACTGCGCCCTATGCCGCTAAACCACCCACTAGATCTGGTGAAGACCCGTATTTATGGCGTTACTGGCAGATCTGGCCTATATTTCAAGTGCACTAACCAGCCAATCCACGGAGCCAAGCTCATGAAACAGACCATTCCCCTCATTCTCGCCCTGCTATGCCTCGCTGCACCTGCCGCTGCCCAGCGCCCACCGCCGATGCACGCCACACCGCCTAACTTTGCTGAATTCGATGCAGATGGTGATGGCCTTATCACTGAACAGGAATTTATCGATGCCCGCAACCGACGCATTGCCGAGCGAGCCGGTGAAGGGAGGCAAATGCGTGGCCTGGAAAACATGGAAGAGTTCAAGGACATTGATACAGATGGTGATGGCACAATCAGTGCCGAGGAGTTTACTGCTCACCAGCAACGACACATGCAGGACAGACCAAACACACGCGGCCCTGGCCGTCGCTAAACACATGATGGTGCAGTGAATGAGAGCTAAACTTCAAGCATGCTCCAGCCAATGGATCAGCGCCTCCCAATGGCGTTGATCCTGGTGTGCCCCCAGACGTCTGATGTCGTGTATGCCTATCCCCGCCTCCGCAGCACGGACATAATTTTGCGTATCGCGGAGACGTGCAACAAAAGGAATGTTTAGTGAGTTAAGAAATCGTTCCAGAGATTGATAAACCCGCGTATTTTCACGCACACGATTGGCAACCACGCCTATGCGAATATTCCGCGCCCTTACCTTGGCGACCAGCAATAAATCCTGAATAAAACGGGAAGCGGCATGAATATCAATTGGTGAAGGCAAGACCGGAATCAAGATAGTATCGACATCACGAATCAGCTCGATGAGTTGGTGTCCATGTGCCCCGGCCGGAGCGTCCATGATGACACGTTCAGTCCCTACTGGAATACGCAAAAGAAATGAACGCGTCACACCAGAGACCACAGCGCGATGCACTGATATTCCGTATATTTCCTTGAGCTCCTTGCTGCGCTGCGACAACCACTGCAATGAAGATCCCTGTGGATCGTGGTCTACGAGCACCGTGCGCAGCCCCTGACGTGCGTAATAACTGGTGAGATTGGTTGCTATAGTGGTCTTGCCGCAACCACCTTTAGCATTAATCACTAAAATACGACGCAAAGAGACAGGCTCTCTGTCCGGCTGCACTCGAGGCTGTGTGGACTCAAGCAACGCTGTAGACATAATCTTCACCCATAAGTACACAATATTCTGATAAAAATCCGAGGTGGATTCTTAATGTATTACTCTAACTTATGGGTATAAACAGTCAAATAGTCAAGGTTTTTCTAGACTTTCACTCCTTTTTTGCGTTAGTAAGTAAACCAAAATTGTCTCAGCGCTCGATGACATATTGCAGATCGGCACCGCTTTGCTCTCTGCCCTGCTCCACGCTCAGGTTCCAGTTAGCGCCGAGTTTGTAACGCAGGCGCAGCTGGTTGCCAGCCTCCCACAAACCTACCGCATACTGTAAGTAAAGGCGTGGCGAAAGATATTTACCCAATACCAACGCCGCTTCTTCACCACTGACACCTTGTTCCATACTGACTTCATCAAGGCCAAACTGCAGGGCGATACCACGCGCTGCCCGCCCACCTCCCAGCATAAATGCGGCACGATACAGGGCATCCGAATCATTACCGGAAGCAGTATTGAGCGGCCGCCCCAACACCAGCCAGGCCAAGGCTTCGCTTTCCTCCAATAACGGCTCGGAGAACAAGCGCAGGCGTGGAGTCTTCAGTCGGCCGCTGACTTCCACACCGACAATCTGTGCCTGCTCTGGCAAGCCTCGCACAGCGCGCACATCAAGTCCTGGATTATCCAGTGGACTATCAACAAAAAGTAGACGACCGTGTTGAATACGCAGATTCTGCCCATAGGCCTCATAACGACCGTCATGCACATTCATCTCACCCTGGGCACGAACAAGCTCCAGGCTCTGCCCACGTGCCTTGATCTCGCCGGCCAGGCGACCAGAAAAACCATAACCCTCCAGATGCACTCGCTCACCGGCAATAAAGCTCAGATCAAGACCAAGCTGCCAACGACCAGGCGATGCCTCATCTTCCTCGGCATCGAGTATGAGCTCATCGGCAGATGTGCTCACTGTTGTCGATAGACGCGGCAAATTGATATCGGCCTGTGGCACAACAAGCTGGCCACTGACATCGATCTTCCCGGCCAGACCACGCTGTTCCAGGCCACCAGTCTGCACAGTGATCTGCAAATCCGGCGAGACCAGGGCGCGTGCCTGTGCCCGTCGCACCAACTCAAAATTCTCTCCACGCAAGCTCATCTCCACGCGCCACTGATCCAATTGCTCAGCCAGCAGTTGACCATCGAGCAGCAGATTGCCTGAACCGGACATCATTTTGCCTTGCAGTGACAGGCTACGCCCATCACTGGAGAGACCCTGCAGCTCGATACCGCGCAAATGAATACCTGCCGCCGGGATCAATACATCACCATCGGACAGGCCTAGCTCACCACGCAGGACAGGCTCAACAATTGTGCCCAGCAATTGCACACTGGCATGCAGGCGACCGGCAGGCTGTAACAGGTTAGGCTCCAGATAACTCAGCCAGACCAGCTGGTCTGCCGACAGCTCAAGCTGGCCCTGCAGGATCTGTTCATCTGCCAACGGCTGCCCTGGCAACCATTTAGGCAGCTTGATATTCAGCTCAGCTTGCCCACCATCACCCACAACCAGCAAACGTGAGCGCAAACCTGCATCATCACCATCAACATACAACTGCAAAGTAGTCAGCTCAGTCTTGACCACCTCCTCCGGCAAGCGGTATTGCAGTTGCGTATCCGCCGCTCCCAAACGCACAATCATCTCGTGCACCTGAGCCGCCTCGCCGGATGCCACCACCACGCCGCCTAAATGACCATCAACCGACACACCACTGCGTGGCAACCAATTCTGTAATAGGCGAAGTGGCAGATCAGATACAGCGACACTGGCCTGCCAACTATTCTCCTCACTCGTCAAACTCAGACAAAATTCGCCCTGCCCACGCCAACACCAAGGCTGTAAATTACTAGCTGCCTGGCTCCAGACCAGTTGACTGCTTGCCGCCTGCCAATCACCCAGCTCAGGTAAGCTAAGTTGGCCGCGCTGCAATTCTGCCCGCCACTGCCCTGCCTGCCAATGTCCTTGTGCGACTACAGCCAACTTACTCTCCATGCCCTGCATGGACAGGTTCAAGGTGTGGTTTTCCGCCTCACCTTGCAGCTGCACTCTGATGCTGTCTAATGTATGTCCCTGATAACCCAGGTCAGCAAGCTGCACATCCAGCTGCCATGGTTCGACGCCTGCTAAATCCACATCGCCCTGCAATTTCAGTTGCGTCAAGGCCAATTCCATCCATTTAAATTGCTCAATCTTTCCTTGTAATTGCTGACGCGGGCTCAACAATGAGCCAGCTAACTGACCGTCTAGCCTTGCCTCGCCACCAGCCTCCGACCATAGCTCAGCCAGATCATCGGCAGAGAGTTGCCAATGCAGGGAGCTTACATCTCCCAGCTCACCCTTAGCCTTGAACCGGGCGCGGCCACTACGCAAGCTCAGCTCTTGCAGATTGATCTGTAATCTATCTTGCAAGTGACCACTTACTTTCAATGTCCCTGCGAGAGCAGCAGGTAAACGCCTATCCAATTGGGCCAGCGCCAGCCCCTTGAGCTGCACATCACCATGCCAATCCAAGCCATCTTGCCAGGCCAGCGCCGCTGCGCCAGTCAATACACCAGCCATCCAGCGGGCGTTGATATCAGCCAATGCCACACTTTTCAGGTCACCGCTAAAGTGAGTGTTTACTTCTACTGCAGGCAATGAATCATCTTCCGCTGTCAGAGACAGCTGGCCACTATAGGACTCTGGCCTGCCAGTCAGCTCCAACTGGCCATCACTGCGCCAACCTGCCAATAACTGATGGCTCAAGGCCTGCCATTGCAGTGCCAGCTGCGCCTGTTGATCAGTAAAAGGCCAATTAGCCTGCAGCGTGATCTCGCCCCCATCTGCTGGTGCCTGCAGACGCCAATCAGCCAGCTTAAGCGCAGCATCTTCATATACCGCCCGCCCACTAAAACCCCAAAGCCCAGCTTGCGCTTGTTCCAGCGAGCCTGACAGTTCAGCCTTGATAGCTAAACCTGTGCCCAATAAATGTCCCTTGCTGGCAAGTTTTAATTGTGGCCAGCTGCTCTGCAACAAGGAGGGATCAACATCCGGCAAGCTAAATTCCAACTGCCAGCGCAATGGCGCTTCCTGCCAGGCCAGCTCGCCATTGGCATGCAAAAGGCTTGGCTCCTGCAAATCCAGACGAAGGCGCGGCCGCTGAAACACGCCGCTGATATGGGCCTGACCACTTAGCGGCACAGGCTCGTCAATCGCCATAGCCAACTGCTCAGGTAATAAAGTGAGCGCCCACTGCGCTGTCAGATCAGATTCCTTTCCTGCCCCTGTGCCAAGTTCACCTTGCAGCGAGACTGTTCCCCAGGAGCTGTACAGCGCCAGCTGCATCAACTGCAGAACATGAGCTTGCCACTGCCCATCCAGTAACAACCTGTCGACGACTATCGGTGCCTGCCCAGCTATAAGCAGGCGTATGTCCTGTATCTCGGCACCTTTTATTACCAGGCCAAGCGGCAAGATCAATTCAGTAGGGAGTGTAGTGGCTGCTTGGCCATCCTTGTCCGCAGCTATGGCAATCTCCACGCCTTGCAGCTGCAAATCAGCAAACTCCAAGCGGCCGCGTAGCAATTGGCTGGCTTGCCAGTCCAGCGACAATTCGTGAATATTGAGCTTCACCCCGCCCTGCTGCAATTGCAGATCACTGATCGCCAAGGGCCCCAGCAAGCGACCGCTTAGCTGCGATGCTGTCAACTGCCCATCCAGCATGAGCGTGGCCCGCTGCCATGCCCAACGCAGCCCGGCTTCACTGGCCAACAACCAGACTATAAACACACTAAGCAGCAATACCAGCAGCGGCGCCCATGCCAGCCGGGCAAATCGCTGCCAGTTGCTCACAGATCCGGTCCGATGGTTATATGCAAGCGCCAATTGAACTTGTGCTCCTTGATCGGTCTAGCCACATCCAGACGTACCACACCAAAGGGCAAACGCCAGCGCAAGCCCGTGCCAGCTCCATGCTTAAGATTATATTCACTGCTGTTAAAGGCATTGCCCGCATCATAAAATACCGCAGCACCAAACATGGGGCCAAAGTAGTATTCATACTCGCCGGAGGCGACCAACAGATTGCGCCCGCCGACCACTTTGCCCTCTGCATTGACCGGGCCGAGAGTTTTATAACCATAGCCACGCACCGAATTATCACCACCGGCAAAAAAGCGTAACGAGGCAGGGATGCGTTCGAAGTCAGGGGTCTTGCTTGCACCAAAGTCAGCGCGTGTAATAAAGCGCCCGCCCAGTAGCGGATAGACCGCCTTAGCGCGCACCAACCCCTGCAACAGACTGACATCAGAACCCAGCGCTTCACTTGCGCCACGCAGCTCAAGACCCAGCCGCCAGCCCTTATGTGGAAACATGCGATCATCGGCCTCGATACGCTGCAAACTCCAACTGGGCAACACCATGGTGGTAGAGTTGCGTTGATCTGCTACATGAAAACGCTCCTTCTGCCAGGTTAGCGCATAGGTACGCTGCCAGCGTCCCAACAACATGGTAAAACCAGCCCCAGCGGTCAGCGTCTCGCGGTAGCTGGTGTCTAGATTTTCTTCCTCCCAGCCACCACTGAAGGAAATGAAATCGGCATTGGGATGGCGCAACAAGGGAATGCGATAAACACCGCGCAGACGTTTCTGAATTTCAGATAAACTACTCTCGATATTAAGACGATGGCCGGCCATATTCACCCGCCGTCGCTCCAGACCAATACCAATACGCGGCCCTGTATCCGTGCCATAACCAATACCAAAGGTATAGCGTGTAGGAGGCCGCAGACGCAGCTTCACCTCAATCGGCACCAGTCCATTGGCTGCTGTTTCCTCGCCTGCATGTACCTCGATAAACTCAAAATAGTCACTATCGGCCAGTGCGCGTTGCAACTCAAACAGGAGCTCCGTATCGTATGGCTCACCTGGCTTGAACTTCATATAGCTGTGCAATAAATCCTTATTCAGCGCCACTGCAGAGAAATTGATCTTGCCAAACAAATAACGTGGCCCACTGTCCAGGTGCAAAGCTACTCGCACACTGTTTTGCGCGACTGTCACCTCCAGCACATGCTCCAGCAGACGCGCCTCAAAATAGCCACGATCATGTGCCAAATCCAGCAACTTGCGCTTGCCATCCTCATACGCACTATGCAGCAACACATCACCAAGCTGCAGCGGAAATTCCTCCCGCCAGCGCAAAAACTCCGGATCACTGGATGCCTCACCTGCCAACTGCAAATCCAGCTCGCTTACCCGTACTGGTGGACCTTGATCTATCTGATAGTGCGCACGCCAATGACCATCCTGTTCGATCAGGCTCATCTGTACTTTTGGCTGGTAATAACCAAATGGTCGCAATGCACTACGGATCTCGCCCAGCGCCCTTTGCTGCAGTACCTGCAGACGGCGCGCATCCAGCATGGGATGCTTCAGCTCTGCTGCCAGACTCAGCGACTGCAAAACATTCTTGTGCAGCTCGCCCTCAACGCCTTCAATCTGCAGCTCGACCAACAACGCTCCCCAGGCCAGCACGGGCAAAAATAAAAACAAAAACAGGCCAAAACGAAGCATGCAGATAATCCAGATAATTAGGGAAGCACTGAATAATGTTGGCGAGGCAGACAGGGCTAGGCAAAAAACGGCGAAAAAGCGCAGTTTACACGTAGTAAATGAGCATTTTGAGTCGTTTTTTAACACCGCCCTGACAACGCAGGTAATTATTCAGCGCTTCCTTAGAACCCCACAGGGTATACCGACTACACCTGCCAATAACACAGTCTACGCAGGTTTGGCCGGGATACGAGACCCTGCAAATCAAACTGTGCCCAATGCTGTGTCTTAATGCTGGTCTTCATACGCCAGGCCAACATTAAGACAATACACCGCCCTGGCAAAAAGTCCCGCCCCCACTTGCGAGATAAGGGCTTAAGAGAAAGTAATCCACCAAACTCCTTGCCAACTTGACCATGACTGCTGTGCAACCGTATAGTACCTCCACGTTTCAGGTGTTCCCAAGGATAGCCATCCACGGGAATTAAACGAGAAGCCGGTGCGCAGACCTGTCAGGTCTGCAATTCCGGCGCTGCCCCCGCAACGGTAGGCGGTGAGGGCGGGCTTTATGCCACTGTGTCGCAAGACATGGGAAGGCGGCCCACCCGGGGATACCCATCCCACACTGCAAGCCCGGAGACCGACCTGAAGCCAACACACCAGTGCTGCGGCGGGCGGCCTACTGAGCTTGGATAATCTCCTCTCTCTGCCCCATGCCTGCACTGGTTTCATCCTTAGGCAACACGTGCGGGTGAGCACGAGAGGAATACCATGCAAACCAAAACATATCTGACCGTGGCCTTGATCGCCAGCGGCATATCCTGCTCCAGTCTAGCCGACGAAAATCTTGCACCTATAATCATTACTGCCACACGCACAGCACAAAGTGTCGATGCCACACTGGCTGCCGTGAGCGTAATCGATCGCGAGACGATAAGCCGTAGCCAGGCACGTAATCTACACGAACTTTTTGCCGGCCTGCCTGGCGTGCAACTGACCAATAGCGGTGGCTATGGCAAGGTCAGCGGCATCCACCTGCGCGGCACCAACTCCAGTCATGTGGTCGTGCTAATTGATGGCGTGCGCATTGGCTCAGCCACCACGGGCGGCACAAGCCTGGGGCATCTGCCACTGGCATCAATTGAGCGTATTGAAATCGTGCGCGGTCCGGCTTCCAGCCTTTATGGTGCCGATGCCATCGGCGGCGTGATCCAGATCTTTACCCGTCGTGCTCAAGGCCAGCCTGAGCTACATGCCGGTATTGGTAGCGGCAGCCACAATACCCGGCGTGCCAACGTCGGCTTCAGCGCCGCGCAGGGACAAACAAATTATGCACTTGATGCCAGCCGTTTCACTACCCATGGATTTCATAGTCTGGAAGGGGCACAAACTGACCGTAACGGCTATCAAAACAGCGCAGTCCATGCGCGAGTGGATCATCAATTTACCAACGACCACAGCCTGGGCTTGAGTCTGCTGCACAGCGCAGGCAACAACCATTACGATAATCTGTACGATCCACGCCGACATACCGACGATACCAAGCAACAGATCATCAGCACGCATTGGGACATTGCCTTGAGTGAAATTTGGCAAAGCCATTTGAGTGTGAGTGAAAGTCGCGATGAATCACAAAACTATATCGACGACATAACCGGCGATAAATTCAACACACGCCGCAAACAGATCAGCTGGCAACATGACATACAACTAACGGCCAGGCTCTTGACCACTCTGGGTGCGGAACATCAACAGGAGCGCATCTACACGACTACAAGCTATAGTCGTGAGCAACGTAAAAACACTGCATTCTTAGCCCAGGGACAACTGGAACAGGGGCGGCATAACTGGCAGCTTGGCCTGCGCCATGATGACAACAACACCTATGGCAGACACATCACCGGCAATCTCGCCTGGGGCTATCGCCTGAGCAACGGCATGCGCCTGAGCGCCAGTCATGGCACAGCCTACAAGGCACCAAGCTTCAATGACCTGTATTACCCATTTATGGGCAATCCTGATCTGCAAGCAGAAAGCTCAGCCAGCAGCGAGCTGGGTCTGCAAGACTCATTTGCCAGCGGTCACTGGCAATTGCGTGCCTACCACACCAGCATCAAGGATCTGATCGCCTGGACACCTGACGCCAGCGGCTACTGGCTGCCGGATAACGTCAACCGCGCGCGTATCAATGGACTTGAATTTGATATAGGCCACAAGCAAGGAAACTGGCAGCTGGGACTCACCCTAAATCTTACCGATGCACGAGATAACAAGACCGATAAACGCCTGATTTACCGCGCGCGTGAAACAGCACGTTTTTCTGTCGGTCATCAATACAATCGACTGCACAGCCAGCTCGACTGGCTCATCAGCGGCAAACGCTATCACGATGAAGCCAACAGCCAGAAGATCGGCGGCTATGCTGTGCTCAATACAATGCTACGTTATAAGCTTGATAAGAACTGGCACATCGAAGCTCGCATCGACAACTTGCTCGACAAATCCTATCAAGAAGTACGCGACTACCACACCGCAGGACGCACCATATTCGCAGGCATCAACTACCGGCAATGAATATGCGATTCATAACACAAGCAAGCTCTCCCCTACTATTTCATCTCACCTTGCGCGGAAGGACCAAGGAGGGGGGAGATTGCAAACCACTGCTGCATTCAAGTTCATCAAACACATATCATGCATGGGAGAGAATATTACTCTGCGTCATCTTGCTACTTGGCGCAGCGGCACAACCAGCTGCAATAGCCTCACCACTTGAGCTCAGCGATGATCTTGGTCACACCATAAAACTCGCCAAACCAGCACAGCGCATTATCAGTCTTGCGCCACATATCACTGAACTGCTGTTTGCCGCCGGACTTGGTGAGCGTGTAATCGGCGCAGTGAGTTATAGCGACTACCCGCCGCAGGCCAAGGACATTCCCCGGATCGGAACTTACAATAATCTGGATATTGAACGCATCGCAGCATCCAGGCCCGACCTCATCATCGGCTGGCATGAAGGTAATCATCCGGCCCAACTCGACAGCCTGCGGAGACTAGGTTTCCAGCTGTATATCAACGACCCGCAAGAGCTGGATAATATCGCCGACAGCATGGAAAAATTTGGCTATCTGGGCGGCACTGAAAAACAAGCTGGGGTGGCGGCAAATAATTTCCGCGCAACACTCAAAACACTCAGAGAACGCTACAGCAAACGATCACCAGTCTCGCTGTTCTACCAGGTCTGGCATCAACCCCTGATGACCGTCAACGACCAACACCTGATCGGCAAGGTTATCAGTTTGTGTGGCGGTGCAAACGAGTTTGCCTCGCTGCGAACCATCTCCCCCGTCATCTCACTGGAAGCCGTCCTGCAAAGTGCAGTGGAAATGATCGTTGTCAGTGGCATGGATGAAAACCGTCCTGAGTGGCTGGATGAATGGCGACATTGGCCACAACTACCAGCCGTACAAAACGACAATCTTTATTTCATCCCACCCGATATCCTGCAACGCCACGGCCCACGCATCCTGGAAGGTGCGCAGCAGCTTTGTACCCAGATCGAACAGGTGCGTATCAAACGCACAAAAGCCCAACCATGAAGCAGTTGCCATAATCCATATATTGCATTACGGATGAGGCGCAACAGAATCCTACCGTCATGAACGCCCTGCTTACCCGACAGGATTTTGTTGCAGTAGCGTCGGGGAAGTGGATGAGAAAATTTGCTCGCTGGGCACCGCTACGCTCAACTCATCCTGTGAACTGGTCTGTAGCAGCTCAACTATCTCCGCGTGGTTTTCGCGTCGCGCCCAATCCAGTGCGCTCATGCCTTCCATATCGCGTAGCTCTGTTTTTGCACCTGCAGCGAGTAACTGCTTTACCACCTCAAACTCACCTTCCTTGGCGGCCCAAATCAAAGCGCTCCAGCCCATACCCTGATCCTGTACATCCAGCTCGGCCCCGCGCGAAATCAACAAGCGTATGGTGTTGGCAAACCCATTCATGCTCGCGACCATTAAGGCCGTATAACCTCCCTTGTCTTTGGCATTGATCTCCGCTCCATGATCGAGCAACAACTCAACAATTTCCGTATGGTCATTCAGCGATGCCTTCATCATCGCCGTCCAATCACAATCATCACAGGCATCGATCACCGCGCCTTTACTCAACAGCCGCTGCACCGCTGCCATGTCACCATCCTCGGCAGCCTGAACCAGCAAAGTGCGTCCAAGCTTATCGCGCTGTTCGGTATCCATCGCCTGCCAGCCATAATGAAAAGCAAAGCCCAGCACAGCAAGCAGGACGAGAAAAAGATAAGGTCTGCTATAGGCAAAGTTGCGTATCAATATTAATGGCCTGGTCATTTCACATACTCTTTTCTACTACCTCGACCAAATCACGCGACAGATCCGGCAAGTCCGCGATGCGTTGCAACTGCGCGCGTATCAAGTTCTGGCGTGTCGTGTCATAGCGGCGCCAACGTGTCAGCGGCGTGAGCAGCCGTGCAGCAATCTGCGGATTTATGCTGTTCAGCTCAATTACATAATCGCTCAACCAGGCATAACCAGAGCCGTCAATGGCATGAAATCCAACTGTATTACGCGCACTGAATGCGCCAATCAAGCTGCGTACACGATTTGGATTTTTGAGATTGAAATCAGCACTAGCCGCCAGTTGTTTTACCCTGCTCAAGCTGTCCACCAGCGGAGCTGTGGCCTGAATTGCAAACCACTTGTCCATCACCAACTGATCGGACTGCCAACGCTGGCGAAATTCTGCCAACACTGCCTCGCTTTCGGGCGCACCACGGTGCACCAGCGAAGTAAGCGCCGCCTGTACATCGGTCATATTATCGGCCTCGTAAAACTGCCGCACGGCTTGTGTGCGCAACTCGGCATCATCCAGCTCCAACAGATAGTCAAGACAGAGATTGCGCAGACGACGCTTGCCCATCGCAGCGGCATCTAAACGATAAGGCTCGGTGGCAGCCAGTTTATGGTAACAATCCTGCAATTGGGTTCGCTGGGCTTGCGTCAGTGCAAGACGTAGCGATTGTCTGGCCTGATGAATTGCAAGTGGAACTACTGCAGGTAAAAACCCAGCAATATATTCCTCTGAGGGCAGACTCAACGCTTCGGCAATAAAGGCCGGCTCAAGTGTGCTGTCATCAAGCATGCGCGCAAACGCAGCGGAAAAATTCTCATCCAGGATCTGTGCCGCAGTTTGTGGTGCGTCATTTATTGCCCGCAGCAAGATACGCAAGGCCAATTGTTGACCTGCCTCCCATCGATTGAACTGATCCTCATCATGCGCCATGAGAAAAGCCAACTCATTATCGGCCAAATCAAACTCCAGCTTGATTGGCGCGGAAAAATCACGCAACAAGGAAGGCACAGGCTCCTCAGCCAGATCAACAAAAACAAAACTCTGTTCAGCCTCGGTCAGCTCCAGCACGCGCCCTGTTTCAGCTGTTGCAGCTTCATGGGCAAATCGCAGCGGCATGGACTTGCCTGTACTATCCAGCAAGGCCGCACGCAATGGAATATGGAAGGGTAATTTTTCAGCCTGGCCAGCTGTGGCAGCACAACTTTGTTGCAAGCTCAAGGTATAGGTTTTACTCTGCGGATCGAAGTGACGTTGTACGCGTACGCGTGGCGTACCTGCCTGCTCATACCAGCGTTTGAATTGACGCAAGTCACGACCAGACACATCGGCCATTGCCTGCACAAAATCATCTGTAGTCACGGCCTGACCATCGTGCCGGTTAAAATATAAATCTGTGCCCTGCCGAAACAATTCTGCCCCCAGCAAAGTGTGCAGCATACGCACTACCTCGGCACCTTTTTCATACACAGTCATGGTGTAAAAGTTATTAATCTCCTGATAGCTCTGTGGCCGCACTGGATGTGCCAGTGGGCCGGCATCTTCAGGAAACTGGTGCTCACGCAACATACGCACATTGTCGATGCGTGGCACGGCGCTGCCCTGCATTGCGCTAGTGAACTGTTGATCGCGCAGTACCGTAAAGCCCTCTTTAAGCGAAAGCTGGAACCAATCACGGCAAGTAACACGGTTGCCCGACCAGTTATGAAAATACTCATGGCCGATAACACTTTCGATGGCAATATAATCTGCATCTGTTGCCGTCTCCGGGCTGGCCAATACATAGCGTGAATTGAAGACATTCAAGCCTTTGTTTTCCATTGCGCCCATATTGAAGTCAGACACTGCAACTATCATGTAGATATCAAGATCATACTCGCGCCCATAGGCCTGCTCATCCCAGGCCATCGCTCGTTTCAATGAGTCCATCGCATGCGTAGTCTTGTCTAGATCATAGCTACGTACATATAACTCCAGTGCCACCTCACGCCCACTACAGGTAGTAAAACTATCCTTCACACAAGCAAGATCACCTGCCACCAGGGCAAACAGATAACTGGGCTTAGGGAATGGATCATGCCAGCTTGCATAATGTCTGCCATCATCCAGCACGCCTGCATCTATCCGGTTGCCATTTGACAGCAAGACCGGACAGCTGGCCTGCTCGGCAACCAGCGTAGTGGTGTACACCGTCATTACATCTGGTCTGTCCGAAAAATAAGTGATCTTGCGAAAACCTTCTGCCTCGCACTGCGTACAAAAATTTCCCCCGGAAACATACAGCCCCTCCAGCGCCGTATTGGCAGTAGGATTGATGATGGTCTCAACATCCAGCACAAATTGATCCGGCACCTGCTTAATGATCAGTGAATCAGAGTCACGTATATATTCATCGCTCCCCAGCTCGCGTCCATCGAGGCGGATTGTCGCCAACTCCAAATCCTGACCATCCAGGCATAACTGACCCTTGTCGCGGCGCTGCCACTGCGACACTGCCCGTACACGCGTATGCGCCGGCCCCAAATCAAAGTGCAGATCCATGCTCGCAACATGAAACGGGAAAGGCGTGTAATCCTGCAAATAAATCGTCTTAGGCATCAAAGAACTTCCAGACTTGAAGAAAATAGTATGCTTTAATTAGGGCTTTGTCAGGCTTTTACCAGGCCAGTATCAGCAGACAGGCGGCTTCAACAAGCTCAAGCATTGCACCAGCGGTATCACCCGTCGTGCCATTGATGGTCTTCATCATCAACCAGCGCAATGCCCAGCAAAGCAGCCACAGGATCAAGCACAGGCGCAATCCCTGCCAACCGAATAACAGCAACAAGCCAAATAAAATCAGGCCCAGCACCCACCAGGCAGGCACACGCGGCAAATGATCCGCCAGCTCACGCCCCAGACCTTTTTCGCGCACATACGGTGTGGTCAAAAACAACCAAATCAAAGATGCACGACCCAGGATAGGTGCCAGCAACAATGCCTGCCACAACTCGGCGCGCAGCAAGACTGTCAACGCAGCAAACTTGATCAGCAACACCAACACAATTACTGCAACAGCGGCAGGGCCACTGCGTGGATCTTTCATGATCGACAAGCTGCGTTGCCGATCACCGCGCCCACCCAACCAGGCATCGGCACTATCGGCCAGACCATCAAGATGCAACGCACCGGTCATCGACACCCAGATGACAAGTAGCAATGCGGCTTCCAGCCAGGGATCGTGTGTGCCAAACAGATAATCAAACAAGACCAGAATCAGACCAAGCAGCGCGCCGACCAGCGGATAGGTCAATAGCGAGCGACCAATCTCCTCGGCTGTTGGCACCCCGTCCAGACGGACGGGAAAGCGAGTAAGAAATTGCAGGGCGATCAACAAGGTTTGCATGTTGATAATTCAGTTTGGCAACTGGCCTGCAAGAAACAGCAATTGTGGCAAGGCATCTTCACCAGTGCCATAGATGCGCACTCGGCTAATAGCAGCATTATCCACTTGCAGTCTAAATATTTTATCCACTGGCATCGACAACACCTCACAGATAATCATGCGTATCATGCCAGCATGGCCGACCAGTAAAACATGCTGTCCATTATATTCATGCAGCAAATCATGCCAGGCAGCGATCACCCGTTCACGAAAGGCCAGCAAGCTCTCTGCACCAGGTGGCGTATATTCAAGTGGTGCGCGCCAAAACTTTAATATCTGCTCGGCATCCTCGGCCATCAGCTCTGCCGCAGTGCGGCCTTCCCAGGCGCCAAAACCAATCTCCATCAGCCGCTCATCCAGTTGCAAGGGCAAGCCATGGCTTGCCGCCAATTCCTCGGCAAAGGCCGCGCAACGCCGCAATGGTGAACTCACTACGGCCTGCCATGGATGATGGTCGGCAACCGCTTCACGCATCTGCCGCAAACCCTTCTCGCTCAACGGATCATCAAGCTGACCGCGATACCTAGGCCCACCCACCGGCTCGCCATGACGAATCAAATCAACAATAGTTTGGGTTTGATTATGTATCATTGAAATTCCCAGCAAATGGTGTCGTCCGCAAGGGAAGCTTCTACAAAAACATTCATAGCTAAGCAACCTCTGAACTGTATTAGTGAAGGCGCAATTCACAGTTGGTAAATGAGTATTAAGAGCAGGTTTTTAACCTAAACAGATAGTTATTCGGAGGACTCATAAAATCTTATTGCCTGTAAAAAATAGTTTGACGGCAATAATTCAGACACCTGAATGGCTCACTTCAGCCTCTGCAAATGTCGCCATTTCATCATGCAGACGGCAGGCCATCTGCAACAGCGGCACCGCTATTGCCGCACCACTACCCTCACCCAAACACATGCCCAGACCCAGCAATGGATGTGCTTCCAATTCCGCCAGCAGGCGGCCATGACCACGCTCTGCCGATTGATGGGAAAACAACAACCATGGCCGCACGGCTGGATTGATCTGCACCGCCATCAGTGCTGCAGTCGTGCTAATGAAGCCATCCACCAATATCGGCACACCGGCTTGTGCAGCGGCAATATAAGCACCAGTCAACGCTGCGATCTCAAACCCCCCCAGGCAACGCAGGATATCAAGCGGATTTTTCAACGCATCACGATGCAAGGCCAGGGCACGTCGCACCACCGCGCTTTTGTGCCCAATACCGGCAGCATCCAGCCCAGTGCCAGCACCGGCCACTAAAGCCGGATCTATTTGCAGTGCCGCACTACTCACTGCCGTGGCCGACGTGGTATTGGCAATGCCCATCTCGCCACCTATAAATAAATCCATGTTGGCGACGCAAGCACGTTCTACTGCCTCGCGTCCGGCAGATAAAGCAAGCTGCAATTGCTCGTCTGTCATTGCCGGTTTTTTGCAGAAATTCACACTGCCCTTGCCGACGCGCTGACTTACTACACCCGGCAGTTTTTCCAGTTCGATAACCGTACCTACATCAACGACCTCAAGCACCGCCCCCAATGTCCGCGCCAACACATTGATCGCCGCACCGCCACGTGCAAAATTACGCACCATCTCCGCCGTTACCGCCTGTGGAAATGCCGACACACCCTCAGCGGCCACGCCATGATCGGCGGCAAAGACCACGATATGCACGTGCTCGATCTGCGGCCTTCCTCGCCGCTGCAAACCAGCTAGCTCAACGGCCAAATCCTCTAAACGACCCAAAGAACCAGCAGGCTTGGTCAACGCATCCTGTCGCCTTTGCGCCATTGCGACAGCCGCCTCATCAATGGCCGCTGCCGCACGATAAAACCAGCTATCAGACATGTTCACATCCTGTCCTTTAATAACAAAGCCTGCCCTGCAACAATCAAGCTAACGCGATCAGCAAGCTCAGCCACATGTTGATGCAACCGGCCTGCCTCATCGCGAAAACGTCGCGCCAATGGATTATCCGGCACGATCCCCCAGCCGACCTCATTGCTGACCAGCAATACATCACCCGCTAAACCCGGCAATAAATCCAGCAAGGCAGTAATTTCATCTTTCTTGCGTCGTTCAGTCTGAGTCAATAGATTGGCCAGCCAAAGAGTTAGACAATCCACTAATAAACAGCGATCGGTAGCGGATTCTTGTGCCAACACCTGCGCCAAGGACAAAGGCTCCTCCACCACACGCCAAGTTGAAGGACGCCTCTCACGATGATGCTTAATACGCGCGCACATCTCATCATCGCCAATCCCGGCCGTGGCGACATACACCACGGACTTGCCAGATTCCCTGGCCAATTTTTCTGCATAACGGCTCTTGCCCGAACGGGCGCCGCCAAGTATGAGATGTTTCATGTTTTTGCTGCGTAGTGAATAACAACTCAAGCCAAACCAGCGACCACGGCCACAGCCAACACCACCAGCCAGAGCAGCGCAGCACGGCGAATTAAAGACATGGCCTCCTGGATATAACTATTTTCCTCCGCCAAATCCAGCACCGCATCATCATTATCTGCAGGGTGATAACGCAAGGCACCAAGACCAGTCGCCACCAGCACGAAGTGGCTGTCTTCCAGCCAGTGTCCCGTTTGCTCATGCCACTGCTGCATGGCATCAACAAAGCTGCCACTCAAAGCATACGACACTGCGACAAGACGCGCCGGCAACCAGAGCATAATTTGATACAGGCGTTGTGCCGCCAGGTTAAAGCCAGCAGTATCCGCCATCTCACGGCGATGCAGGATCGCAGCGAGCCGATACAGCAAGGCACCGACAGGCCCAAGCAAAACAAACCAGAACACTACTGCAAAGAAACGGTTATTGGCCTCTGCCAGACTGGCCTCCAGCATTAATCTGGTCAATTGGCCGGAATTATCAACCGGGTCATCACCGAGCAGATCACGTGCATACAGCATGGCGGCCTCTTCATCCCCTCGCCTGCGCGCCTCGACAAATGCCTCTACCTCAGCTTCCAGATCGCCAGGCCCAAAGCTGTAAAGCAACACCACCAAAGCAAACAAAAACAGGAAAAAACCACCAAGTGCCTGCAGCATGGCAGCGAGTAGAAACACCAGCAGCAACGGGATCAACACCACTACCGCCACACCAGCCGAGCCATCGGCCCAAGGTTTTTGTCTTAGCTGCATCACTAACCAATCAAACCAGCCAAACCTGCGCAACTCCGCCATTGAGCCGAACAGACGTTCAAGAATCAGACTAAGCAAGATAGTGAGCAGGGTCATGGGGCCAGCCTCAAATTTCGTATTGCCAGATACTATGTTATCGGCGAGACAAAGCGCGCCGGTTTGAGTGCGAGAATATCGCATTTAACTCTATGCAGAATCGACTCAATCGTATTACCTATAAAAATGCCATGGATATCACCGCTTCCAAGGTTTTCATGGCGATCAAACAAACCTGCAATGACTGCACTAACACAGGTGCCTCGATATAGGCCGTCCCGCGCCATAAATACGCTGTGTAACAGGACAAACGCCAACTCCATGCCTAATGTGATGCAGCGGATAGTTCGACAATATAAAAAATATTATTGAACCGCCGAATTAACTCTCCTTTCTCATATCAGGCGATCAACTGCTGCGGTGTCCCTGCAATAATGCATGCAGATGTAACCAATCGAAACACACGCCCGGATCAGTTTTGCGCCCTGGCGCGATATCACTATGCCCTACGATCGGCGCTTGCCGTAACGAAGGATAGGCCGTACGCAGCAGCGTGATCACCTTGGCCAGCATTATATATTGAGCTGTCTCATACGGCACAGTATCACTGCCCTCAAGCTCGATACCAATGGAAAAATCATTGCAACGCTCACGCCCTGCATACGCTGAAACACCAGCATGCCAGGCGCGCAGTTGAAGTGGCACATACTGCAACAATTCACCATCACGCCGGATCAGCAAATGCGCAGATGTCCGCAACTGATGAATGGCCTGGAAATAAGGATGTGCAAGCGGATCGAGCATATTGGTAAACAAGGCCTCGATCCACGGCCCGCCAAACTCATTGGGCGGCAGCGAAATACCGTGCACAACAATCAGCTCAGGCAACACACCGGCAGGCCGCTCATCACAATTTGGTGATGGCACAAAGTGTGCCGTTGTTAGTAAACCGCTTGACTGCTCAACCGCAAGGCTCACAGGGCACCCTCAATCAAAGCTGACACAATCCACCCAGCACCATATGGCTGAAACTGACAATACCAATCACCTTGCCATTTTCAATCACCGGCGCGCGACTCAAATCAAAACGTGTAAACAACCGTGCGCAATAACGGATATCCATCTGTGGATCGACAGCAATCACCGGCTTTGCACAGATCTCATAGACATTAACACGCCCTGGCGCACGATCCTTGGCCAACACATGCCGAGCAATATCCGATACCAACAGCAGACCGTACTCATCATCCTCGTGTCGCTTATCGACAATCAAGCACTTCGCCCCACTTTTGCACATCAAGGCCAGCGCATCGCTGATCGAGGCCATGCCATCAATGATCTCAAAGCTGCTATTCATCACCTCGCGCACCCGCACAAGCTTTTGCTCACTCATAACTGTTCCTCCACTACTGGTGTCAATTTCTGTACTTGTCTGGCCACGCCCACCGCATCCTCCACATCGAGCTGGAAGGCTATCCCCGTGCCTGGCGTATCATCCAGCTGCCCCACCTCGGCGATCTTTTCCAGGATCTTACGCGCCAGATGTTCCTCTACAAGAAACAGCACCATGTCTCTTTGCATCTCCACCGACAGGCCAAAAAATGTACGCGGCTGCTTGGCACCCTCGCCACGCGCCTGACTGACCACCGTCGCACCAGTAGCGCCCGACTCACGTGCTGCCTTGATCACGGCATCAGTCTTGTCATCCTCGACCAGTACAATCAATAGCTTGAAATGCATAAACTCTCTCCTTATCTCGAATACTGCCCGCGCCAAGCGGCCAATTGCGCATACCCCATTACCGTCACTGCCGGTCCCGCCGCTGTTACCGCCAACAAACCAAAACCATCAGTAGCGCTACCGCCATCCAGCTGCGTAGCCACACCAATCCCCACAGCCACCAGCAAGGGCGCCGTTACCGTTGAAATCGTTACCACCCCAGCATCCAACGCCAGGTTGACGATCATGCGCGGCGTTACCTGCGCCTGCAAATACAGCACTACAAACAATACCAGCAGCACGGGAAACAAAGGCCAATCAAGCATCATGCGCAACAGCCCAAGACAAGCCCCCAGACCGATCCCTGTAGCTACTGCCAACCGTAAGCCCCAAGGCCGGATGGCGCCACTTGACAATTGCGTAGCGCGATGGACCACAGCAGTCAACACCGGCTCGGCAAGGGCAGCGGCAAAACCCAGTGCACCGATAAACAGATAGAGCCAGAAAACACGACCAGGCGTGGCCTCGCCTAAACCGGCTGCCAGCCCCTCGGCCACCACCCGCCCCAACGGAAAAACTGTATTTTCCAAGCCATGCAATACCAGCGCCAGACCAGCGATCAGCAAGATCAGGCCAATCGCGATCTGCATGGGGCGGCGCACTGGACGACGCAGCACCAAACCCTGAAATATCGCCAGCACCACCACAATCGGCAATAAGTCACCAACCACCGAAAGCAATATCTTGCCCGCTTTCACCATTACCAAAAACATCCCCACAGCAAGACGCACAGGGGCGGCAACAACAAGGCCAAAGACACCATGCCAAAACCATCAACAAGTGGAGAACGCTGCGCCAGGCTACCAGCCAAGCCGATGCCCAAAGCCACTATCACCGGCACAGCCAGGGTAGACATTGCCGAGATCCCCATATCAAAGGCCAGCTTGCTGAACAAGGGCGGCGCCAACATGACCAGTGCTGACAAGGGCAGCAACAACAGCAACAACAATAAAGGCAAAGGCCAACCACGCAAAATACGAATAATGCCCAACATCCCGCCGAGTGCAATCCCCAGCGCAGTGGCCAGGCGCAGGCCCCAGCTAAAGCTGCTCACCTCTCCTGCCAAAATCTGTCCCTCTGCCAGCGCTGTTTGGGCAACCTGCACTGCCACCGCAGCCAGTGCTGGCTCAGCAATCGTGGCACCAAACCCTAAGGTAAAGACAAACAACAATAGCCAATACAAACTGCCCTTACTGACAAAGTCATATGCAATCCCTTCGGCCAGAGGAAACAAGGTAAGCTCCAGACCCTTGACCACCAAAGCCAGACCCACCACCAACACCACAGCCCCCAGCAGCAGCTCACTGAAAGCAGGCAACGCTGTCCCCAACAGCCAGGCAAAACCCAGCAGCACCACAGCCAAAGGCACAATGGTCAGCGTGCTTTCGCGCATCGCCTGCAATAAATCTAAAATCAATCGCCACATAAACCTTATTCACTCAATCCGGCAGTTTTACGCCCACACTCATCACCTGATCACCCTGCATATCCTTGATCACCAACTCAATACTACCAAGTGGCAGCCGATCACCGCTCACCTGACGACCATGGAAATGTTCACTAAACAGCTGCGCCAATGACTTGCCGTTGTATTCAACCGGGATATCAACGCCATATACCAAGGCCATATCCTCCAGCTGCGCCTCGCCCGACGACAAATTCACCAAAAAATCTGCGCTCCGCTGATTCTGTCTGCAGGCTGCCGGGAATAAACAGCCGTTCCAATTGCGGGATGACCTGACGAAAAGCCAGGATACAAACAAAGTCTCCCACGCACGCCGTACCTGCATTTTGCAGATCCAGCGGCTCGCCACCACGCACTAAACCAGCCAGCCGACTACCCGACGGCAAGGGCAGCGTCGACAACTCACGTCCTGCAACAGGAGTGTGTGCTGCCACCTCATACACCGCAAGCTCAAAATCCGGTTGACCAGCTATCGCCAGCCCGACATGCTCCGAACCAATTTTGGCCGATGGAATATCCAGACCTAACTTGCGCGCCAGCGGAGCCATGGACCAACCCTGCACCACCAGCGACACAAGAACAACAAAAAATGCTGTATTGAAAAACTCCCGCGCATGTTCAAGGTTGGCCAACAACGGGAACAAGGCCAACACAATAGGCACAGCTCCGCGCAGCCCCACCCAGGCAATGAACAACTGCTCACGCCAGGGCAGCTGAAAGGGTCTCAGACATAACAACACAGCTGTTGGCCGGGCAATAAACATCAACACCACCGCAACAAACAAAGCCTGACCAGCATGCCCCACCAGCTCCGATGGCCGCACCAACAGACCCAGCACCAGGAACAGTCCAATCTGTGCCAGCCAGGCCATGCCATCGTGAAAGCGCATGATGTTATTACCAGCCTGTAAGGGTTTATTGCCCACCACTAGACCAGCCAGATAAACCGCCAGAAAACCACTGCCATCAAGACTTGCCACCACGCCAAACAACACCAGTGCGCTGGCCAACACCAGCAAGGGATACAGACCAGGCGTAAGTTTTATCTTGTTGACCATTTTCACCAATAACCAGCCACCGGCCAAACCAGTCAAGCCACCCAAACCCATCTGCTTAATGAATTTCAGCAACCAGTGCCACTCCAGTACACTCTGTCCACTCGCCAGTGCCTCTACCAGCACCACAGTCAAAAAGATCGCCATAGGGTCATTGCTGCCCGACTCGATCTCCAGCGTCGCTGCAACACGCTGTTTCAACTCGATCCCCTGATTGCGCAACAGAGAAAATACCGCCGCCGCATCGGTTGAGCCTACTATCGCCCCGATCAGCAAACCTTCCATCCAATGCAGATTGAAGATCCACATCGCCGCCAGGGCTGTGATCAGTGACGACAACACTACCCCGACAGTGGACAACAACAGGGCCGGCCGCAGACCAACGCGGAAGGTCGTCACCTCAGTGCGCATACCGCCATCAAACAAAATCACCGCCAGCGCAAGACTGCCGATGAAATGTGCACTTTGCACATCATCATATTTGAAGCCAACCACGCCCTCCTCGCCCACCAACATCCCCAAGGCAAGGAAAGCCAACAGCAAAGGCATGCCCACCCGCGCCGACAGCAGGTTGGCAAAGACACTGGCCAGCAGCAAGGAGCCGATGGCCAAAATGAGATAATTACTCAATTCCATAAATTACTGAAGTATTTAAGGTAAAAACCTGGTAATACAAAGAAGCTACTAGAATAAACGAAACACATTGTCACCTGCGTGGTAAAAACAATAGCCGACATGCGCTACCATTGCGCCAAACAACATAACAATCAAAAAACCATGCCAGAATTCATCCATACACTCACCGAATTTACCGGCCAGATCGCCGGCCTGTTATGGGGCACACCCTTAACCCTACTAATTCTGCTCGGTGTCAGCATCTACCTCACTCTACGCTTGGGTTTTATTCAACTGCTGGGCTTTCGCCACTCCATACGGATTGTCAGCGGCCGATACAGCGATCCCTGCCACCAGGGTGATGTATCTCACTTCCAGGCACTCGCCACCGCCCTCTCTGCCACCATAGGTACCGGCAACATCGCCGGCGTCGCCACGGCGATAAGCTTTGGTGGGCCAGGAGCTTTGTTCTGGATGTGGATGACTGCTTTTTTTGGTATGGCAACCAAATTCACTGAATCTACCCTGGCGGTCAAATTTCGCACCATCGCCGCAGATGGCAGCATCGCCGGTGGGCCGATGTATACCCTGCTGCATGGTTTGCAGATGAAAAAAATGGCCCGCCTGTTTGCCATCTTTGCCCTGATCGCCTCGTTTGGCATCGGCAACATGGTGAAGCCAATTCAGTCGTCGATGGTCTGGCCTTCATCTGGCCCGATCTCAAACAGGCTGCCTGGCTGGCTGGCATCATCATGGCAACCCTGGTAGCCCTGGTCATCCTCGGCGGGATCAAACGTATCGCCCGTGTCGCATCCACACTGGTGCCTTTCATGGCACTGTTTTATATGGCCGCCGCACTGATCGTTTTATTCAACCACTATGCAGTCATACCTGCTGCGCTGGCGACTATTTTCAACCATGCCCTCAACCCCTGGGCGGTAGGCGGTGCAGCAATAGGTGAGGCGATGCGCTGGGGTGTGGCGCGCGGCATGTTTTCCAATGAGGCAGGGCTTGGCTCATCACCCATGGCCCACGCCGCTGCGCGCACCAATGAACCAGTACGTGAAGGCCTGATTGCGATGCTGGAACCATTCATCGACACCTTGATCATCTGCACCATGACTGGCCTGGTGATAATCGTCAGCGGTGCCTGGGAAGTACGTCCGGAAGATTTCAAGGGCGCGGCCTTCACCGCCTTTGCCTTCAGCTCATCACTGGGCGCAAGTGGCGCAATCGTGGTGGGGCTTGGCCTTGCTCTATTCGCCTTTTCCACAATCATCGCCTGGTCTTACTACGGTGATCGCTCGGCCTATTTTCTCTTTGGCGAAAAGGCTGTCATGCCCTATCGCATCGTCTTCACCATGCTGATCGTATTCGGTGCCGCCGTGCCACTGGAGCTGGTATGGAATATCGCCGACATCACCAACCTGCTGATGGCACTACCCAACCTGCTGGCACTGGTCCTGCTTGCAGGCCTCGCCAACCGACTCAAACAGGAATACTTCAAGACCAGGGCCAGCCAGCTTATTTCACCAGGGCATGAGAAGAAGCTCTAGTTTCGTTATTTGTTACGATGACTTCATCAATTTGAATAAACACCAAAATAATTGCTTGCTGTTTATTGTTAAGTCATAGGACGAACTTAATCAAAGAATTGTCAGGCGCATGGAAAGATCAACTGCCTGCAGATGTTTGGTGATAGCACCAACAGAGATGAAATCAACACCGGCATCCGCGACCGCATGAATATTGTCGAGCGTAATTCCACCCGAAGCCTCCAGCCTGGCCTGTCCCGCAGTAATCGCCACAGCCTCGCGCAACATTTCCAGCGACATATTATCCAGTAATAAAATATCAGCGCCAGCTGCCAGCGCCTCACGCACTTGTGACAAATCCTCGACTTCAACCTCCACAGGGATATTACAAGGCGCATGCTGTCGGGCCAGTGCCAGAGCCTGTGCTATGGAGCCAGCTGCAGCGATATGATTTTCCTTGATCAGAACGCCGTCATACAGACCCATGCGATGATTTTGCCCGCCCGCGCAACGCACGGCATATTTTTGTGCCTGACGCAATCCTGGCAAGGTTTTGCGTGTATCCAGCAGGCTTGTTTTGCCCGCACCAATTGCTTCCACGTAACGCCGCGCCAGCGTCGCTGTGCCAGATAAGGTCTGTAAGAAATTTAACGCCGTGCGCTCTCCGGTAAGCAAGGCACGGGCTGGCCCATGAATAGTACAAAGCAGTTGTTCAGCCGCAACTGGCTCACCATCACTGACCTGCCAGTCAAAGTGCACGCTATCATCCAGCAACAGGAATGCCTGTTCAAACCAGGCGCGGCCACACAACAATGCCGACTCACGACTAATGACGGTGGCACGCGCCATGCTGCCGACATCAATCAAGGCGGCTGTAATATCGCCGCTGCCTATATCCTCTTGCAGGGCACGACGCACATCGGCACAAACTGCTTCAGGTGAAGGGACAAGACAGTCCATAAAAATCCTTAATCCACATATTTTATCGGGGAGCGCGGATGATGTTTCCGTTGATGCAGACCGATGCCAAGACACGAGCAGACCGAATAGTTGCTCCTTTGCATCATGGTACGCTCAACAAACCCAGGAGCTTTTTTCTCACCGCATGGTGAAACATGTTGCTTAATCTAGCGCCAGCAATTCAACATCAAAAATCAAAGTCGCGTTAGGCGGAATTACACCACCAGCACCACTTGAGCCATAACCAAGATTGGATGGAATGGTCAGCTTGCGCGCCCCACCGATCTTCATCTCGAGCACTCCCTCATCCCAACCACGGATCACCTGGCCTGCACCCAAATTGAAGCGGAATGGATCATTGCGATCCTTGCTTGAATCAAATTTCTGGCCATTCTCCAGCCAACCAGTGTAATGCACCGTCACCATCTGACCTGCCTGCGCAACAGCGCCATCGCCCTCCACCAGATCTTCGTATTTCAAGCCTGAATCAGTGATTTTTGCTGTCATATTCTTATCCTTTCTATAAATTTAAGCACATAAAAATGTAAGGAAATCTTTTAACCAGTCAACACCGCGATGAGTCAGGGCAAATATTTTGCCAATTCATCTGCTGGCACTGGGGTGTTGTAATAAAACCCCTGCAGGATGTCGCAGCCATGTTGCTGGAGAAATTTCGCTTGATCTTCAGTCTCAACGCCTTCGGCAACCACTTGTAGCCCCAGGCTGTGCGCCAAACCGATCATGGCGATGACGAGTGCGGTGTCTTTTGGATCTTTGTTGATGTGACGGATGAATGCCCGATCAATCTTTAGTTCATCCAGTGGAAGTCGGCGCAGATGGTTAAGTGAGGAGAAGCCTGTGCCAAAATCATCCAGGGCGATGGCAAATCCCATCTCGCGCAGTTTATGCAGCCTCTGCATTGCCGCCAGCGCATCATCCATCAATATATTTTCGGTCATTTCCAGGGTGAGTTGCTGCGGATTTATATCTGCGTGAGCAAGACACTCAGCAGTCATCGCGCAAAAGCCTGGTTCATAAAATTGGCGTGTTGAAATATTTACTGAAATACGCAGATAACCTAAACCCTGTTGCTCCCACTCATTCAATTGTTGACAGGCACGGCGCAACACCCAGTCGCTGATAGCAACAATAAGGCCGGTTTCTTCAGCCAGCGGGATGAAGTCTGCTGGTGGGACGATACCGCGCTCTGGATGATGCCAACGTAACAATGCTTCCACGACAGTTGTTTGGCCGGAATTAGCATCTATCTGTGGCTGGTAATAAAGCTCGAATTCATCACGCTTCAGGGCTTGATAAAGAGATTTTTCCAATGCTATATGCTCAACTGAGCGAGCATTCATCTCCGGTGTATAAAGTTGATAGGTGTTACGCCCAATGCCTTTGGCGCGGTACATCGCAATATCTGCATTTTTCAACAAAAGGTCGGCATCATCACCATCGTCCGGATAGATACTGATACCAATACTGCTAGTGACCACCAGTTCGTGGCCAAGTATATCCAGCGACTCTTGCAGTCTCTCGATCATTCGGCGGGCTATCTGTGCGGCATGGCTGGGCGAATCGATGTCGCTCAACACTGCAATAAATTCATCGCCACCCATGCGGGCAACCGTATCGTCCTCGCGCACAACATCAGCCAAACGCCGCGCCACGTTGATCAATAGTTGATCCCCTACCTCGTGCCCGAGGCTGTCGTTAATACGCTTAAAACGATCCAGATCTATAAACAGCACAGCCATTTGTTTGTGTTGACGACGGGCATGAGCCATTGCCATATGCAGACGGTCTTCCAGCAGGCGTCGATTTGGCAGACCTGTCAGCACATCGTAATAGGCCAGCTGGCGGATACGTTCTTCATTTTCCTTGAGCTCGGAAATGTCGTTGAACATTGCCGCATAATGTGTAACCTCACCTAAATAATTGGTGATGGCGGTAATGGTCAACAGCTCCGGGAAAATCTCGCCACTCTTGCGCCGATTCCACATCTCGCCCTGCCAACTGCCTTGCTCACGTAACTGCTGCCACATCTCATCATAAAAAGCCTGGTCATGACGGCCTGAACTGAGCACTGCCGGTGTCTTACCCAGGACATCCGCTGGCGTATAACCTGTTAGTTTGGTGAAGGCTGGATTGACAGAAACAATAATCGAATTGAGGTCAGTAATCATGATCCCCTCAAGCGAACACTCGATCACCTTTTCTGCCAGATAAAGATTACGCTGTGAGATATTGAGCGCCTCATCGCGCTCATACAAAGCCTGTTGTAGCTCTTGAATATAGGCCAGCTCCATGCCTTCGAGTATGTCGGTAAAACTGACCAAACCCAGCAAGGCACCTGTCTTGTCTGTAACACCAATATGGCGAACTTTATGCTCTACCAACATGCCGCGCACACGATAAAGACTTACATTATGATCGACAGTCAACAATGGACGACTGGCAATGCTGCCAGCCAACACATCACCAGACTGATCGGCCACCTGCCGGACGACATCGCGCTCGGTTAGTATACCCAATTCACCATTGCTGTAATCGATCACCACCGCATCTATAGCCGAGGAACGCATCACTGTAGCTGTCTGTGCCAGGCTTGCTGTTGCTGGCAGGATTTGCACACTTTTGGGCACGACGGCCTCGATACTGCGCAGCTTCAAATAATGCTCGATCCCCTGATTGAGCACGACATCAGTCTGCGAGATTATGCCGCAACGACGACCATTATCATCGACAACCACATAATGACGCAGCTTGTCTTCACGAAACAGGCTCGCCAATGTCTGCAATTGCAACTTAGCCTGCACGGTCTTGACCGGAGTGCTCATAACCTCGCTCACCGGACGCAGAAATGATTCAGGATCGGCAAAATCTACCGCCAGGGCATCACGCTCAGTCCAGACACCAACAGCCTCACCATTATCAACTACCAGGATCGAACTGACATGTTGCTGACTCATGAGCCGCGCAGCTTCATGCAGCGGTGTATCGGGAGGACATTCAAGAATAAATGGTTTGATGATCTGGTCGAGCGTGACATCCGAGGTCAGCAGACTATCCAGAACATCTGATTCCGCCGTTCTGGCATTAAGAGCCACACCTGAACCAGCCATGTGGAAGTGTGTCATTTTATCATCAGACATTCTGTTTCATACCTAAAAAACCTATACCCAGTTTGGCTGAGACAGGTGCACGCGTGCAAGCCATTCAATCGTCAATAATGACTGATTTTTAATATACATGCACTGGGCATGTCATTGCCCATTATTTTTTGCCTGCTAACTCAGCCGATCCTCCAGCCAGCCATGCAAGGAATTGAGTTCAGTATGACGACCAGACACCTCTCGAATGTAGTCCATGGTGCGCTGAATATCTTGCAGATAGCCGGACTTGCCATCGCGATGGTGTAGACGGGCAAAAATGCCGATCTCCTTGAAATGGCGCTGCACGCCCATCCAGTCAAACCAGCGTAAAAATTTTTCTTCATCGCGCTGACGCAGGATGCCGCTATCAATGGCCAGTTCCTGATAACCCAGTGCCCATGCCTCGACGCGTGCACGCGGCCAGGCGATATAACAGTCGCGCAACAAGGAGACGAGATCATAAGTCACCGGCCCATGCACAGCATCCTGAAAATCCAGAATGCCGGGATTATGCGCCGCCACCATCAGGTTGCGTGAATGATAATCACGATGCACAGTCACTTGTGGTTGCGCAAGTGCTGACTGTGCAAGTTGCTGAAAAACCTCATTAAACATTTGCTGCTCACTATCACTCAATTCCAGCCCAAGGTGGCGCTCCAGATACCATGTCTGGAACAAGCGCATTTCCTGCCAAAGCAAGGCCTCATCATAAGGCGGCAGCTCACCTGCATCCGGCCCGCAGGCCTGCAAGGTGAGCAAAGCACCCAGCGCGTCGCCATAAAGTCTATCGACTGTCCTGTCATTGAGCGCGGCAAGATATGAAGTAGTACCCAGGTCTGAAAGCAGCAAAAAACCCTGATCCAGATCAGCTGCCAGTATACTGGGGACGTTTAGACCTACTTCCTGCAGGATGTGGGCAATATGCACAAAAGGGCGGCTATCCTCGCGCTCAGGTGGGGCATCCATGACGATGCGCAGTTCACCCTGTGACTGAATACGGAAATAACGGCGGAAGCTGGCATCTGCCGAAGCTGGCTCCAGGCTATAAGAAGATCCATCGAGAATCTGGCCTAACCAGATATTGAGTTGTTGCAGACGTTGTGGCACAGGAGCTGTCTCCCCAAGAAAAAAAAGTGTTACATTAGCCGGAAAATACGTGATTAAAAACGCTTTCCCCCAGACAATTAAATTCCCGTGATCATTAAGCGCATCTTTCTTGCCTCTTTTGCCCTATTACCCGGACTGCTCCCAGCAGGCCTGCTTGCCGCAGAAGACGATTCGCGCTGGGCTCTATGTCGTCCATCGGCAGAGCTCGTTCCACTGTTGGAGCTGGGGCCGCTGGGCGATCCGGCCACGCGCATCACAGCAGACGAGGGCAGCGCAGACAATCAGGGTGTCAGTCATTTCAGCGGCGATGTAGTGGTGCTGCAAAGTGGCCGGCGCAGTGAATCTGATGAAGCCCATTACGATCAGAATGATGATCTGCTCAAACTGAAAGGCAATGTCTGGTTTTATACCGATGACATGGCATTGAGTGGCAGCAATGCCAGTTTTCTCCCTAAGAGCAACCAGGGTGAGCTGGAGGATGCCAGCTACCACTTTCGCAGCCTGCACGCCTCTGGCCAGGCCAGTCGCATCATCATTCACGATACCGAACATATCGAGTTGACTCATGCTAGCTATACCACTTGTGACCCAGAGAAAGTCGACTGGCAACTGAAGGCACGACGGGTAAAACTAGATGAAAGCACCAATACGGGCGAAGCTTATAACGCCACGCTGGAATTTAAGGGCGTACCCTTTCTCTATACACCTTATCTCAATTTCCCTCTCAAGGGACGCAAGACCGGTCTGTTGATGCCCAACTTTGGCAGTAGCAATCAAACTGGCACAGACATCAGCCTGCCATGGTACTGGAATATCGCACCAAACTACGACGCCACCATTACACCACGCCACATGAGTGCGCGCGGCACCCAGCTACAAGGTGAGTTTCGCTACCTGCACCCTACTGATCGTGGCCAGTTAAATGTGGAGATATTGCCCAATGACAGCCGCTATTCAGGCCAGGATCGCCATGCCGTATCCTACACCCACAGCGGCGGCTTAGGTGCAGGCTGGAGTACTGCACTACTCTACAACGAGGTGTCCGATACGGATTATTTCAATCACCTCGGCAACAATCTGACAGATTCCAGCCTCACCCATCTGGAGCGTCGTTTTGATCTGAACTGGCGGGATAACGGCTGGAATTTTCTGGGCCGGGTACGTGAATATCAAACCATCTATGGTTCACAGCCTTACACCACGCTGCCGCAGTTACAGTTAAGCAAAAGCAGTCCGCGCCAATTGAATTCACTGCAATACAATTTGCATGGCGAGTTGGTCAATTTTACCCACAAAGATAAAACCAAACTGGTCGGCAAACGCCTGGATCTATCGCCGGATATCAGTTTCCCTCTGGCAGGTGCCGCCTGGTTTCTCACACCGCGCCTGAATATGCGGCATACGCAATACCAATTGGATAACCAGGAAGGTGATGCCTCGCCCAGCCGCACTCTGCCTGTTATCAGTATCGACAGCGGCCTGTTCTTTGAACGTGACCTAAGTATTGGCCAACGACCCTTACTACAGACCCTGGAGCCACGCCTGTTCTATCTCTACGCACCTTATCGCGATCAAGATGATCTGCCAAATTTTGACACCAGCGAATATGACTTCACCTTTGCCCAGCTGTTCCGCAACAACCATTTCAGCGGTGCCGATCGCCAGGCCGATGCCAACCAGCTCACCTTGGCTTTGACTAGCCGTTTAATCGATAGCGACAATGGTACAGAGTTACTCTATGGCAGCTTGGGACAAATTCGTTACTTTAACGATCGCAAAGTCAATCTGAACAAAAATATTATCAAGGAAGAAAAAACATCTGACTATGTTGCCGAGCTGGGTGCAAGACCTGTACCCAAACTCAATATTTCGCTCAGCACACGCTGGAACCCGCAGGATTCAAAGCGGGAACTAATAACCAGTCGCATCCGTTATGTGCCTGATGAGCGCCGACTATTTAGTCTTGATTATCGTCAACGCCAAGATGAGAGCTTGCGCCAGGCCGACCTGATTGTCTACTGGCCAATCAGCCAGCGCTGGCGGCTACTTGGCCGCTGGAACTATGACCTGGAACAGAAGCGCAACCTGGAAACCGTAGCTGGGCTTGCCTGGGAAGATTGTTGCTGGGCTCTGCATTTTGTCATGCGCAGTCAACTGAACAGCAGCAGCCTTGAGACCAACAAAAGTTTCATGATAACCCTGGAACTCAAGGGACTATCCAGTCTGAACAAGCGATTGGAAGATGAGCTGCAGGATTTTCAGACACGGCAACACTAGCGCGACCCGGCGGAGCCAACTCTGAACAAGTCCTTAAACTAACGATAATACAGCCCTCATCCGCGCACAGGACTTGTTGTCAACATGCGGTGAGTTTAAATCAGCGGACGTGACATGGAGTGTGTTGACCTCGCGCTTCAAGATATAGTTTGGGATGTCGAGTGTCATGTATCTGCTGGAGAGCCTGTTCAGCGAGCCTCTGATTATGAAAGGAGTTTCCAGGCTCCCGTGACACATCCTGATCTTGCGTTATGTAAATGTAATATTGCTGGCCATGTTCACCCACAGTGAACATATAGTGGAACTTAGGGACATCCAGAATATGATTAAACTGAAACTGCACTGGCAAATCCTCATTGCGCTGCTGCTGGCCGTAATTGCAGGTTTGCTGACGGGAACCGATGCTGCATTGTTCGGGGTACGTTTTTATACGGTGTTCGATTTTATCGGTACGTTATTCCTTAATGCGCTGAAGATGCTGATCGTGCCGCTGGTGATATCTTCGATTATCGTCGGCATTGCCGGGATCGGCTCGGGAGGCTCGTTCGGCAGGCTGGGTTTGAAGACGCTACTGTATTATGTAACGACCAGCCTGCTTGCCATTCTGGCGGGCCTTATCATCGTGAACATTGTCGCGCCTGGCATCGTGGATGGCGAGCCGGCAAAGCACTTGATTGGCTTGTCCGAGAGTACCGATGAGGTGGTCGCCAAGGTAGAAGGCAGAGGCACAGGCGATTTGATTGGAATATTCCTGCGCATGATCCCGCCCAATGTGGTGGCGGCCGCCGCGGACGGGCAGATGCTTGGACTGATCTTCTTCAGCCTGCTGTTTGGCTTCTTTATAACCAAAATTGAAGAGCCCTATGCGGAAAACATGTATAAATTCTGGCAGGGTATATTTCAGGTAATGACGCAGATCACCAACTGGGTGATGAAGTTTGCGCCATTTGGCGTATTCGGCCTGGTTGCCAAGGTTGTTGCCGGTACTGGATTTTCAGCCTTCGTGCCGCTTGCATGGTTCTTTATTAGTGTGCTGGCCGGGCTGGCGGTGCACTTTTTACTGGTGCTGCCGTTGCTATTGTTTTTTGTCGGACGGGTACGCCCATTACGCCACTTCCACGCAATGGCACCCGCGTTGCTGACCGCTTTTTCTACCAGCTCATCCGCTGCAACGCTGCCTCTGACAATGGAGTGCGTGGAAAAAAATGCCGGTGTTTCCAACCGCACCAGCAGCTTCGTGTTACCGCTGGGGACAACGGTCAATATGGATGGCACTGCCCTGTATGAATGCGTTGCAGCAATGTTTATTGCGCAGGCATATGGCATCGAGCTGGGCTTTGTGCAGCAGTTTACCATCGTGTTGCTGGCGCTGGTCACATCGATCGGCGTGGCCGCGATCCCCTCGGCCAGTCTGGTTGCCATCGCGATCATTCTCGCCGCCGTCGGCCTGCCGGTGGAGGCAGTCGGCCTGATTCTCGCAGTTGATCGCGTGCTGGACATGTGTCGCACATCGGTAAATGTGTTCAGTGATTCATGCGGGGCGGTGATCATTGCGCGCCGCACTGGAGAGGAAAACGTACTCGGCGAACCAGCACTGCTACGAACTGAAGGGCGGATGTAAACTAACTTGCTTGATTCTCCTCAGTGATGTCCCTGGCGACATGATATTCTTAGCCAACAAATTTTATATTCTTACCGGAACTACCCAATGAAATATCTTGCTCTTATTTCTTTGCTACTTGGTAATTTGCTGTTCAGCCCAGCCACCCATGCCACCAAGGTAACAGAACTGAACCGTATTGTGGCGGTGGTCAATAACGAGGCCATCACCAGCCTTGAACTGGAAAAACGGCTGCAAACAGCACTAACCCAGTTACGCCAAAATAATACATCCTTGCCGCCAATGGGCATCTTGCGTAGCCAGGTTCTTGATCACCTTATCATCGAACGCCTGCAACTGGAGCTTGCCCGCGAGCGCGACATACAGATCAATGACGAGGCGCTCAATGAGGTTATCACTAATATTGCCGCGCAAAACCAACTAAGCGCGCCACAGTTTCGTGAATTGCTGGCACGTGACGGTATAAGCTTTACTGAATTTCGCGAAGACATCCGCAATGAACTTATCCTGAATAATCTGCGCGCACGAGAAGTCGACGCCCATGTCGAGGTTACCGCGCAAGAAGTAGACGCACTACTCACCCGTCAGGCGATCAGTGGCGAGATGGATACGGAATACCACCTCGGCCATATCCTCATCGCGCTACCGGAAGGGGCATCACCCGAACAGGTGCAGGCGGCGCGCACCAAGGCAGAAGATGTGCTGGCACAACTACGCGCAGGGGCTGATTTCAAACAAATAGCCATTACTCACTCTGCTGGCCAACAAGCCTTGCAGGGCGGTGACCTTGGTTGGCGTTCAGGCGGTCAACTGCCAACCTTATTCGCCGATGCTGTTTTACGCATGACGCCAGGAGAAGTAAGTGAACCACTGCGCAGCTCCAGTGGTTTTCACCTGGTCACGCTGTTTGCCAAACGTGGCGAACAATCCGAATACATCACCCAAACACATGCCCGCCATATCCTCGTACATACCACTGCGCTGGTAAATGATGCTGAAGCAAAGAATAAATTGATACGCCTGCGTGAGCGTATTTTACAAGGTGAGGATTTTGCCGAGCTGGCACGCGCCAACTCTGAAGATACCGGCTCTGGCGCGCAAGGTGGCGATCTGGGCTGGACCAACCCTGGCACCTTCGTCGGCCCCTTTGAAGAAGCCATAGATAAGCTGCAGGCCGGTGAGATCAGCGAGCCATTCCAGACCCAGTTTGGCTGGCACATCGTCCAGGTGCTGGAACGTCGACAGCATGATGGTACAGATGACATCAAACGCGCCCGTGCCTATGAGAGGATCCGCCAACGCAAGGTCGAAGAGGAGACACAGGACTGGTTGCGTCGTTTGCGCGATGAAGCCTATGTTGAATACAACGACTGATATTTACGTATAAATCCATGCCCTCCAGGCAAATACCGAGACTGGCTTTTACACCTGGCGAGCCTGCAGGTATCGGGCCGGATCTGGCTGTGCTACTTGCGCAACAAGCGCAGCCAGCAGAAATTGTCGTTGTTGCCGATGAAAATTTATTACTACAGCGGGCTAGCCAACGTGGCCTGCCCTTACAACTCAAGCCATTCAGTGCGGCTGCACCACAACAGCCAGGCACCATAAGCATACTTAATGTCCCACTGGCCACGCCTGCTGAGGCCGGCAAACTCGATGCCGCAAATGCAGCCTATGTATTGGAAACCCTGCGTCAAGCCACGACATTGTGCCTGCATAAAACCTGTGCTGCCCTGGTCACCGGCCCGGTACATAAGGGCATTATCAACGAGGCTGGTATCAGCTTCAGTGGTCATACAGAATTTCTTGCCGCACTGACCCATACATCACGCGTAGTCATGATGCTGGCCACACCAGGGCTGCGTGTTGCCCTGGCGACTACCCATCTGCCGTTGCGTGAAGTTGCCGATGCGATTACCGCCACACGGCTGCAGGAAATTATCCTCATCCTGCACCACGAACTGCAGCATCGATTTCATCTTGCTCGCCCTCGAATTCTGGTCTGCGGCCTCAATCCGCATGCAGGTGAGGACGGTCATCTTGGGCGTGAGGAGATCGATATCATCATTCCTGTACTGGATGAATTGCGTCAGCGTGGCCTACAGCTCATCGGCCCTATGCCTGCCGACACTGCATTCACGCCATACCAGCTGGAAAAAGTGGATGCCGTGCTGGCCATGTATCATGATCAGGGACTACCGGTACTCAAGCACAAAGGCTTTGGCCATGCCGTCAATATCACCCTGGGGCTGCCCATCATTCGCACTTCGGTTGATCACGGCACAGCACTGGATCTGGCCGGCCAAGGTAAAATCAACACCGGCAGCCTGCAATATGCAATTGAAGTGGCCATCAACATGGCCTATGAATAGACCTATACTAGACACAAACAGGAGAATCGACATGAGCGAGACTGGTGCCAAGCAATATTTGATCGATGCCTACTATCGCATGCTGGAGCGTCTCAAGAACTCGCTGGATAGCGCCAGCGAGAAAGCCACGCCTGTCATCGAGCAGGCTATTTCCCAGGCGCAGGAAGCAGCTACTGAACTTGGTGAGTTGAGCCGTGAAGAAGCTGAGCGCATCAGCCAATATCTACGCCGTGATATAGAAGATGCCGCCATGTTTCTCAATGAGAGCGGCACAGAGCTGAAGGACTGGCTCAAATTCGATCTGCAGATGGTGGAGCAACACCTAGCCGAGATATTTCGTGACAGCGTGGATCACACCCGTCTGGCCTTAACGCAACTGGCACAGCATGCCAATAAACTGGGCGAGTGGCGCACTGGTGAAATCACCGGCATTGGTACTCTGCAATGCAAGAGCTGTGGCGAATCATTGAATTTCCATCGCATCAGCCGCATCCCGCCCTGCCCCAAATGCCATAACACGACGTTTCGGCGACAATCAACTAAGCAGCAATAAAAAACTGTGCGCACCAATTAAGTTATCAGGCAAAACTATCATGTTCGGCGTGGCCGGATTGTTAACGCCAATCCCAAAACAAGCAGCAGCAATACCGGCATGTTCCCCCAACGGATGTAAGGTGTAAGCCCCTGCATGGGCTGCACCTCACCGCGCAAGACCAACTGCTCAAAGGCCGGTGTAGACTGGGTGATCTGCCCATAATGATCCACCAGGGCGGAAATCCCCGTTGTCGTTGCCCGCACCAATGGCCGACCAGTTTCCACTGTGCGCATGCGTGCAATCTCAAGATGCTGATGCAGAGCTAATGAATCGCCATACCACGCATTGTTGCTGCCATTAATCAGCAGAGTTGCGGCAGGGAAGTTATGCAACAACTCCTCACCAAAGGCATCTTCATAACAGATAGACATTGCAGCCAACTGCCCTGCAACAGCCAGCGGCGGTTGTCCTGCCGGGCCTGGGGAAAAGCCCGACATAGGCAGATCAAAAAATTCAATCAGGCCGCGCAGCCACGATTCAAACGGTACAAACTCACCAAAAGGCACCAAATGATGTTTGTGATATGCACCATCCTTGGTGCCCAACACCATAAGGCTGGTGTAATAACCTGGCGCATCATCACGTTTCACCGGCACGCCAATAATTATGTCAGTACCTGCTGCACCTGCTTGCTCTGCCAGATAGCTAAAATAATCATCCTTCAGTTCATGATAAAAAACCGTGATGGCATTTTCTGGCCAGATCACTGCATCAACTTCACCAATATTTTCCAGTGTCAAACGCGCATATAAATCCAAACGCAGATCAAACTCTTCTGCACTCCATTTTGTCTCTTGCGGCAGATTGTCCTGAATCAGGGCCACACGCAACGGCTTGCCTGCAGGCTGTGTCCATTCGATTTGTTGCAGAGCCCAACCTGCCAGCCACAAGCACACTGCCAACACCACACCTGGCCAGGCAGAACGCCCTCTATGCAGCAGCCAGGTCAATGCTCCAGCGCTCACCACCAGCCATAAGCCCAGCCCATACACACCCAGCAAAGGTGCCCAGCCAAGCAAAGGCGCATCAAGTTGACTGTAACCAAGTTGCAACCAGGTAAAGCCCGTAAATAACCAACCGCGCAGCCACTCCAACCACAACCACAACACTGGCAATGTCACCAAATACCACCAGGCCAGCGGCAGTCTTTGCCACTGCCACAAACGCGCTGCAAGCCAGGCGAATATCGCTGGGTAAACCGCCAATGCCATGACAAACAAGGCCGTGAGGACGAGAGCTACAACAACACCACTGGCAGAAAAATCAGCAATGGCCACATAAACCCAGGAGACACCCACACCAAACAGGCCCAAACCAAAGCAAAAACCACGGCGTAGCGCAGCACGAGGCTTGAGCTCATACAGCAGCAAAAACAACAAGGCTGGGGACAATATTCCTGGCAGCAACAGCTTGAAAGGCGCAAAAGCAAATGGCAGGGCAGCGCCAACCAGCAAGGACAATAAATCCCCGCGCCAGCCATGAGCGTACCTACCTGGATCAATCACGGATTGTAGTCGCAGCAACATACAGAGCAGGAAGATAGCAACTGAGAGAATCAGGCACTCAAGCGATACCCTCGCCACTATAATCAGTGTCATTGTCATGCACAGGTACAGCTGTGGCCTCTACCAGGTGCAGGCGACGGCTATCTGCGCGCAAGACCTTGAAGCGCAGGCCATCCATGTCGATCATCTCTCCACGCATCGGCATGTGACCAAAACGAGACAACAACAGTCCACCTATGGTGTCGAATTCATCATCGGAAAAATTGCTGCCGAAGTACTCATTGAAGTCCTCGATGGAGGTTAAGGCGCTCACGTTATGCCGCCCCTTGCTGATCTGCTGAATCTCGATAATATCATCGTCGATATCGTGTTCATCCTCAATCTCACCGACAATTTCCTCCATTACATCTTCAATCGTCACCATACCGGCCACACCACCATATTCATCCACGACTATCGCCATGTGATTACGGCTGGTACGAAACTCGCGCAGCAGTACATTCAGACGTTTGCTCTCCGGCACAAACACGACTGGACGCAGAACCTCACGGATATCAAAATCCTCGTTATCCTGAGCAACAAAGGGGAGCAGATCCTTGGCCAGCAAGATACCGATAACCTCATCACGTGTTTCACCAATAACCGGAAAGCGTGAATGAGCTTCCTCGATGATCAACGGCAGAAATTCCTGCAGGCTTTGTTCACGTTCCACTACCACCATTTGTGAGCGCGGCACCATGATGTCCCGCACCTGCATCTCAGATACCGCCAACACACCCTCCAACATATACAGGGCGTTAGCATCGATTAGTTGTTGATTATGAGATTCACGCAGAAACCCGATAATATCTTCCTTGCCTTTTGGTTCATTGCCGTGCAGGGCCGAGGTCAAACGTTCCAACCAACCACGTCGTGGTTCATCGCCGCCAGGTCGATCATCGTTCATGAGAAAATACCCGGGGAAAAAAAAGAAGTGGCAATCGCAAAGTTATTTATGGGCATCTTTTCTTGCTTCTATTGTAGTTCGGGTCAAAGCCTGACCTGAGAATTTTACTGTGCTATACATAAGGATCTGCATAGCCTAGGCTAGAGAGGATCTCTTTTCAAGCATCTCCATCTGTTCTGCCTCTACTGCGTAGATATGATCATAACCCAATAAATGTAGACAACCGTGCACCGTCATATGCGCCCAATGTGCCAGTAAAGCCTTGTCTTGCTCAGCCGCCTCGCGTACAACTACTGGTGCACAAATAACGATATCGCCTAACAAGGGCAACTCGACTCCAGGGGGAGACTGAAAAGGAAATGACAGGACATTGGTTGGGCCTTGTTTATGACGATAGGTGCTGTTCAATGCGGCACTCTCTGCCTCATCAACCACACGCACCGTCAGCTCGACCGGATCACCCTGTCCGCTCAATGATGCTTCAACCCAACTTTGGAACTTTCTCGCCGATGGGATATCAGTCGCTATAGAAATTATCTGCAAGTCCAGCTCGACGACCATCGGTTTCAGCCAGTAAAGCTCTCATAGGCGTTAATAACGCGCTGCACTAAGGCGTGCCGTACTACATCCTTGGCTAGAAAAAAGGTAAAACTTATCCCTTCCACATCCTTCAATACATCGATCACCTGACGCAAGCCGGATTGCACGCCACGCGGCAAATCAATTTGTGTTACATCACCAGTGATTACCACCGTTGAGCCAAAACCAATGCGCGTAAGAAACATCTTCATCTGCTCAGTAGTAGTATTTTGTGCCTCATCGAGAATGATGAAGGCATCGTTCAACGTGCGACCACGCATATAGGCTAACGGCGCCACCTCGATGACCTGCTTTTCTATCAATCTTGCTACCTGCTCAAAGCCCAGCATCTCATATAGTGCATCATACAAAGGACGCAAATATGGATCGACCTTTTGCGCCAGATCGCCAGGCAGAAACCCCAGCCTCTCACCAGCTTCTACCGCTGGCCGCGTCAACACCAACTTACGCACCTGTTCACGTTCAAGCGCCTCTACCGCACAGGCCACCGCCAGGTAAGTCTTGCCAGTACCGGCTGGCCCTATGCCAAAATTGATATCATGACTGATGATATTGCGCAAATAACGTTTTTGATTTGGCCCACGCCCCTGGATGGCACCACGGCGAAAGCGGATGGTGACATCCACTTCCTCGGCCTCCTGTTCGGCCAACAGGCTTTCCACACCTGATTCCTGCAAGAATAAATGCACCTTGGCCGCAGTCAGACTTTCATGTGTAGTTGCCACATACAGTTTCTTCAAGACCTCGGCTACTGCCTTAGTGGAGATTGGATCGCCGATGATGCGAAAATTATTGCCCCGGTTGTTTATTTCCACCCCAAGTCGCCGCTCTACCATACGCAAGTGCTCATCAAGCGGACCAGTCAGGTTTGCCAGCCGAATATTGTCATCTGGCTCCAACACCAGATCGATAGCATCAGGCATGGCGGTCATATCTTTTACCTTTGGTGTCATCAGGACAGTGTAGTAGCTACGCGTTCACCACGCAGGGAATTCGGCAGGGCAGCAGCGATCTGCACTTCGACAAGCTGGCCAATCATGGAAGCATCACCAGCAAAGTTCACCACCCGGTTATTTTCAGTACGCCCTGTCACCTCATCTGCATGTTTTCGCGATATGCCTGTTACCAATACACGCTGAACCGTGCCCACCATCTGTCGACTGATCCGCTGGGCATTGGTATTGATGAGCTGCTGCAAACGTGCCAGTCGTTCCTTCTTAATGGACAGTGGCACGTCATCTGGCAGATCAGCGGCCGGTGTACCAGGACGTGGGCTATAGATGAAACTGTAGCTTTGATCAAAACCTATCTCTTCAATCATATCCAATGTAGCCTGAAAATCCTCTTCCGTCTCACCTGGAAAGCCAACAATGAAATCTGATGAAATACCAATCTCTGGCCGCACGGCGCGCAAGCGTCTGATAATACTCTTGTACTCCAGTGCTGTATGACTGCGCTTCATCAAGGCAAGCACACGATCTGAGCCACTTTGCAGGGGCAGGTGCAGAAAGCTGACCAGCTTGGGCTCCTCGGCATAGGCTTGTATCAGCGACTCGCTCATTTCCATCGGGTGTGAGGTGGTGTAGCGAATCTGCTCGATGCCCTCGATGGCCGCTACATAATGAATCAGCAAGGCCAGGTCAGCGATCTCACCATCATGCATCAAGCCGCGATAGGCATTGACGTTCTGCCCCAGCAAATTGACACCACGCACACCCTGTGCAGCCAGACCTGCCACCTCGGCAATGACATCATCAAATGGTCGACTGACCTCGGCACCACGGGTATACGGCACAATGCAGTAGGTACAAAATTTTGAGCATCCTTCCATCACCGAGACATAGGCCGTAGGCCCCTCGGCACGCTGCTCAGGCAGCCGATCAAATTTTTCAATCTCGGGAAAAGATACATCAACCAATGGCCGCCTTTTCTCCCACATCTCGTGCAGCATGCTTGGCAAGCGATGCAAGGTCTGTGGGCCAAACACTAAATCCACATATGGCGCACGCTGACGAATTGCCTCGCCTTCCTGACTGGCTACGCATCCACCCACACCTATCACCAGTGCCGGGTTTTTATCCTTCAATGGCCTCCACATGCCTAACAGAGAAAACACTTTTTCCTGCGCCTTCTCGCGCACTGAGCAGGTATTGAGCAACAGTACATCGGCCTGCGATGGATCGTCTACCACTTGCAAGCCACACTCGGCCTGCAGGGCATCAAGCAGACGCGCCGAATCATATTCATTCATCTGGCAGCCAAAAGTTTTTATATAGACAGAACGTGACATAAGAACCAAACAATACAAAAGATAAGGGTTAAACAGGATTTAATGTTGCAATACTTCCCGCTGCATGGCCGACCAATCGATTAATCTATCTGTCAATAACTGCTCAGCCCAATAATGTTGAGTTGCCGCCAACTGGCTACTCTCATGCATTTCATTGATCGCAGCGAGACGTTGCAAGTTAGCTGCTACAGACTGCTTTGACATCAATCGCAAACGAATACGCAAGGCACGCTCGAACAAATTGTTTGCACTATCCCAGTGCTGCTGCTGGAACATAATCTCGGCCCATAATTCAAGCGTATCTGCAGTTCCTGGCCGATCGCCTAGAGCCTCATAAATAGCCAGAGCCTGTTGCAGCTCCGCTATGGCCGTCTCGTTATCAGCTGCTTGAGAGGCAATCCTGGCCTTGAGCTGATGCAGACGCGCAGCAAAACGGTCTTGACCATTATTCAGGGAATCCGCATAGCGTGCCAACCAGGGCGTCACATCCTCATCTGCCTGCAAAGCCACCTCTACACGATTGGCCAGCGCACCATGATACACGTCTTCATCCTGTGGTCTGCCTGCCAACACCGGTTCCAGCAACATTCTTGCCTGCTCATAATAACCGCCTTGCAGGGCCAGCGTAGACTGCAACACCCGCACATGTAATTCCATCTCGCCAGAGGCCAACGGACAGGCCGCCTGCAAATGCAGATCTGCCTGCGCAGAATTACCTGATGCAAGCGCAGTCTCAGCCAGATTGATGCGGCTACGCACGATGCCAGTCGGCTGATCCAAGCCCTCGTAATGCTGCAACGCCTTGCCGAAATGACTGGCGGCAGCAGGATAATCATCTGCCCTAAAGGCTTGCGCACCAAACTCCAGTAACTGCTCGCCCCGCAACGTGTCCAGTGGTTGCTGTTCCGGAGTGCTGACGCAGGCTGCAAGCAGCGCAGCGTACAAAAGCAGATAAAACCTGGCCTGCATATTTCACCTTAGGAGTAAGTAGTTATTCAGAGGCTTCCAAGGCATCGATAACTGCTCACTCATCAGTGCGCGGCATGGGATTTTGTCGCCAGGCCTGGAAGGAAAGACCACGCTGATAAGCGCCACTCAAGACATAATCGAGCACACTGCGTAAGCGATAGAAGTGAACCACCGAGTCAACACGGATAATTTCTTTACCATTATTATCAAAGAAAATTAACGTAGGTGTATAGAACAAGCCAAGATCACTGGCCCACTGTTTGGCCGTACTGCGCTGGCCAGAGGGCGTCACCACCTTGTCATCCGACCACATATTCAATTGTACTACGTCCAGCATCGTCAGCTGTCCAAGGATTACCTCATTCTGCAAAGGACCACTATGCAATATATCGCAGGCATGACAATCGCCCTGCTCAAAGAACACCACCAATGGCCGCTGACCTGCTATGCGGCTACGATCAAGCATGAAGGGTGGCGATATGAAGAATGGCTGGTCATTGAGATCATCCAAATCAAAGCGTGGCAATGGAGTGGCACGCTCCAGATATTCGCGGAAACTTTCTTTTTTATAATGGCCATCGGCGACATATTCGAGCGCAGCACGGAAGCGATAAGGTGGGTAATAACCACGCAGACGCAATGCCTCTGCACCATCGGCATCATAGAAAAGCATGGTCGGGGTAAACATCGCCTGCTGCAACTCGGCAAATTCTTTTTCCTTCATCTCCCTGCCATCAAAATTGATTATCTGACGATCGCCCCAAATGTCCGTAGCGATAAAATCAAAATGCTTGCGGGCATAGGTTACTATATCGCTTTTGCCAAAATTGACTGTCATCAGTTGCTTGCAATATGGACAATTTTGCTGGCCAAAATAGACAATGATGCCCTGCTTATCAGCTTCTATAGCCTCCTGCAGATCCTCGCGCAGGTGCAGGAAACTGAGCTTGAACCAATCTGGATGTTCAAATTCCTCCTCCAGTGGCGCATCATCAAATGAAATGGAATCAAAATCATCCAGCTCATCAGCCTGCAACCTGGCCAAGCCAAGCAGACCGATCAACAGCATCAGTGCGAAATTTTTGAGCGCTATCTTCATGCCCGGACTCCAGCGAAAATATGCTGTAAATACTAACCTATGCCCCTGTTTGATGCACATTAATAGCAAATACCAACATGACCCTGACAACTAAGAAGCTTGGCCTGGCTCTCGGCAGTGGCTCTGCACGCGGCTGGGCGCATATCGGCATCCTGCGTGGCCTGCGCGAGGCAGGCATCAAGCCGGATATCATCTGCGGGACATCGATTGGAGCCCTGGTGGGCGCAGCCTATGCCAGCGGTCATCTGCAGCCGTTGGAACAATGGGTGCGCAACCTGAGTTTCTGGGATGTGGTGCGCCTGCTTGATATCAAGATGCAGGGCGGTCTCATCGAGGGAACAGCACTGATGGAGTCATTTCATGACAAGATCAAGGACACCAATATCGAACAACTGGAGCCGAGCTTTGCAGCCGTGGCCACAGATCTCGTAACTGGACAGGAAATATGGCTACAGCAAGGATCGCTACTTCTGGCTGTGCGTGCGGCAATCGCCCTGCCCGGCCTGTTCTCACCCATCCGTATCGATGGTCACTGGCTGGTAGATGGTGGACTGGTCAACCCAGTGCCTGTCTCGGTCTGTCGCGCAATGGGTGCCGATCTTGTCATCGCGGTCGATCTCAACAGCGGTATTATCGGCCGACACCTGAAACCGTCTGCCAGGTTAGAGCAAACTACCAGCGAACCAGCAACAGAAAGGCGCGATCTGTTTAATCAACTATTACAGCAGCTCAACAGTAGCCTGCGCCAAAGGGCGATAAACGCCTGGCGTAGTGAACGCGATAGTGAGTCAAGCCCACCTGGTATGTTTGAAGTGCTGGCCAGCTCAATCAACATCATGCAAGACCGCATCACGCGAAGTCGCATGGCCGATGAACCACCTCATTGCCTGCTCTCGCCCAAACTCGGGCACTTGGGCCTGCTGGAATTTGATCGCGCCAATGAGGCGATTGCCGAGGGTGAGGCCTGTATCAAAAGACAATTGCCACAGATCGAAAAAATACTTACAGCAAAATAGCTTATTGGTTACGCAGCGCACGCCATTATCTTTGCTAGGGAACCACTGAATAACTAACACGGCGCAGGTCAATAAACTTATTCTGCGCATCAAACTCCAGCTCAAATTCACCGCGCACTCCATCATGGCTGACAAATGGCCGTAGCTTGTCTGCCGGAAACTGAATGCGCCGACCATCCCGCCCAGTCGCGATCACCTGTCTGACCACGCCCTGGTAATAACTCAGGTAACGTTCAGCAGATATATCGAGATGAAAACGAACCGTTGGCATGCGAGCTAACGTCCGTTCAATCCTGCTTATCGCGCTTGATAGTATGCAGAGGCACCACCACCTCTGCCTTGGGTTTCGTATCACCTGGCATATGTGGCCGCATGTTCATCGGCCTGCCTGCCTCCAGAGCCAGCTCCTGCTCGCGCGCCGCAATCAAAAACAGGCATTGGCGCAGATCCTCGATCGTGCTGTCACTCAATGGATGTTTTATCCCGGGCTTGGTGGCGGTGTCCTTGATTACACAGGTCAGCGTGATTTTTACTGCACGCAGAATTTGTTCTTCTTTACTATAGGTTTCACTTACAATCATTATATCTCCGGTATTGTCGGACTAAAGTCAGACTTGCATAAAACATCCGGCCCACATAACTAACGGCCTGGTAAAATATATGAGCTAGTTTACTCCACAAAGCCGCCAGCCCAAAAACCCTATTTATCGCACCCAGGAGCCGCCATGTCTGCCGTTACCCCAGATGCACTTTTATTCATTGCCCCCGGCTGCCCACATTGTCCTATCGTCTTGCAGGGCCTGAGCGAAATGGTCAAACAAGGAGCAATAGGGCGGCTTGAAGTCATCAATGTTGCTGCCCATCCTGAACTGGCGGCGGGCATGGGAGTGCGCGCTGCACCCTGGACACGACTGGGTGAATTCGAGCTGGAAGGTGCGCAAACACCACAGGAATTACAACACTGGTTGGAGCTGGCCAAGCGCAGTGATGGTCTGGTTCGTTATCTGGAACAACTGCTCAAGGACGGCCAGCTGACGCGCGCCGAACAACTGCTTGAACGTCATCCAGACTGGCTTGCACACCTGTTGCCACTACTAACTCAAGCCGAGCTTCCCCTGCAAGTCCGTCTTGGCATTGGCGCACTGATCGAGGGCATGGCAGGTCATGCAGAACTGAAAAAACTGCTGCCGACATTGGCTGAACTCAGCCAGTCTGAAGATCAGGGGCTAAGAGCTGATGCATGTCATTATCTGGCACTCACTGGCAGCCCAGATGCGATACCCTACTTACAGCAGCGTTTGGGTGATGAAAGCAAAGATGTCAGGGAAATCGCCCAGGAAGGTCTGGAGCTTTTACAAAGTTGAAGATTTCTATCTTTACGCAATATGACTAACGCATATTAAATGGCACGCACTGCGCACTATCTTTGCCTGGAAATTGCTGCATTCTTGCGCAAGATTTTTGCGTAGTAACGTGAACCGCCCTTGCCTGGCCCGCATATTTCACCAGAGCGTGGGAAAGCAAACAAGGGCGCAATAACCAACGGACATTGCGCCGAATGTACGAAGCCTGCACCTATCCCGTCATTCCCGCAGGCTGTTCACCCTCTCCCCCAGCCCCCTCTCCCGCAAGCGGGAGAGGGGAGCTTTAAGCAGAGGGCTTTGGCCACGATGGGTGTTGCAATTAATGTATGGCGCAATAACCAGCGGACATTGCGCCGGATGTAGATACTCTTCCAGCAGATGTTGGTGTCATAGCGACGCACAGCCATCAAGCAAGTACTCAACTCAGAATCGTCATTCCCGCGCAGGCGGGAATCCAGTAGGAACTACTTTTTGGTTAAAAAGTAATCAAGTATGATTTTGCCCTGAGCAACATCAAGACTCGCTGGCAGCTGCCTCTTTTTTCTTGGCAATATGTTCAACATTCATCGCGATCGACAACATGATAATGAGCGATTCTTTTAACAAGGACATGAGAATGACGCCAAAATAAGTATAAACAAGCATAATCACAGCCGATGTGGTTCCATCAATACCAAACAGGGCAATTGCCGCTACCACAACGCCAAAAAACCAGGATAAAAAAATCGCCCCATCCCAGGCATTACGAAACCAGTCAAAGACTGGAAATTCCGAGGCACCATTGCCTATTTCTGCCTGACCGCCAGCACGACGTTTTTCTGCCAGGCGATATGCCGCACCCTTCCAGATTTGCCAGGGAATAGTAAATAAACGCAATATCCATTCAATAAGTGCCTGAATCAGCGCTGGTGTAATTTGTCGCCCCTGA
>JBAYOW010000012.1:0-52514 GCA_041678005.1 Thiohalomonadaceae bacterium
ACTGTATAGCCTGTTTGGGCTAGCCAATTTGTTTATTGCAAAACGACATTTACCCATAGCTGCGGGATAAATCCGCCCAAATAACGGGGAATGCCCCCAAAGGCAGCAAAAAGCGGCTGGAAATCGTTAAAAAACGATGTTTTTGGGTAAAAAACTGGATTTTTCTAGCTCGAAGAAGTTTTTTGGGATTTGAAGCGATTAAGGGTTAGTTGTTCAGCGTTTCCTTAACACCGTCCTGACAACGTAGGTAATTATTCAGCGCTTCCTTAAAACGCACTTCGATTGGAATTTATAAAAACAATATCACACTAAGGTGTTTAGCTTAATCTGGTACGCTAATTTTGAGCTGTTTGCCTTGTTGCGTGAGGCGTAAATGCTTGAGGAAAGACATGCCTAATAAGATTTCATCAAACTCCATTCCCGGGCTGATGCTGGCTGGCACATTGATCATGATAATGTCGCCCAGGGCCAGCTTGTCTATAGTGGTGGCATAAGACTGACTAATACCATTGGCCGTTTGCGTTTGAATAACCCGTCCTTTACTCAGATGAAGTTTGTTAGCGACATGTTCAGGCACTGCAACCAGTGTTGCGCCAGTATCCAATAAAAACCTTACTGGTTGATCATTGATTTCACCGCTTGCGAGATAATGGCCTTGGCGATTTCGCTGTAATACCACTTCTTTAATACCAAACTCATTGGTGACGATGGTCAATTGCCGATTAGGATTATTGATGCCATCTAAAAGGTGGTTAAAAAGAATCGTGACCGCAGCTAATAATACTATCCATATTACTGAGAACGTGAGTTTGTTCAGCATTGATGGGCTAGTGTTCATTCTCATCCTAATATCTTGTTTTTAAAGATCATGATGATAATAAAGCAGATTAAATAACCACCGCTGAATTAATTCGATTACGATAAAAACGCAGGAGGCATTAATATTATCAATTCATATTCAGACTCTGATTTACATTTAGCACAAAGGCTGGTATTCCGCCACTCCTGTGTGTGCAGCAAGTTTTTGCGACGTGCCTTGAACATCACGCAGCTGACAAACAGTTCACACGCAGAAGGATAAGAGGCAAAGGAAGTGTGACTACAATAATCCGGGCTACATTTACTCTATAGCTGCCGCTTGTCGCACGTTGGGCGCTGGATCTCGCAGGACCAACGGTGGTTCGGAGAAGGGTGCAAGGCGCTCTATGAAATCGATGAGCTCCAATAGCGGCGCACCACGGAAGAAACGGGTCATGGGGCGATCCATCCAGATACGATCGGAGTAAAGGAATATCTCATGCGGCTGGTCACCTATGCCATCCTCATCACGATCAAAGCCCTCATAACGATCCCAGTAATTACCAAGCCAGTGATTATCGCGTGCGCTACTGGCTGCAGTTACCGCAATGTCCTGCATATTTTGCTCGTAGCGATTGCCCTGTACGGTATGTCCACCTTTCTCACCATAAAAATACATGGCGACATCATTATAGGCGAACCTGTTGCCCTTCAGCTCCAGTGTGTTTTCCGGATGGATGGGGGAGTTGGCAAGAATGCCGGTGCTGCAGTGCAGGATGTCATTATCCTCAATCAGCACGCCGGAGCTTTCCTTGATCGCCAGGGCAGAACCGGAAGCACTGCGTAGGTGGCGTAGCTGGTTATGACGGATAATGCTGTCATCAGAATAGACCAACACGATACCAGTGGTGTTTTTCTCAATAATATTGTCGGCCAGCAGATTGCCGGGGGCATACACCAGCTGAATGCCAACCCCGCTATAGCGCACATCATTGCCAATCAGGCGGTTATACGGCGAATTAATGAGAAAGATATCGCGGACATCGCGCAGGATATTGTCCTCGATGAGATTGTCGCTGCTATACCACAGACGCAATCCATCGCCACGCATATTGACCTCAACGGGCTTGGAGCTGATCTGGTTGCGGCGCAAGGTATTCAAACGCGCCTGGTGCAGATGGATACCAAACAGGCAGTTGTCGATGATCGTATCTTCGACAACATTGTCATTGCCATCAATGAGGATGCCGGCATCGACGCCATCATGGGCCTCACCGGAATTGGTCAGCCGCAGACCTCGCACGGTAACGCCATCGGCCTTGATACTGAGTACCGTGCCTTGCCCGCCGCCATCGATAGTGATCCGGCCCTCGCCTTCCAGCGTAATAGCATGACGGATAACAATGGGTCCGGCATAAACTCCAGGCGGCGGCCGCAGCACACCTCCTACAGGCGTGGCATCAATGAAGATCTGCAAAGGGGATATACAATAGCCCGAGGTGGCCAAAACCAGCCCACTCAACAGTACCGCCAATCGCCAAAGGCGTTTTTTCATCAACTAGGCCAATCCTGGACAATGAGATCTATTAATCATACAACGACGTATATGTACTGCTGCCTTGATCTGAAACAAACTCAAGCCATAATTTAGCTCACTGAATTATTATGGCCAGCAGCGCAAACTGAAGTGTTCTTTTCATGGATGAATAACCTAAGGTGTCAGCTATGCAGATAAATATCGAAGATATGACGGCCGAAGAGCTGTTTGCCCTGGCCAACAAGAAGAAAGAGGCCGAGCTGGAATCGGCAAAACAAGACGAGATCAAAAACAAACTGGTAGAAATATGTAACCGCCGCGAGCATTTAATACGAGAGTTTGAGCAAAGCCTGGCGGCAACCGACAAGGAAATACAGGCCCTGCAAAATCAGCGTGAACAGCTGCTTGGCAAGCATCAGGTTGCACTGGCATTTATCGACAATAACCTGGCGGAGCTGGAGCAATCCATAGCAAGACCCAATAAGATAGAGCCTGCACAAAAATCTTCTCCCACCACAATAACTACCCCTAGCCGCAAGGACAAGGGGCATGACAAGCAGGAAGAGCTGGCGGCACAAATCATGCAGATCCTGGCAGGGCGCAAATCCATCAGCGAGAGCATGCTAAAGGAGCAACTACGCGCACGCGGCTTCAGCACCAGCCAACTGGATAAAATTATGCACGCGCTGATACGTGAGGAGCGAATAGTTGACCATGGGTTTGGCAACTACGCCGCTGGTAAAAAGGCCAAGTGAAGCTAAAAACTGTCAACAAATCTTCAATAAACATGAAAAATTTGCGCTTAACCAAAGCTTTTATACAGCATCAATCACCGCGCACTATTTCGATTAAGGCATTCAAGGCATCAGTGACAGTAAAGATACCGAAAAATTTGTCGTCATCACCCATCACGATCACGCTTCCCACCTTTTTATCTGACATGATATAGGCAACCCTGTCCAGCGGCATGGATACTGTAACAGTAACCAGGTCGGCGGCCATAATATCACCAGCTCTCACCAGCGCTCGCTGTTCGGCACTCAAGCCGGACAATACGCGCACATCGCGATCACTGATGACACCCACTACCGTGTCGCCACGGGTTATTGGCAGGTGACGAATACCCATTTCATCCATCATCTGCCGCACATCATCGATCAACATGTTCTCATCGGCGGTCTTGGGATCTGGAGTGGTGAATTCTTCAACCGGTACGTTTAATTTCGACATAAATAATACTCTCCTGTAAAAAGGCTGCCGGGTATGGCTTTCACGTCTGTCTATGCTGTCTTATATGTTATATGCGTAGCTACATCAAAGACTGTAATACATATCGAACTCGATCGGGTGCGTAGTCATGCGCATACGCATGACATCTTCCATCTTCACCTTGATGTAGGCATCGATCACATCATCGGTAAACACCCCGCCGCGCAATAAAAACTCTCGATCTTTATCCAGATAATCCAACGCCTGATCTAGGGCATAGCATACCGTTGGAATGGCCTTGGCCTCTTCTGGTGGCAGATCATAAAGATCCTTATCCATCGCCTCGCCTGGATGCATCTTGTTAATGATGCCATCAAGACCTGCCATTAACAGCGCGGCAAAGGCCAGATAGGGGTTGGCCGTCGGGTCGGGGAAACGCACCTCGACACGTCTTCCCTTCGGGCTGCTGCTGTAGGGAAGGCGGATCGAGGCCGAGCGGTTGCGTGCCGAATAGGCCAGCATTACCGGCGCCTCAAAGCCAGGCACCAGCCGCTTGTAGGAATTGGTGCAGGGATTGGTGATCGCATTTAAGGCACGTGCATGCTTGATGACGCCACCTATGTAATACAGTGCTGTTTCTGACAGACCACCATATAAATTACCGGCAAAAAGATTCACGCCGTCCTTAAACAGCGACTGATTGACATGCATGCCTGAACCATTGTCACCAACCATGGGTTTGGGCATGAAGGTCGCGGTCTTGCCATAGGCGTGGGCGACATTGTGCACCACATATTTCAGTTTCTGCACCTCATCGGCCTTCTTGATCAGGGAGTTGAAGGCCACACCTATTTCGCACTGGCCGGCCGTAGCGACTTCATGGTGATGCACCTCGACCTTGAGACCGATCTCCTGCATGGCCAGACACATGGCTGCGCGAATATCATGTAATGAATCAACTGGTGGCACTGGAAAATAGCCGCCCTTAACACTCGGGCGATGACCCATGTTGCCATTGGGATAGACGCGCGCTGAGTTCCAGCCTGCTTCTTCGGAGTCGATCTTGACGAAGCTGCCGGACATATCAGCGCCCCAACGAATATCATCGAAGATGAAGAACTCTGGCTCCGGGCCGAAATAAGCAATGTCACCGATCCCCGTGGACTTAAGATATTCCTCGGCGCGACGGGCAATTGAGCGAGGGTCACGCTCATAGCCCTGCAACGTGGATGGCTCGGCAATATCACAGGTAATATTGATCATAGGCTCATCGGCAAAAGGATCCAGATAGGCCGTGCTGGTGTCCGGCATCAGCAACATATCTGACTCATTAATGTGCTTCCAACCAAGAATGGAAGAGCCATCGAAGGTCAGGCCATCGCTAAAGGTATCGAGATCGATCATGCCGACCGGATAGGTAACATGCTGTTCCTTGCCTATTGTATCGGTAAAGCGAAAATCGACGAATTTTGCGTTTGTTGCCTTGAACATTTCCAACACATTTTCAGCAGACATTTTTTGTCCCCAGGACTAGAAAGGTATAAAAAACCAGATCAAAAATTTTTAACTGTAGTAAATCGACAGCATGGCTATTTCCGGCACCTGACTCACCGCCTGCTGCAAGCTGGCGCCCAACTGCTCGCGCTCGCCCTCATCCATTGCCAAGGATAGAGGCAGATAGATCTCCACACGCAAACGGCCATTGAGATAGTGCAAGGTAATGCGCTGGATTTGGCTGGCGGCTGGAATATCCTGCCAGAACGTCTGCAGCCGCGCCAGCAGTTGCTGACGAGTGGGCAGATGTACGCTCAAGGCAATTTGCTCATCATTCTCTGGATCGATATGCACCAGCACATCCTGCACCTCCTCCACCTCACGCGTCACCTGTTGGCGCACCCGCTCACTGATGTAATGCCCCTCGGAAACACTGAGCAGAGAATTTACCTGTATATGCACATCAACCAGGGCTTCAGCGCCCATGCGGCGAGTACGCAGCTCATGCAGATGGTCAACGCCATCGACAGACTGTATTGCCTGGCGTATCGCATCCACCCGCTCGGCTTCCAGCGCAGTATCCACCAGTTCGCGCACTGCATGCCAGCCCAGATCCCAGGCAATCTTACCGATCATCAAGCCCACGCCGGCAGCGGCAATCGCATCCAGATAAGGCAGGCCAGCCATGGTACCGGCAATGCCAATGATTACGACGATGGAAGAAATGGCATCACTGCGATGGTGCCAGGCATTTGCCTTAAGCAAGTTGGAGCGAATTTTTTTGGCCACAATTATGGTGTAGTGGTAAAGCGCCTCCTTGACCATCACCGAGATGGCCGCCATTACCAGGGCAAGCAGACTTGGCATGGTCAGGCGTTCTGGGTGAAACAGCCGTGAACCTGCATCGTAGATAATGCCGATGGCCACCAGCAACAGCACCACACCGAGCGCCACTGTAAACACTGTTTCTATACGGGCATGGCCATAAGGATGATCCTCATCGGCCTCCTTGCTGCCGTGTTTGGCCGCCCAGATCACTATTGCATCGGTCAGCAGATCAGATAGTGAGTGGATGCCGTCTGCCACCAGGGCCGGTGAAGAACCTACGATACCGATGACAACCTTACCTGCGGTCAACAGCATATTCGCCAACGCCCCGACCAGGGTCACCCGCCGCGTGGCCTTGTAGCGCTGGTCGTCTTGCTTGCCCGCTGGCAAGAATACTGGCATGTGGCTATGTACCATCCCCCACCTCGATCTCGATAATCACCTCACCACTCTCGCTGCGTGTCGCCAATACCTTGTGACCATGAACACGACACCAGGCAGGAATGTCATGCAGCGCACCAGGATCGGTGCAAACCACCTGTAGTACATCTCCAGCTAACAGTTCGGCCACCTTGTTTTGTGTACGAATTACCGGCAAAGGGCAAAACAGGCGACGGGCATCGAGCTTATGTTGGCTCATACCACCCACTCCGGCAGGATCCCATCTGGCACCAGAGGCGCAACAAGCAATTCCTGCACTTTGCCTTGCAGGTCGGTTATCTGCACACTGACCTCATCGGCCATCTGCCCTTTGGAATAACGTGCCGTGATCTGCGCAGCCAAATGCAGCTCTGCAGCACTGACCTCGCCATCGAGCAAGACCAACGGGCCCATATGGCTGGTGCACTGCAAATGAACAAACCGCTTGCGATAACCGGCAAGAAAATTATTTTCACCTTCCTCGCGGCCAACGATCAACTTGTAATGTGGCGCTGGCCGAATATGCCTCCCCACCTTGAGCAGCATGATATCGTCCATCTCATATTCACGCCTGCCACGCGCCTGCCATAGATCGACCAGCTTGCGTGAGTAAGCTTCATCAGTCAAAAAACAGCAACCACCAGCCGGCGTGGCATAGTCAGTAATACCGAATTTTGCTGCCAGTGCCATCTGCGGTTTGCGTGTACGGCCGGAAAAATCATACAGCCTGTCTCTGTCCACCCAGCCTTCTCGTTCTGGCAAAGTGGGGGGCAAATTCTTCGCGCACAAAGGACGCAGAAGAAGATCATCTGCACCAGACTCACGCGCCACCACCGGCATGGTGTCCTTGCGTTGCGACATTGGCCGTTGTCCTGTCACCTCACCGGTGATGATGAAGTCGAAGCCGTGTTGTTCCATCCACTCCAGCGCCTTCTGCACCATGAACACCTTGCAGTCCAGACAAGGATTCATGTTTGCGCCATAGCCATGTTTGGGGTTTAGCAGGACGTCCTTGTATTCCTCAACTACATCGAGGATATGCAGCTTAATGCCCAGTTTCTCTGCCACCCAAAGCGCGTTATTGCGCTTGTCCTTGACCTGATCCTTGCGGCGAATAGCATGGGTATGTCCTTCCACACAAAATCCGGTGTAAAAATTAATCCCTTCAACGTGGATGCCTTGCTCCTGCATGACGCGCACGGCCAGCATGGAATCCAGGCCACCTGAAACCAGGGCTACAGCCCTGATCGGGCGTTGTGCGCGAGTGTTTTGAATTACGGACATGGGCTTCTGCTAGAGATGAGGCAAGAACGACATTTTACCCTAAGTTAGCCAACATGAGTTGAGGAGAGGAGGCAATACACCGTACTTTCAAATATCACCGGGGGCTAAACCCAATAAGCGGTACGTGTCATCATCCTTGCCATCTGCTGCATCAATTTCTTAATCAAGCCGGGCAGCTCGACACCACCAGCCCGCTGCGCCAGCTTTGCATGGTTGCTCTCGTCAATTTTCATCTGCTCCAGGATGGCGCGACTGCGCAGGTCTTGCCCAGGCAGTCGAGTCAGATGTTCATCGAGGTGACACACCACCTGTCGCTCGGTTTCCATCACAAAACCCAGACTCCATTTATCACCTACGGCACCTGCCAGTGCGCCTATCATCAGTGAACCTGTGTACCAGAGAGGATTGAGATAACTGACACGACTGCCGAGCTCATTGGCGCGTTGTGCACACCAGGCCAGATGGTCGTTTTCCTCCAGGGCTGCACTCTCCATTTGCGCGCGTACATCTGTTAGCCGCGCGGTCAGTGCCTGCCCCTGATAAAGCCCTTGTGCCGCCACCTCACCGGCATGATTGACACGCATCAGTCGGCCAGCAAGCTCACGCTCTGCAGTCGCCATTTCAGCTTCAGGCAGATCAGCAGCAGGGTTGCTGCGCTCGGTGAGCATCGGCTGACCAAATACCGTACGCAGGCCGTTATCAAAATTAAGCAATAGCTTGTCAACAGGAGAGTAATAACGCATGAAATTTCCTCATGAAGTGTTGCGTAGCTGTCGGGCCAGCAGAGATATCGGGTGCAAGACCTCTACTGCCAGACCGCGTTCGCGTAGTCCCGTTGCCAAATGCATGGCACAGCCAATATTAGCGCTGACCAGATAATCAGGGGACAGGTTTTCAACGGCTGTAATCTTGTCTGCCCGCAGCGCATCTGCCTCGGCTGGATATCTGCTGAGATAACTACCAGCCGCACCACAGCAACGATCATTGTGCGGCAGTGCGATCACTTTCAATTGTGGAATACGGCGCAACAGCTCATAAACCGATGCCTGGCCATGTAAAACATTACGTAGCGAGCAGGGCTCATGTACCGCCACTGTGGCAGGCAAAGACTGCAATGACAACTCATCATGCCAGGCCACATTGCTAAGAAACATGTTGATATCGATAACTCGACGAGCAAAATCATCCGCTCGCTCATCGTCCAGCAGCTCGCCGTATTCAGTCAACAAGGCACCACAACCACTAGCCACACTGATGATCGTCTCGACAGAATCGGGGAAGGCCGCAAGATTTTGCTGAGCCAATTCACGCACCCTTGTGCCATCACCTTGTTGCACATGCAGAGCACCACAGCAACCATGTGTTTTAGGAATATATACCGCATAGCCCAGGGCACTGAGTAGATGTCTGCTAGCGTGCAACACATTACGTTGCAACAGATCGCCAGTACAACCGACAAACAGCGCCACCTCACCACGCAACTCTCGCTGGGCTGGAGTGTATTCAGGCAATGCCTGACCTGTCTGACCTCTCGGCAAACCCTGCAACAAACGCCCCATTACACCCTTGCTCGGCAAATGTAGTTTTTGCGTCAAATACTGCATGCCGCTGATACGCAACAGTTGCAACACACGGCCTAGCAGCCGACGACGTGCAGGTGTCGCCAATGTATTGGCCAAGATGCTCGATGAGCCGGACTGATACAGATATTCCTGCATATTGCGCAGTAGGCGGCCATAGCGCACTTGCGATGGGCACATGGCCTCGCAAGCGCGGCAAGCCAGGCAATGGTCAAGATGCATACGCAAGCCGGCATCGGCCTGTAGCTGTGCGCGTGCCACGGCCTGCATCAAGGAAATACGCCCACGCGGCGATTCTGCTTCATGGCGAAACAGGCCAAAGGTAGGGCAATGTGGCAGACAAAGACCGCACATTACACAGCGGTCAGTATCGGCAATGATTTGAGCTTGTAGGTCCAAGGGAATTCATGCGGGGAAAATGAGTTGCCATGATAAACTACCGCGTAGCACGGTAACAGGCAAAGCCTATGCACTACTTCAAATATCATGTTTTTTTCTGCACCAACCAGCGCGAGGGCAAGCCCTGTTGCCAGGATAACAATGCCCAGGCACTGCGTGACCACGCCAAGGCCGAAGTCAAAAAGCGCGGCCTGACAGGTGTGGGGGGAGTGCGCATCAATAGTGCCGGCTGCCTCGATCGCTGCGCAGAAGGGCCTGTCATCGTGATCTATCCAGAAGGAACCTGGTACAGCTACGTCGACCAAGAAGACATCGACGAGATCATTGAACAGCACTTGCAACAAGGTCGCGTCGTCGAACGGCTGAAGATATAACAGCAGGAAGCACGAGGCGCATCAATCGCGAGTAGTCTTTCTCAAATTTGGGACGGCCCCGTCAATTTATCTAACTGCCGCAACAGCATCAGCGGCCTTTTCGCTTGCCAGCGATCTTTTGATCCTCGGTAATTTCCAATGTCAGCCCTTCCAGCCCTGAGGTAAGTTCTTCTGGCGTGTCGATATCACCCAGCTTGATCATCAGGCGAACCTCGTTGGCAGAATCGGCATTGCGCAGGGCTTCATACTCGCTGATGTAACCGTCGCGATACAGCTCATACAGGGCCTGATCGAAGGTGCGCATGCCTATCTGTGCGCCTTTCTTCATTTGTTCCTTCAGGCCATGCACCTCACCCTTGAGGATTAGGTCGGCGATGAGTGGGGTGTTTATCATGATCTCAACAGCAACACGACGGCCTTGACCATCAGCACGCGGAATAAGGCGCTGGGCGATGACAGATTTCAAGTTCAACGACAGATCCATCAATAGCTGCGGTCGCCTGTCTTCCGGGAAGAAGTTGATAATACGATCCATCGCCTGATTGGCATTGTTGGCGTGCAAGGTCGCCAGACACAGATGACCGGTCTCGGCAAAGGCTATGGCATGCTCCATGGTTTCACGGTGCCGGATTTCACCGATAAGGATAACGTCTGGCGCCTGGCGCAAGGTGTTGACCAGGGCATCTTCAAAACTGTCGGTATCTATGCCTACCTCACGCTGGGTAACTATGCAGCTCTTGTGCTGGTGAATATATTCGATAGGGTCTTCCACGGTAATGATATGGCCGTGGCTGTTGGTATTACGATAGTCAACCATCGCTGCCAGCGAGGTGGATTTACCTGAGCCAGTACCACCGACAAACAACACGATGCCGCGTTTGGTCATAGCGATATCGGTAAGGATCGGCGGCAGTGTGAGGTCGGTAAATGTTGGGATCTTGGTTTCAATCTTGCGCAGCACCATGCCAGCCTGGTTGCGCTGCTGAAAGACATTGACACGGAAACGGCCGATGCCGGGGCGGGACAGGGCAAAATTACATTCCCTTGTGCGCTCGAAGGTCTCACGCTGTTCTTCATTCATGATGGAGTAGACGATCTGCCGCGCCTGGTCTGGTGTCAGACTGGCCTTGGCAACCGGAGAAATGCTGCCATCGACTTTCATGCTGGGCGGGATGCCCGTCGTAATGAACAGGTCGGAGGCGTTTTTATGCACCATAAGCTTGAGCAGTTGATCGAAATCCATGCCGGGTTTCTCCTGATGGTTTATCTGAAGGCGTCGCGGTTGACCGCTCTTATAGCTGCTTCCTGCTTGCTGATAACACCACGTTTGACCAACTCAAGCAGGTTCTGGTCGAGTGTTTGCATACCGAACTGCTGACCGGTCTGGATCGCTGAATACATCTGCGCAACCTTGTCTTCACGGATCAGGTTACGTATGGCTGGTGTGCCGATCATAATTTCATGGGCAGCAACACGTCCCCCACCTATTTTCTTCAATAGGGTTTGCGATATGACGGCACGCAGAGATTCAGACAGCATGGAACGTACCATGTCTTTTTCTGCCGCCGGAAAGACGTCGATAATGCGGTCTATGGTCTTGGCCGCTGAGCTGGTGTGCAAAGTGCCAAAGACCAGATGACCGGTCTCAGCAGCAGTCAGTGCTAGCCGGATGGTTTCCAGGTCGCGCAACTCACCAACCAGGATGATATCGGGGTCTTCACGCAGAGCCGAGCGCAGCGCCTCGTTGAAGCCCAGGGTGTCGCGATGTACCTCGCGCTGGTTAATGAGGCACTTTTTGGATTCGTGGACAAATTCGATCGGATCTTCGACCGTGAGGATATGACCGTAATCCATATTGTTTTTATAGTCGATCATGGCGGCAAGAGTGGTGGACTTGCCCGAGCCGGTAGGCCCGGTAACCAGGACTATGCCGCGCGCGTTATCGGAGACTTCCTTGAAGATGGGCGGCGTATTCAGGTCTTCCAGGCTAAGGATCTTCGAGGGAATAGTACGAAAGACTGCACCGGCGCCACGATTCTGATTGAAGGCATTCACGCGGAAGCGGGCCAGACCCTTTATTTCAAAAGAGAAGTCGGTTTCAAAGAACTCTTCGTAATCCTTACGCTGCTTGTCGTTCATGATGTCGTACACCATCCCATGCACCTGCGCATGCTCCAGCGGCGGCACATTAATCCGGCGCACATCGCCATCTACACGGATCATTGGCGGCAGGCCAGCGGAAAGGTGCAGGTCGGAGGCGCCATTCTTGACGCCAAAAGCGAGAAGTTCGGTAATATCCATATTCACACCCACAAGTCAGTTGTTCGTCAGGAATTCTGCATAACAGTATAACGCCTCTCCCGCAGATTTCATCCGGGCGTATGGATGCGGGCCGAGGACAAGACGCAAGGTGACACAACGGTCGTTGCCTTGCGCCTGCCTGCGCAACATAACACCCGGCGCAGTGGCCCGCCTCAATGCCCCGCTGGTAAGGAAAGATAGCAGACTATTTTAGTTTTCATGCAAATAGAAACAATTCGTTGTAATCTCAACAAAACCAGGGCTTTTTCTCACGCCATAGTGGAATATCCGGGTTCTCCATGACGCACAATTTTGATGATATTCATGCCCGTCTTGCCGCAGTGCAGGACTCCATTCAGCAGCTGGCTGTGGCCCATCATCGCGCCGCCGACGCGGTTGCCTTATTGGCCGTAAGCAAGACCCAGCCAGCAGCCGCACTACGCGCAGCAGCGACCGCTGGCCAGCGCCTATTTGGTGAAAACTATCTACAAGAGGCCCTGACCAAGATGGCTGAGCTTGCCGACCTTGAGCTTGAATGGCATTTTATTGGCCCCTTGCAGAGTAACAAGACCAGGCCGATCGCCGAGCACTTTGCCTGGGTACACAGCGTCGATCGTCTTAAGCTGGCCGAACGCCTGTCGGCACAGCGGCCAGAAAGCCTGCCAGCGCTGAATATCTGTCTACAAGTGAATATCAGTGACGAGGACACTAAATCAGGTTGTTCATTGGACGAGTTGCCAGCCTTGGCGCAGGCCGTGGCTGCCCTGCCGCATTTGCGCCTGCGCGGGTTAATGGCCATTCCAGTGCCGGCTGTCGGGCTGGAGCAGCAGCGCTTGCCGTTTCGCCGCCTGTATACTGCCCAACAGCAGCTCATCACCGCAGGTTTGCCACTGGATACACTGTCGATAGGCATGAGCGATGACATGGAAGCTGCTATAGCTGAAGGTGCCAGCATAGTGCGTGTTGGCACAGCGATTTTTGGTGCACGAAAATAAACCAGTGATTTCAGCAGTATAATTGCGACTTATCTCAAGCATGGGTTATTGCATGATGACAACAATCGGTTTTATCGGTGGCGGCAATATGGCGCGCAGTCTCATTAATGGGCTGCTTGCCAACGGACTGTCGCCTGAAAGTGTGTGGGTAGCAGAGCCTGATGAGGCGCGGCGTGCCGAACTGGCTGCCAGTCTTGGCGTGCAGGTCTGTGCTGACAATACAACGGTAGTGGCGACGGTCGAGGCCTTGGTACTGGCCGTCAAGCCGCAACAAATGCAGACGGTATGCGAGGAAATCGCCGCCACAGCACAGCGACACAGGCCGCTGATTATTTCCATAGCCGCCGGTCTGCGTCTGGCTGCACTTGAGCATTGGCTGGGGGCAGGCCTGGCGCTGGTGCGCACTATGCCCAACACGCCGGCACTGGTACAGTGCGGCATGACTGCCCTGCTGGCCAATGCCCAGGCAAATACCGAACAACATGCATTGGCCGAGAGTATTTTGCGTGCCGTCGGCATGACCTTATTGCTGGATAATGAGGCACAGATGGATGCAGTAACAGCATTGTCCGGTAGCGGGCCTGCCTATTTCTTTCTGGTTATGGAGGCAATGCAGCAGGCAGGTGAACAACTTGGTCTGAGTGCAGACACGGCTCGGAGCCTTACCCTGCAGACGGCACTGGGTGCGGCAACAATGGCCACTGAATCCAGTGCACCACCAGCAACGCTGCGTCAACAAGTTACCTCGCCTGGTGGCACTACCGAACGGGCCATAGGCATCTTGCAGCAAGGTGGCCTGGAGAGCTTGTTTGCCCACGCCTTGACTGGCGCACGTGATCGCTCGGCGGAATTGGCTGAGCTGCTTGGAGGTGGCCGATGAATTCCTATCTGACCTCGCCTGTAACATTTGTACTGTCGACAATATTCAGTCTGTACATCCTGCTGGTCATGCTGCGGTTTCTGCTGCAGTTGGTGCGCGCCGATTTCTATAATCCCTTAAGCCAATTCATCGTCAAACTAACCAACCCCTTGCTACGCCCGTTGCGCCGCCTCATTCCTGGCTGGCGCGAAGTAGATATAGCATCGCTTATACTGATGCTACTGTTGCAGATGCTCGCAGTCAGCCTGGTCTTCGTGCTGACCGGCAGGAACATCACTGCATCAACCTTAGTAATTGTTGCGTTGGCACAATTAGTGGATCTCACCTTCAACGTATTTATCTTTGCCATCCTGATTCAGGCCCTTTTAAGTTGGATCAACCCTGGCACCTACAACCCAATCAGCGCGGTATTGTTCAGCCTGACCCAGCCAGTGCTGCAGCCGGTGCGCCGTCTGATCCCGCCGATCAGTGGCTTTGACCTGTCGCCGCTGGTGGCGATCGTCGGCCTACAGGTGTTGCGTATGCTGGTGATGCCATTGTTTGGCATATTTGCTGGCGGGGCGGGTTGGTGAGTTGGTATCGCTGGCAAGGAGAGGATTTACTGCTTGCCGTCCAGCTACAGCCGAGGGCGAGCCGGGATGAGATCGTCGGCCCTCATGGGGATGCACTAAAAATTCGTCTTACCGCCCCGCCGGTGGACGGCCAGGCCAACGCCTGCTTGATCAAGTTTCTTGCCAAGGCCTTTGGCGTCAGCCGCAGCCAGGTCAGGCTGGTAAGCGGTGAGACGGCACGCAACAAGCAGGTTCGCATCGTGCATCCTGGCAAATTACCGCCAGCGGCAATGATTCAGGCTTTATTCTAATTACTGGATTCTTATATATTAAGCAATGTCTGGACAGGCATCGCCCACACGCAATAACACCAAGGACAGAAGGCAGACTATGACCAACCAGCGCTTTGATCAACAAATGCAGGCCTACGGCCAATGGAAGACCATACTGCTCAACAGTATTGAGCGCTATCAGCAGTGGCTGAACAGCAATGACATGACCGAGGCCGAGAATGAATTGCTGATCTACGAGGCACTTGAGTCCTTGCGTGCAGATCGCCTGACCATCGCCTTTGTCGCCGAATTTTCGCGTGGCAAGACTGAGCTTATCAACGCCATCTTCTTTTCTGAATATGACCGTCGCTTGCTGCCCTCTGGAGCGGGCCGCACCACCATGTGTCCTACCGAGCTGTTCTGGGATGGGATTGCCGACAAGGGCTATGTGCGCCTGCTGCCTATCGAAACACGTTCCAATGACAAGCCTATTGCCGACTATAAACTGGAGCCGATGCATTGGACCCACATAGATCTGGATCTGAGCTCGCCGGCCAATCTGGCCGAGGCCTTTCAGGAGATCGTCAAGACACGGCAGGTAAGCCTGGATGAGGCAAGAGCACTAGGCTTGTATAGCGATACTGATGCCGCGCTGCACATGAAAAATGGCAAGCTACCCAGCAAGATAGATATCCCCATGTGGCGCCATGCCCTGATTAGCTTCCCTCATCCCCTGCTCAAGCAAGGTTTGGTGATCCTCGACACTCCAGGTCTTAATGCACTGGGCACCGAGCCTGAACTGACTCTCAGCATGCTGCCCAATGCCCAGGCAGTGGTATTTGTGCTGGCGGCCGATACCGGCGTAACCAAATCTGATCTGGAGATGTGGCAACACAACGTCAAACCACTGCGCAGTGGCCACAAGAAAGGGTTGATCGTCGTACTCAACAAGATCGATACGCTATGGGATGATCTGAAGGCACCTGAGCATATTAGTAGCATCATCAAAGAACAATGCGAGCGCGCCGCACAAACGCTGGGTATTGAAACTGGCCAGGTCTATCCCACCTCGGCACAGAAAGGTTTGCTGGCCAAGATCCGCCATGATGAAGAGCTATTGCTGGCCAGCAACATCCCTGTGCTCGAAAATGTCCTCGCCAACGACGTGTTGCCCTATAAACAGAGCCTGGTGCGTGAGCACATTCTCAGCAGCATAGGCAGACTGGTAAAGGAATCACATGACATTCTGGCTGCACGCCTGGCTTCAGCGCGTCAACAATTAGCTGAACTGCAAGGGCTATCCGGCAAGAATAATGAAGTTATTGAACTGCTGATGAAAAAGACGCGTGATGAGCAGGTGGCCTATTACAAGAATGTGGAAAGCTTTCAGGCAAACCGCAAGATCATCGATGAACAATCCCGGCGCCTGGCAGACACCATCAACATGGCATCACTGGATCAGCTGGTTGCCGATACCCGCAAGTCCATGGCAGATAGCTGGACCACACATGGCCTGAAGCATGGCATGAAAACATTTTTCAATGGCATCAACACTCGCATGTCTGAAGTCTCGGATTTTGCCGATCAACTCAATCGCCTGGTGATCACTATCTACCGTACCTTCCACAAAGAACACGGTATCGCTGAAATAAGACCCCCGCTGTATTCACTCACTAAATACAAACAGGAGTTCCAGCAGCTATATCAGGAGGCTGAGGCCTTTCGCACCAGCCCGATGACCACGATGACCGAGCAACACTATGTCATCAAGAAATTTTTCATCTCTCTGGTCAGCCATGTGCGCAATATCTTCTTTAAGGCGCAGCGCGACTCCGAGGCCTGGAGCAAGGCGGTGATGTCGCCCCTGGTCAAACAAATCAAAGGGCACAAGGAGATGATGGAACAGCGCCTGGAAAATCTGCGCCGCATCAATGAATCGCGCGACACCCTGCAGGAGCGCATCGACGAACTGGAGAAGTCCACTGCCACGATCCTGAAGCAATATATCGAGGTGCGCAGTATCCTTGATACACTCAATCAACCGTTGGAAGCAGTCGAAGAACCGACACAGCTGGCGGCGGTTCAGGTTGGTTGAAAAATTTCACCAGCATAGGCTGCGCCGAGGTGCAGCAATCGCAAATGTCTGCCTGACGCCCTTGCAACATGACGTTCCGTCGGTAGACGTCACCCCCGCGCAGAGGCGGAGGTTCAGTTTTTTCCAACGCCTGGATTCCCGCCTGCGCGGGAATGACAGATCAGAATCAAGCGCGCTTCTCCCCTGCGCGGGAATGTCAAAATAGATGCAGTTATTTCCCCGAAAGCGGCTAAAGCTCCCCTCTCCCGCTGGCGGGAGAGGGGCCGAGGGCGAGGGTGGAAAAGCTTTTCACATTCGTTCGTGCGGTCTTTTATTGCGCGGGAATGACCACTTTTCGACTTTGCTTACATTTTTTTTAATACCACTGGATTCCCGCCTGCGCGGGAATGACAGGACAGGCGCAGGTCTCTTGCATTCGGCGCAATGACCGCTGGTTATTGCGTCCTTGCTTTGCTCAGCACAACCTGTGTTTGCTGATGAAATATGTTGGTTAGCCTGCCAGCAGCAGGGCCTCGGCGAGCATATAAACACCAAAGCCCAGAACTATCAGCCCTGCCGTGCGACGCACCCACAATAGCCGCAGCCAGGCGGCGAGCTTACCTGCGACCAGACCCATGGTGAGCAGGTTGGGCAAGGTTCCGATACCAAAGGCCAACATCAGCAAGGCACCTTGCAACGGGCTACCGGAAGAAATTGACCAAATCAGCGTGCTGTAAACCAGACCACAAGGTAACCAGCCCCAGACCAGCCCCAGTGCCAGCGCATTCAAGGGCGAACGCACGGGGATGAAGCGTCGACCGATCGGTTCGAGGTAGCGCCATAGCGACTGACCAAGCCGCTCCACCCGCGCCAAACCAAACCACCAGCCACCAAGATAAAGCCCCATTGCCACCAGAAACAGGCCAGCCAGAGCCAGCATACCGAGGCGGATTTCATGCAATGTCCCCATCGCTGCCGCCACCATGCCTAACCCGCCCATGAGGGCACCGGCAAAGGTATAGCTGAGCAAACGGCCGCCATTGTAACCCAGCAGATAGGGCAGAAAGCGCAAGGGACGACCGCGCACTTCTTCCGGCAAACCAAATGACAGTGCACCAACTATGCCGCCACACATGCCAACGCAATGTACGCCGCCAAACAGGCCGACAAAGAAGGCTGCTACATAGGATATCTCGGCATGCATTATTTTATCCGTTTATCATGAGGCTTGCGATGTATCATAGCCGTTTAACTATTCTTGCCCCAACACCATGTCGCCAAAATTATTACATTCCAAGCTGTTTTGGGTAGGTTTACTATATTTTGCCGAAGGCTTTCCCCTTGGCGTCTTTTTCGATGTCTTTCCGGTGCATTTTCGCCAGCAGGGTGTCAATCTCTCGGATATAGGTTTTCTTAGTCTGCTGGGCCTGGCCTGGACACTGAAATTTATTTGGGCCCCGGCGGTGGATCATTACCGCCATCATCGCCGCTGGATGGTTGCCGCTGATCTGGGTATGGGGCTGGTCATGCTGGCCTTGGCCATACACGCAGATTTCGGCCCATGGATCTGGTTCGCTATAGGAATTTTTACCCTGCTCTCGGCGACCAACGATATCGCCATCGACGGCTACACGATTGAGTTGCTGGACAAACGTGAGCTGGGACGTGCCAATGGTCTGCGTATCGGCTTTTACCGTGTTGGCATGCTGGCGGCTGGCTTTATCCTGATCCTGAGTGATTACATCGGCTGGGCTGGCACCTACCTAGCTGCTGCAGGCATATTTGTCCTGCTGGCGCTGGCCTGCTGGCAAGCGCCAAAAGAACGCGTGGTGGAGCAAATCAAGAGTTTGAGTCTGCGTAACGAATTACGTGGCCTGCTCCATCATCCCCTGCCACTGGCTGGTGTGTTATTGTTTTTGCTGGGCACCCTGTGGCTTGTCAACCGCAGCACCCATTGGTCGGCTGACTATCCATATTTTTGGCTCATTGCCTTGCTGCTCGCCGCTGGTATCTGGTCTAGCGGATTGTTGCGCCACTGGCGCAACAACAATAACACTGCTGCAGACGCGTCTGCCTTGCGCCAAGGGCCAATGTTTGGCACCTTGCTGAGCATGTTGGCACGTCCATATATGCTGCCAGTCATCGGCTTTATCCTGATCTTCAAACTGGGCGATGCGGCAATGGGCTTCATGGTCAAGCCTTTTTGGGTCGATGCTGGCTTTTCCGCCAGCCAAATCGGCACAGTTTCGGTCAATCTGGGCCTCGTGTTGTCGATTGCCGGCGGCATAGTCGGTGGCTGGTATACCGACCGTGTAGGCATCTTCCGTGCCTTGTGGGTATTGGGGCTTTATCATATTGCCTCCAACCTGGGCTACGTCTGGGCCGCAACGACGCTGCCCATAGGTGTTGAAAATGCCCTCATTCCCTTTTCCCACAAGCTGCTTATGTATGCCGCCAGCGGCACCGAATCATTTACCGGCGGGCTTGGTACTGCTGCCTTCCTTGCCTTTCTCATGGCCATCGTCGACAAACGCCACTCTGCCACCGAGTATGCGCTACTGTCCTCGGTATTTGCCCTAAGCCGTTCACTGGCCGGCTGGGCAGGTGGCTTTGGTGCCGAGGCGATGGGTTATGCAGATTACTTCCTGTTGACCGTCTTTCTTGGTTTCCCCGCCTTTTTGTTGTTGCCCTGGGTTGCGCGCATGCTTGATTCGAATGTCGCAACCAGACAGGTGACAAAAACATAATACTGATTAGCCAGCATATTTCATCAAGACCTGTGACAGGCGCTACTGAAATACATAGGCTACAGCGCGTAATCATAATCCAGGATCAACGGCGCATGATCGGAAAAACGCTGGTCTTTGTAGATCGTGGTAGCGCGCACCTTATCTTTTAGTCCAGGGCTAATCACCTGATAGTCGATGCGCCAACCCACATTTTTCGCCCAAGCCTGCCCACGATTAGACCACCAGGTATATTGCTCGGGCCGTGAGTCCAGCAAACGGAAGGCATCGAGGTATCCCCACGGACCAAACAGCTGATCCAGCCAGGCACGCTCTTCCGGCAGGCAACCAGAATTTTTCTGGTTGCTTTTCCAGTTTTTGATGTCAATTTCCTTGTGCACGATATTCAAATCACCACAGATGATCCATTCGCGAGGCTGGTCACGCATATCCTGCAAACGTCGGCCAAAGCGCTCGAGAAAACTGAATTTCACCTGCTGGCGTTCATCGCCCGAAGAACCGGATGGCAGATAAAGCGAGACAGCGCTCAAAGGGCCAAAATCTGCCTGTATATACCGACCTTCAGCATCCATGTCGGCAAAGCCATCACCCAGTTCCGTGATGATCCGATCAGGTTTGTGCCGTGTATAGATAGCCACACCGCTATAGCCTTTTTTCTCGGCATCTACAAAATATGCATGATAGCCGGGTGGAAAATGCAGCTCTTCATCGAGCTGATGTTCCTGTGCCTTTGTTTCCTGCACACAGACCACATCCGGCTGTTGAGCAAGCATCCAAGCAAAAAATCCTTTGTTACTGGCAGAACGGATACCGTTGAGGTTGGCGGTAATGATACGCATGTAATAACCTGTGAATAAAGCTAAAACAATAGAATAACCTGAACTAGGTAGCTTGGGCTAAACTACAGCCTCCCCTGACTATCGGTGAGCAGCATGCAAGGTTACAAGCGCGAATTTATTCAGTTTGCCCTGGACAACCAGGTCTTACGCTTCGGTCAGTTCACACTCAAATCAGGCCGTATCAGTCCTTATTTTTTCAATGCCGGCTTATTCAACACTGGCGCACAGCTAGCCCGTCTTGGCCGTTATTATGCCGCAGCAATAAAAGATTCCGGGCTTGTCTTTGATACGCTATTTGGCCCTGCCTACAAGGGCATACCGCTGGTCAGCGCGGCGGCAATTGCCCTCGCTGAGCAGCATGATTGCAACATTCCCTGGTGTTTTAATCGCAAAGAGACCAAGGACCATGGCGAAGGCGGCAATATTGTTGGTGCAGCCTTGCAGGGCAGGGTTTTAATCATTGACGATGTCATTACCGCAGGCACGGCAATACGCGAGTCGATGGAGATCATTGACCAGGCTGGTGCCAAGGCCGCTGGTGTCGTCATTGCTCTGGACAGACAGGAGCGTGGCAAGGACAAGCTGTCGGCAATCCAGGAAGTAGAGCAGAGCTACGACATGCGGGTAGTAAGCATCATCACCCTGGCAGATCTATTGCAATTCCTTGCAGATGATCCAGCCTTGCAGCAGCATCTGGCAGCTGTACAGGCTTATCGGGCAGAATATGGTGTATGAATCAGCAAGCTCTCAGGCTGAACACATACTTAACAATCCACCGTGTACGCCCTTGAAATCTGGTACGCCGCGCACACATTCCTGCGTGCTCGACGGCCGCATGCAAAGCGACTGGCAAGCCGGTATGCTAAATGTTAACTACTGAAGATACGAGGGAGATAATCTTCATGTCCAAACGTTTTTTGGCTTTGCCGTTATTGTGCATTCTGGCGTGTCTGGCCGCTCCAATCAATGCACTGGCGGCGATCAAATGCTGGACAAACAAAGATGGTGTGCGTGAATGCGGCAATATTGTGCCGCCTGAATATGCCCAGAAAGAAGTTCAGGTCATAAATGAAAAAGGGATTACAGTCGAAGTAAAGGAACGTGCCAAGACAACAGAAGAACTTGAGCAAGAACAAAGTGCAAGAGCCGAAGAAGAGGCCAGGATTGCCGCGGAGAAAAAACGCAATGAAAAGAGGGCGGCTCACGATCACCTGTTGTTATCCACCTACACGACAGAAGCAGAATTGCTGGCAGCACGTGATCGAATCACGGACGCTATTGATGGCACCATCGAAGTCACCAGAGCGATAATTAGTCAGTTGAACAACAAACTTGATGGCCTGAAAAGACGCGCGGCTTCACTGGAGCGTGCCGGCAAACCAGTCTCTATGGAACTTAAGGATGATATGGCGATGCTTGACCGACGAATCATTGACAAACAAGAATATATTCAAAACAAACAACAGGAAAAAATGTTGTTAATAGAAAGATATGAGGCTGATCTAAATCGCTATCATGAACTAAAAAATATCAAGCCTTAAAAGGCTGATTAAAAACTGGTGCTTTCCATGAAATATACGATTCACAGCATAACGCCCCAGCTAAGCTGACGACACCGGGTAGCGCAGCAGTTTCGCGCACTTGATTTACTTAGGAGATCAAAGTGATGTGAAGATACGGGAGTTCACCCGTACATTCAGGATTGAAACAGGCCACGCGCCAGCAGCGGCCATTGCAGCTCCCATAGCTCCAGCGGCGAGCGCTTGAAGCCGCTGCGCACGTATTGCGCCATGGCACCATGGGCATTGGCGACCAGCAGGTTGGCAATGGCTGCAATTGGCGTACCCACAGCAAGCTGACCGGCCATCTCTCCCTCGCGCAGCACCTGTTTGAATTGTGTTTCTATACGATCGTAGAACTGGCCGATACGCAGGCGTAAGCGCTCAGTTTCTCCTACCAGCGCATCGCCCATCAGGATGCGGGTAAGCCCAGGATTGCGCGCTGAAAATCCCAACAGAACCTTCATGATCAACTCGCAACGCAGCACTGCATCTTTCTCATCAGCAAGGATGCGGTTGATAAGCGAGAAGACGGTATTTTCAAGAAACTCAATCAACCCCTCGAACATCCTGGCCTTGCTGGGAAAATGACGATAAAGTGCCGCCTCGGAAACTCCTACAGCGCGCGCAAGACTGGCGGTGGTGATGCGCTCGCCAGGATTGGTTTCCAGCTCATGCGCCAGTGCCTCAAGGATCTGTTGGCTGCGTGAAGGTTTGTCGTTATTCATGCAGCCTCATCATTTTTAATCAGCGTGCCCACGCCAGCATCGGTAAAGATCTCTAGCAACAGGGCGTGCTCGACCCGCCCATCAATGATATGGCTGGTCTTGACGCCATTTTTGACCGCCTCCAGTGCAGTAGCGATCTTGGGGATCATGCCGCCACTGATCGTACCGTCGGCGATCAGCTCATCGACACGCGCGGCGCTCAGCCCGGTGAGCAATTGACCGTTCTTGTCTAGCACACCGGTGGTATTGGTCAGCAGGATCAATTTCTCTGCCTTAAGTGTTTCTGCCAGCCGACCAGCCACCAGATCGGCATTTATATTATAGGACTGACCCTCTTCACCCACGCCAACCGGCGCGATCACTGGCACAAAGCCCCCCGCATAAAGCAGCGATACTATCGCCGGGTCGATGTCCGTGACCTCACCAACCAGACCAAGATCTATAAGCTCGTCCTGTTTATCGCGATTTTTCATCAGAAGTTTTTTGGCCTTGATCAATCCACCATCCTTGCCCGTCAAACCCACGGCACGACCACCATGCTGATTGATCAGATTGACGATCTCCTTGTTTACCAGGCCGCCCAATACCATCTCCACTACATCCATGGTCTCGCGATCGGTAACACGCATGCCCTGGATGAATTCGCCCTGCTTACCAATGCGCTTGAGCAACTCGTTAATCTGTGGGCCACCGCCATGTACCACTACTGGATTGATGCCAACCAGTTTCATCAATACGACATCCTGGGCAAAACAATGCTTCAGGTGTTCCTCGGTCATCGCGTTGCCACCGTATTTGATGACTATAGTTTTACCGATAAAACGACGAATATAAGGCAGCGCTTCGGTGAGAATGCGAGCCTTTTGCATTGCTGCGCTAATATCCAGACTCATGGCTTTTCCTGGTGGTTATGATTTTGCTGATCATCTTCATCCAGCTCCTCAACTATCATGGAGCTATCGTTCATGAACATGAGCGAGGAAGGCAAGTCTTCTCCTTCTGGCAGCTCCTCAACGAGTACGTCCTTATCCTTGGCTTGCTTTTGCATAAGTTCTGCCTGCCTGGCATTGGTTACAACATCTTTAGGTTGCTGTTGTGCCAGATGTGCTTCCAGAGTGGAAAGCACATCCAGTGACTCACTTAGTTTGACCTCGAAATTATGCTGACGACGGCCACTCCACATCTCGACAGCCTGTTTGACGATGCTCACCAGATCATTTCGCACCACGCGGCCTATGATAAGACCAGAGCCGAGCACGGCAAGCAGCAACACCAACAGGGCAATAGCGAAGCTGGTAAGCAAACCAAGCTGCTCAGGGACGCTGACTGCGGCCAGGCTGCCTGGCGTCCAGTACCTGAGCTGCCACACCGTACCTGCCACCGTGACAGCATGGCCGCTTGAGCGTTCACTGAGCTGCTTATCGCCTGCGCTGACCAGTGGCAATAATTTGTTCTCAACTGCCTGATAAAGCTCGACATAACCACCCATAGACGGTAGCAAAGATGTCACCCGGCTCTGTAGTATGGCTGCGTCCATGGCCACCAGTACAGTACCAAGGATCTGCCCATCGGCTCCAACTACAGGGCGGAGCAGGTCGATATGCCGTGACTTGCCGGCATGAACCTCCAGCGGCGGCTCCTCGCCTGCCTCAGCGAGGCGTACAAGCTCCAGACAGGCGTAACCTAGTGGTGGTTCGGTAGTTTCATCGGGTTGCTCATCTCCCAGGGCAATGAAACGCACCCGCAACACGCTGGGGAAAATTGTCTGCAACTGACCAAGTTGCTCGTTCAATCTGGCCTGATCGCCAGTAGATACGAGCTCATTAATCTCCTGACTACGACCTATAGTGGCAATAATATCAGTGTAACTGCTCAGCTGGCCGGCCAGTGCATCGGCCATGCGCTCAGTATGGGCATGCATAATGGCGTCGCGCCGTTCCTGCCCTACCAGCGAAAATTGCAGATAAACAAGGACCGCAAGCACCAGCAAGATAATGCTGGAGCTCAGCAACAAAGGGATGAACAGGGAGCGAAGATTCAAGCCCTGGACAGGCTTGACGGGCTGTTCCACGCTCGTGGCCTCGACAGCGGCGTCTTTAGTGGTCTTTTTACGCGAGAACAGCTTCATGGCATGAGCATCCTGTAGTTGAAAAGCCTGCCCGGCCTATGCCTGGGCGTAGGAGGAATAACTCATCGACTCATAATGTTTATTGTCAATAATTGACGTTGATACTGGTTATTTGCCGGTATGACCAAAGCCGCCATGGCCACGCGTGCTGACAACAAATTCATCCACAACCTCAAAGCTGGCCTGCACCACAGGAACAAAAACCATTTGTGCAATACGCTCCCCTGGCTGAATAGTAAATGGATCAGCTGAGCGATTCCAGCATGAGACAAAGACTTGTCCCTGATAATCACTGTCGATGAGACCGACCAGATTACCCAGCACAATGCCATGTTTATGCCCCAGACCAGAGCGCGGCAATAGTACCGCTGCCAGCGCCGGATCATTTATATGCAGCGCAATACCTGTCGGAATCAAATGTGTCTCGCCAGGCTTGATCTCAAGTACGCCATCTATACAGGCTTGCAGATCTATACCGGCTGAGCCTGTAGTTGCATAGCCAGGTAGCGGGAATTCACTGCCGATGCGGGGATCGAGGATCTTCAGCTTTATTTTTTTCATTCTTTCCTGTTCACTTTCTGTTTTTGTAATGCTCGGCTATCAATGCCACCAACTCTCTTGCCAATTGCTCCTTGGGGGCTTCTGCCAGACTGGTTTGTCCATCAGACCAAAACACCTGCAAGGCATTGTGCTCGACCTCAAAACCGCAGCCATCGCCCACCCAATTAGCAGCGATCATGGCCAGATTCTTTTCTTTTAACTTCTGCCGTGCGTATTGTTCCAGATCATTGGTTTCAGCGGCAAAACCAACAGCAAATACCTGTGGCCGTTTTGTGCTGATACTGGCCAGGATATCCGGGTTGCGCGTCAACGCTAGTGACAGCTCGGCTTGGTTTTTTTTAATCTTTGCTGCAACTTCGATTGCCGGTCGATAATCAGCCACGGCGGCCGTTGCCACCAGCAGATCAAATGTTTCAGCTTCCACCGCCGCCAACATGTCTTGTGCTGACACCACATCGACACGACGCACCCTGGGCGGTGTAGTCAGACTGACAGGGCCAGCCACCAGGATCACCTCGGCTCCAGCCGCGGCCAGCGCTGTGGCAATGGCAAAGCCCATCCGGCCAGAACTACGGTTACTGATAAATCGCACCGGATCGATGGCCTCGCGTGTCGGCCCGGCGGTAACCAGGGCGCGAACACCAGCCAGAGATCCATCAGCAAGCAATTGTTCACTGCGCTGCAACAACTCAACTGGCTCCAGCATCCGGCCTGGCCCCAGCTCGCCACAGGCCTGTTCGCCATGGTCGGGGCCAAACAAGTTTACACCACGGGCCAGCAGTCGCTGGATGTTCTCCTGGGTGGCCATTGCCTGCCACATCTGCTGATTCATCGCTGGTGCCACGGCAAGTGGTGCATCACTGGCCAGGCAGAGTGTGGTGAGCAGATCATCGGCCTGACCACCGGCCAGACGGGCAAGAAAATTGGCGCTGGCCGGCGCAACCAGAATCAGCTCGGCCCAACGGGCCAGTTCGATATGATCCATGCCAGCCTCGGCGTTGGCATCAAACAGCTCGCTGCGCACCGGCTGCCCTGACAGGGCTTGCAAGGATAAAGGCGTGATGAATTCCATCGCTCCGCGCGTCATTACCACTAGCACCTGTGCGCCGGCGCGGCGCAATAGCCGCACCAGCTCTGCCGCCTTATAGGCCGCAATGCCGCCCGTTATGCCGAGTAGTATATGTCTGTTTAGCAGGCCGCTCATAACCTGACAGTATACAGAAGCACAAGGTGGCAAGAAATGAGGCCAGTCCTCTGGCCGATAAGCATCAATCATGACTAATATCCTGCCCTATTATGGGCCCGGCGCGGCATAGACTTGTTCAGAAGCTCCCTGATATGGTGTAACTGTTTTTTGTTCAGGCTCTACATGGAGGTAACACTATGGCCATCACGGACTGGCCGCTGGAAGAACGGCCACGGGAAAAACTTTTGCGACATGGGCCACATGCGCTGTCTGATGCCGAGCTGCTGGCGATTTTCCTGCGTACCGGCGTAAAGGGAATGAGTGCGGTCGATCTGGCGCGACAACTCATTACAGATTTTGGTGGACTACGCCCACTGCTGGAGGCAAATTGTAAAAACTTCTGTCGCCACAAGGGTTTAGGCGAAGCTAAATACGTACAACTACAGGCCACGCTGGAATTGGGACAACGGCATCTGCTGGCAACACTACAGCGTGGCGATGCACTTACCTCACCCGCAGACACTCGACGCTTTCTTGCAGCCCGTTTACGCGGCTATGCCCACGAAGTTTTTGCCGCTCTGTTTCTGGATAACCGTCATCGCGTCATTGCCTTTGAGGAGCTGTTTACCGGCACCATAGATGGTGCCTCGGTATACCCGCGCGAGGTAATCAAACGGGCGCTACACCATAATGCCGCTGCGCTTATCCTGGCGCATAATCATCCTTCTGGCGTGGCCGAGCCCAGCCGTGCTGATGAATCTATTACCCGTCGCCTCAAGGAAGCACTGGCGCTGGTGGATATGCGGGTGCTTGATCACTTCATCATCGGCGATGGCGAAATCACCTCTTTAGCGGAACGTGGTTTGATCTGACGGGCGGGATCTGGTATAAAACGCGGCTCCCACCGAAAGGCGGGGACGTAATTCCGTTTGGAGGCAAATCATGTCCAGAGTATGTAAAGTCACCGGCAAGCGGCCGATGGCAGGTAACAACGTATCACACGCCAATAACAAGACGCGGCGTCGTTTTCTGCCGAACCTGCAGACCCACCGCTTTTGGGTCGAGAGTGAAAACCGCTATGTCCGGTTGCGCGTTTCCACTAAAGCCATGCGTACCATCGATAAAAACGGCATCGATGCCGTTCTTGCCGACCTGCGTGCTGCTGGCGAAAAGGTATAAGGAGCTAGATCATGGCCAAGGGCGCACGCGACAAGATCAAACTGGTATCTACTGCTGATACCGGTCACTTTTATACCACCACCAAAAACAAACGCACCATGCCCGGGAAGATGGAGATCAAGAAATTTGATCCCGTCGTCCGCAAGCATGTCGTTTACAAGGAAGCCAAGATTAAGTAAATCTTGCTTTGCCTCTAAATGCAAAACGCCCGGGTTGAACCGGGCGTTTTGTGTTTTGAGACTATTTAAACTCACGCCTCTGCTTTATCAAACAACTCCAGCGCCTTGCGTACCTCGGCAATATAGGTCATTGCCGGCCCACCACCCATTAACATCGCCACCTTGCACACCTCGACGATCTCGGCCTTGGTCACGCCCGCCTTCAGTGCATTATTAACATGCAGACCAATACAATAGCGACAGCGTGCAGTGATCGACATGCCGAGCGCAATAAGCTCCTTGGTACGCAAATCCAGTGCGCCTTCATGCAGCACCGAGCTCATGAAGTCAGTAAAAGCCTGCATGGTCTCAGGCACTTGGCGGTTCATCATCTCCATGCCCCGCTTGAAGTCGTGCATCGTCTGACCCATATCACCGCTCATAGTATTGCTCCTGTTGGTTGAGATAAAAAATTATTGACGGCAAGTGTAAATCAGGCCGGATGTTTTCCCCTAAGCTTATTGTTAGCCTGGGTATTGTAAAATTGCCTGGCTGTGCGGCCACTGCGCGCGCCGCCCTTCGCTTGAGCAAACTGCAACGCAGCCTGGTGCAAGGCATTACGGTCGCCGCTGTAGTCATGAAAATAACTGTCTACCATGGCAAGGTATTCGGCTTGATTGGCCGGATAAAAGGACAGCCACAGGCCAAAGCGGTCAGACAACGAGATTTTTTCCTCAATGGCATCTGCGTAGCGCAACTCACCATCCACAAGGCTAGAAGCCTGGTTATCCTGCATAAATTCCGGCATCAGATGGCGACGATTGGAAGTTGCGTAAATCAGCACATTGTCCGGCGGCAGTTCAATCGAGCCCTCAAGGATGGATTTCAGCGCCTTATAGCTGTGCTCACCGGCCTCGAAGGAAAGATCATCACAGAACACGATAAAGCGGTAGGGCAGTTCGCGTATCTCATCGACAATCTCTGACAGATAAAGCAGGTCTTCCTTATCCACTTCTATCACTCGCATGCCTTGCGGGGCATAACTATTGAGCAACGCCTTGATGAGGGATGATTTGCCGGTACCACGCGCACCCCAGAGCAGAGCATTATTAGCTGGTAAGCCCGCAAGAAAGCGTTCAGTATTGTCAATCAAGGCCTGCTTTTGCTGTTCTATATGCAGTAATTGATCGAGCGTGACTGGATCAAGCTGGCGTGCTGCGCGCAAGGACTGACGATATGGACGCCAAATTGCGGCCCAGGTGTTTTGCCAATCGATCTTGTTTGTCATCATTATTTGTTTGCGAGCAGATCATCCAGGCCGCCATCCATATGCAGCTCGGTCAGGTCGCTGAAGCCACCTATCCATTTCTCGTCAATGATGATTTGCGGCACAGTACGCGCCCCATTGGTCACGCGGGAGAATTCTGCCAACAAGCTTTGATCGAGATCGATGCGAGCCTCGTCATAGGCGACACCCCATTTTTGCAACAGTGCCTTGGCCTTGTCACAAATGGGACAAGTGCCAGTGCTGTATATCTTTACGCGAGGCATAGATCCTCCAAAGTGAAAACTGAACCAACTATCCTAACAATCCTTGCAGCCATTGTGAAAGAATACTGGTGTACAAAGTAATACACATACTTTATGCGCACTCATCGGCAGTCTTGATCAAATGCACCATTTGATGCCTGCTGAATTTATAATTTGCAAACGGTGGAAATTGGGATGGACGCGGCAGTTGCCATGGCTACAATAGGCGCCGCTATAAACAGCTTCTGCTACGGTAAACACTATGAGCACAAAACTCCTGCATACACATGATGGCAACGAGGTCGAGACCTATGTGGTCGGCCCGGATACAGCTCGCCATGCGGTGTTGATCATCCACGATTGGTGGGGTGTATTGACATACAATCAGCAATGGGCCGATCGCCTGGCCGAGCTGGGCTACAAGGTGATGGTCATCGATCTCTATGATGGCGAGAAGGCCAGCAATGCCGAGCAGGCAGGTGAGCTTATGCGTAATCTGGATCAGGATTTGGCCGACAGTAAATTGCTTGCCGCCCTGGAATATCTAAAGCAAGGCGAACGTAAAGTCAGCTGCCTTGGTTGGTCACTGGGCGGACGACAGGCATTGTTAACGGCTTTGCTCGATCCAGAAACAGTCAACTCTACAGTCCTGTTTTATTGTCGCCTGCAAAATGATGTCGAAGCACTACGCACGCTTGGTGGGCCGGTATTGGCTATCTATGCAGAGCAAGAAACCACCTGGCCTGAGAAGATGGAAAAATTCAACAAGGCAATGGCTGCGGCAGGCAAGGAAGTTGAATCGCACACCTTTGATGCCAAACATGGTTTTGTCAATCCAGGCAGTGAGCGTTACAACGAAGCATTTACTGAAAAATCCTGGCAACTGGTGAAAGATTTCTTACAACGGGTTGCACCTGTATAAACCACCACTGTATTAATTCATCATCTTGTAAAGAAACAAGAGCAAATAAAACACCATGCAGGAAAGACGCACAAGCCCTCGAATAAAGATTCGCTTCAAGATAGGCGTGATGCTGTCCAGTGGCGGTGTACATCACGTATGGTCTTACGACATTTCCTTGGGTGGCCTGCAATTTCTCAGCGACTACAGCGCCGATGTTGGCAGTGTGTTGCGCATATTTTTCAGTGTGCTGGATACTGCAACAGATGAGTATATCCGCGTTATTGCGCGAGTACGTGTGGCTCATCAATTATATGACGGCAGCGCTGGCTGTCAGCGTATTGGTGTCATGTTTGATGAGTTCGAGGGTGACGGGCGTAATTTATATAATCAGTATCTCGATTCACTCCTATATGTACGCTACGGACAACACCTCGTTACATAACAGTGTCGACGGTTTCAACCGTTGATGGAATATTGCTGCAAGATATTGGCTGTAAAGCCGGTGCGCAGGTAATAACCACGCGGATTAATCAGGATGGCCTCACCATCAGCACCAATAGCGTGACGCAGCACTCGGCTATTGGCAGCCTTGGGGCGGATCTGTAAAGCTTCACCGAAGCGCGCGCTGATCTGTTCGATTTCACCGAGCATGATGCGCTCGGTCAACTCCTCCCAGTCACGCCGCAACATAGCCTCTTCCGCAGCCGATGGGCTCCATAACAGGGCACTACCAATGCGCCGATCCGCAAGCGCGATTTCCTTGTCTGCCTGGATCGGCAACCACAGCACACGCGCCAATTTACGTCGTAACCAACTTTGCTGCCACGTCTCATTGATCTGCTCCAGCGGTCCGGTGCAGACATAAGTAGATTCACAGGGTAGACCGCGCCTATCGACCGGCAGGGTTTTCAGCTCCACACCGAGTTCGGCAAAATCAGGGATTGCCCGACTACCGGCGCTGGCACCCAGGGCATGCTCTATGAGTTGCCCCACCCAGCCTTTATGTCGACGCAGATCCATCGGCAGGCTCAACCGATGAGCCATTGCCAGCTCGGCAAGTGTACGACCGGCAAGCGCGCTGGCACGAGCAATTAATTCATTTTCGCTTTGCGGAGGAGTAAGCTGTTCCATTAACCTGTATATATATCACCAGAGCATAAAATAAACTCTGGTTTTGTCGTGATTACAAAGAGCTGTTTCTGTTTGCATGAAAATCAAAATGACCTATTGCATTTTCTATCCACTAGCACGGCACCATCATCGCGCCGCATGATGAAATATGCGGGTTAAGTCTTCCCGGTTTGTGTCGAATTTATCTTCCACAGCAGGAGTATTCAATGAACAAAATTCTAACCGAGAATGCCCTGGATGCCATCTTCCGTAATGCCCGCAGCTTTAGCTACTGGCAGGAGCGCCCGCTAAGCGAGGCGCAGCTGCAGGAAATTTATGCGTTGATGAAATGGGGCCCAACTGCATCCAACTGCTGTCCGGCGCGACTGGTGTTTGTGCAAAGCGAGGACGCTAAAAACCGTCTAAAACCATGCCTGGATGAAGGTAACGTACGCAAATCCATGACTGCGCCGGTGGTGGCAATCATAGGCATGGATATGGAGTTTTATGAAAAATTGCCACGACTTTATCCGCACTCAGATGCACGTGCAGGATTTATCTGCAAGCCTGAAAAAATCGCCGCAAGTGCAAACTTGAATACTGCCCTGCAAGGTGCTTATTTCATAATTGCCGCACGCAGCCTTGGTTTGGATTGTGGCCCAATGAGCGGTTTTAATCGAGAAAAACTCGATGCGGAATTCTTCCCGGATGGCAAGGTAAAATCATTATTCATCTGCGCTTTGGGTTATGGTCGACGCGAAAAGCTGCACCCACGCGGGCCACGTCTGGAGTTTGCCGAAGCGTGCCGGATTGAATAGCAAACATGCACTGAGGCGCTGTGCACCAGTTCAAGCAGAGGTCTTGCTCATCAGCAGGTACACGCCCAGGGCGACCATGGCAATCCAGATCACCATGGCGATCACCCCCAGGCTTTCCCACAGGGAGCCCATGAAGAGCAACATGACCAGGGCAATAACCAGGATGACGTTACCGAACCAGAAATTCTGGTTAAATTCTTCATGCATGATGCTTACCCCAGAAGATTTTCTCGCTGCCAATGGCCGGATTTACCACCCTTTTTTTCCAACAGGCAGACCTGGTCAATAGTCATGCTACGATCGACCGCCTTGCACATGTCATAGACCGTGAGCAGGGCAATCTGCACGGCAACAAGCGCCTCCATTTCCTCGCCGGTCTGACCGACCAGCTCGCAGGTGGCGCGACAGTGTACGGCGTTGTTGGCCTCATCCAGGCTGAACTCAATATCCACATGGGTGAGGGCAATGGGATGGCACAGCGGGATCAGCTCGGCAGTCTTTTTTGCCGCCATAATGCCTGCGATACGCGCCACGCCCAGCACATCGCCTTTTTTTGCGCTGCCCTGCTTGATATATGTCAGGGTGGTCGGCTGCATCTGGATCCTGCCTCCAGCGATCGCGGTGCGTGCCGTGTTGTCCTTGTTACCAACATCGACCATGTGTGCCGCGCCGACCTCATTGAAATGGGTTAATTCAGTCATGATGGGTAATTAATTGCCAAAGTCTGGCATGATAAGCTCTTGGCTGTTTGCGTTGCAATCACGGAGGCATGGGGCATGAGCGTTACGGTAAAATTCTTTGCCAGCCTGAAGGATCTATTGGGCTGTGACGGTGCGACTGTGGAAATAGGCGAGGTAGCATCGGTATCTGATGTATGGCTGCAGGCAGCTGGCGGCAAGGCAATGCCGGATAACGTGCTGGCTGCGATCAACATGGAATATGTCGATCAGAATACCCTGGTACATGATGGCGATGAAGTGGCCTTCTTCCCACCGGTGACCGGTGGCGACAAGTGAGGATCGAAGTGCGCACAAGCCCCCTGCAGCCCTGGCATGAGGTGGCAGTGCATGAGCAGGCACAAACTGTACTGCATGGTGCCAGCGGTGCTGCAGCGGTGTTTGTCGGCCATATGCGTGACTTCAATGAAGGTGACAATGTCACCGCCATGCAACTGGAACACTATCCCGGGATGACCGAGCGATATCTGAGCAAAATTGCGCAAAGCGCCTTTACCCAATGGGCATTGCTAGATGCTCTCATCATCCATCGTGTGGGTGAATTACATCCGGCCGATCCCATCGTCCTGGTGGCCGTCTGGTCAGCTCACCGCAAGGATGCCTTTAGCGCCTGTCGTTATCTGATGGAAGAACTCAAATCAACCGCGCCTTTTTGGAAAAAAGAACAGCTGGAAGATGGCAGCGAGCGTTGGGTGGAACAAAATACAGCAGGTTACTGATCCACATATCATCTGCAACGCAAATAAAAAGGGGGCCTTGCGACCCCCTTTTTATTATCAGCTGAATGCTGTTTAGATGACCTTCTGATCCAGCGAACCAGACTTGTACAGCCCGGCCATTTTTTCCAGCGAGATGGGCTTGATTTTAGAGGCCATGCCAGCGCAACCAAAGGCCTCATAACGAGCTTTGCAGATACCACTCATCGCATCCTGGGCGGCCTTGAGATATTTACGTGGATCGAAATTCTTGCGATCCTCGGCCAGGTAACGGCGCACGGCACCAGTTGATGCCATGCGCAGGTCGGTGTCAATATTCACCTTACGCACGCCACTCCTGATACCTTCAACGATCTCCTCGACTGGCACACCATAGGTCTTACCCATGTCGCCGCCAAAATTATTGATAATTTCCAGCCAGTCCTGCGGCACGGAAGATGAGCCGTGCATGACCAGGTGTACGGTTGGAATGCGTGCGTTGATCTCCTTCACGCGGTCTATACGCAGGATCTTGCCGGTAGGCTGCGTAGTGAACTTGTAGGCACCATGACTGGTACCAATGGCGATGGCCAGGGCATCCACGCCGGTCTTTTTGACAAAATCAGCGGCTTCATCCGGATCGGTAACCAGCGCAGAATGATCCAGTACGCCTTCGGCGCCGTGACCGTCTTCATCACCAGCCATACCAGTTTCCAGGGAACCCAGCACACCCAGCTCGCCTTCAACTGAAACACCGCAGGCATGCGACATTTCAACGACCTTGCGCGTGACATCGACGTTGTATTCGTAGGACGAAGGAGTCTTGCCGTCTTCAATCAACGAGCCATCCATCATTACCGATGAAAAACCAGATTGTATCGCCTGTACGCAGACGGCAGGCGAGGCACCATGATCCTGATGCATAACTACCGGGATCTGTGGATAGGCTTCCAGGGCAGCTAGGATCTGGTGGCGCAGGAACGCCTCACCAGCATATTTACGCGCACCTGCCGAGCCTTGCAGGATCACCGGACTATCAGTTTCGGCCGCGGCCTCCATGATGGCCTTGACCTGCTCCATGTTGTTGACGTTAAACGCTGGCAGACCGTAGCTGTGTTCAGCAGCATGGTCGAGTAATTGACGCAATGAAACCAAAGCCATCGTAAATCTCCTTTAGTTAATTACCTGTAAAATATACACGGGACTTGAGCCTGATCACGCATGATCTGCTCTTGCTTAGGAATCGCCGAATAACTACCTACGTTGTCAGGGCGGTGTTAAAAAACGACTCAAAATGCTCATTTACTACGTGTAAACTGCGCTTTTTCGCCGTTTTTTGCCTAGCCCTGACTGCATCGCCAACATTATTCAGCGCTTCCTTAGTCCTGTAAATCCATACTTCAAACCAGTTCGCCAACCTTGACGATCTTCATCGCATTGGTGCCACCATGCACACCCATCAAATCGCCCTTGGTAATAATCACCAGATCACCATTGCGCACCGCGCCACGACGCAACAACTCATCAATCGTCTCGCGGTTCACCTCTGCATGGTCGGTAGTTTGTACATCAAAGCTTACCGGATACACACCACGATACAAGGTCACCTTGCGCCGTGTCTCAACGTGCCGCGTCATAGCATATATAGGGATGCCAGAACTGATGCGCGACATCCACAAGGGTGTTGAACCTGATTCAGTCAGCGCAGCAATCGCCTTGACCTTGAGGTGGTTGGCGGTATACATCGAGGCCATCGCAATGGCCTCGTCTATGTAGCTAAACTCAGTGTGGATACGGTGATCAGACTGAATCGCAATACGTTGTTTTTCTGCCTCCAGGCAAACTCGATCCATGGCCTGAATCGCCTTGTCCGGGTATTTTCCTGCGGCTGTTTCGGCCGAGAGCATAATTGCATCCGTGCCATCGAGCACGGCGTTAGCGACATCGAATACCTCGGCACGGGTCGGAATCGGATTTTCGATCATGGATTCCATCATCTGCGTGGCAGTGATCACCACCCGATTCATCTTGCGTGCAAGCTGTATCAGGTGTTTTTGCACTGGCGGCAAAGCCGCATCACCGATCTCCACGCCCAAATCCCCGCGTGCAATCATAATGGCGTCGGAAGCGGCGATGATCTCCTCTATCACCGGCAGTGCCTCGGCGCGCTCGATCTTGGCCACAATACCACCATAGCCACCAGCGGCTCGCACCAACTCACGCGTCTCGTTAACATCGGCTGCACTACGTGGAAAAGACAAGGCCACATAATCCGCCTGCATTTGCGCTGCGGTCTTGATATCCTCGCGATCCTTGTCGGTCAGCGCCGGTGCTGTCAGGCCGCCACCCTGACGGTTGATGCCCTTGCGGTTGGACAGCAAACCACCAACCACCACGCGGCAATGAATCTCTGGGCCATAGACCTGATCGACCCACAATACAATGCGTCCGTCATCCAGCAACAGCGTATCGCCGCGTTTGACATCATTGTGGAGCGTTTTGTAGCTGATACCCACACGGTTCTCATCGCCGGCATCGATATCGAGCAGCGCATCGAGTACAAACAACTTGCCGTCTTCAAGCATTATCTTGCCCTGCTTGAAACGCTCAATACGAATCTTTGGCCCCTGTAAATCGGCCAGTACCCCAACCTGTCGCCCGTGTGCGCGGGCGCGATTACGCACCCGCTCGACACGCTCAATATGCTCCTTTGCGGTGCCGTGGGAAAAGTTGATGCGCACTACATCGACGCCGGCCTCGATAATCTTGTCCAGCATCTTGGGGTCATCGGTAGCCGGCCCCATGGTTGCTACTATTTTTGTTCGTCTTGCCATATTTTGTATACCTGTACTTGCCTCAGGCAGTTCAGGACAGAACCACGACGGCCTTCAATGTCGGCATCCCGCAAGCCCGCGATTACTGCGAGACTGTTTCCGGGCCTTCTTTGCTGCGTTCAACCCTTGGCGCGTTCTTCGAGAATGGCAACCGCTGGCAGCACCTTACCTTCCAGATATTCCAGGAAAGCACCGCCTGCCGTCGAAATATAAGATACCTTGTCATAGATATCATATTTCTGGATCGCGGCAATGGTGTCGCCGCCACCGGCCAGGGTAAAGGCCTTGGTATTGGCGATGGCCATTGAAATTGCCTTGGTGCCCGCGCCAAACTGATCGAACTCAAACACACCGACCGGGCCGTTCCACACCACCGTGCCGGCCTTGTTGATAATATCCACCAGCTCCTGGGCGCTCTTCGGGCTAATATCGAAGATCATCTCATCATCGGCCACATCGCCGGCATCTTTCAGCACGGCCGGCTCGTCAGCTGCGAAATTCTTGCCAACGACCACGTCCACGGCGATCGGAATGCTTGCGCCACGCGCGGACATTTTTTCCATCAACATTTTTGCCGTAGGTACCAGGTCATCCTCACACAAGGACTTGCCAACATTGTTGCCGGCGGCCTTGAGAAAGGTATTGGCAATGCCGCCACCGACGACCAGCTGATCGCATTTCCCGGCCAGGGCTTCGAGTACGGTCAGCTTGGTGGAAACCTTGGAGCCGCCGACGATGGCAACCATGGGTCGAGCAGGATTGGCCAAGGCATTGCTCAATGCATCCAGCTCATCGGTCAGCAGGATACCGGCACAGGCCACCGGAGCATATTGGGCAATGCCGTGAGTGGAGGCCTGGGCGCGATGCGCGGTACCAAATGCATCCATGACAAACACATCGCACAAAGCGGCATATTTTTTTGCCGTTGCCTCATCGTTCTTTTTTTCGCCCTTGTTGACGCGGCAGTTTTCCAGCAACACCAGCTCGCCTTCAGCCACATCAAATCCGCCATCCACCCAATCCTTGATCAGGCGTACTGGCTTACCAAGTTTGGCCGACAGCACATCCGCAACCGGCTGCAACGATACTTCAGCCGTCCACTCACCTTCCGTGGGGCGACCTAGGTGCGAGGTCACCATCACCTTGGCACCCGCCTGCAGGGCAAATTCAATGGTAGGCATGGAGGCGGTGATACGGGCATCGGAGCTCACCTTGCCATCTTTTACCGGCACGTTCAGATCAGCTCGAATAAATACCCGCTTACCCTTCAGGTCGAGGTCGGTCATTTTGATAACAGACATGGTGCAACTCCCTTGATTAATTTCGGAAAATCATTTGCCAAGCAGTGGCTTGGCGAATGGCTCTCTCTTAAACACAGGTGTCAGGGGCCAAGGAACCAAGGAGCCAGAGTTTACTAGCCCCTATTACTGGTTCCACGCCCCTGGCTCCTGGGGTTTACTTACTTGGCGACATGCTCGACCAGGCGCAGCATATTGCAGGTATAACCGTATTCATTGTCATACCAGGCGACGATCTTGACGAAGGTGTTATCCAGTGCGATACCGGCACCGACATCGAAGGTAGACGGCGCACTGTTGCCGATGAAATCGGTAGAAACGACCATTTCCTCGGTGTAGCCCAATACTCCCTTCAGTTCACCCTCGGAAGCGGCCTTCATCACCTTGCAGATATCCTCATAAGAGGCTTCCTTGTTCAGCTCCACAGTCAGGTCAACCACGGAAACATCGGAGGTCGGCACACGGAAAGCCATGCCAGTCAGTTTCTTGTTCAGCTCCGGGATGACTTTGCCCACTGCCTTGGCAGCACCAGTGGAGGACGGGATGATGTTTTCCAGAATTCCGCGACCACCACGCCAGTCTTTGGCAGACGGGCCGTCAACGGTCTTCTGGGTGGCAGTGGCGGCATGCACTGTGGACATCAGACCACGCTTGATACCAAAGTTGTCGTGCAACACCTTGGCCACTGGCGCCAGGCAGTTGGTGGTGCAGGAGGCGGCAGAGACAATGGCCTGACCTGCATAGGTGCTGTGGTTGACGCCATAGACAAACATTGGCGTGTCATCCTTGGAAGGTGCGGACTGAACCACCTTCTTGGCACCGGCCTTGATATGCGCCTGGCAGGATTCGGTGGTCAGGAAAAAGCCTGTGCAGTCGATGACGATATCGGCACCAACCTCATTCCACTTCAAATTAGCTGGATCGCGCTCGGCGGTCAGACGGATCGTCTTGCCGTTCACCACCATGTTACTGCCATCAACCTTAATTTCGCCATCGAAGCGGCCATGCACAGAGTCATACTTCAGCATATAGGCCAGATAATCTGCATCGAGCAGGTCATTGATGGCAACGATCTCGATGCTGGGGAAATCCTTGGCTACGGCGCGAAACACCATGCGACCGATACGACCGAAACCATTTATTCCGACTTTGATAGTCATGTGATAGTTCTCCTAATTGACTGGTTTAATGGTTTAGAGAATGGACTCGACAGTCTTCACCACATTTTCCACGGTGAAGCCGAATTCCTTAAATAGCTGACCGGCTGGAGCAGACTCACCGAAACGGTCGAGACCCACCACCTTGCCATTCAGGCCAACATACTTGTACCAACTGGCAGTAACACCAGCTTCCACGGCGACACGCTTGCTGCAGGAAGCCGGCAGCACCGCTTCGCGATAGGCCGCATCCTGCGCCTCGAAGGCATCCACACTAGGTATGGAAACCACGCGCACATTCTTGCCCTTGCCAGCCAACTCCTCCGCAGCCTTCATCGCCAGCTCAACTTCGGAGCCGGTAGCGATGATGATGGCATCTGGTTTGCTGCCACCATCGCGCAGGACATAGCCGCCACGAGCGATGTCAGCAATCTGGGAGGCGCTGCGCGGCATATGGGACAGATTCTGACGCGAGAATATCAATGAGCTTGGGCCATCCTTCTTTTCAATGGCCGCACGCCAGGCCACGGCTGACTCAACTGCATCACATGGACGCCAGACGCTCATATTCGGGATCAAACGTAGGGTGGCAATCTGCTCTACTGGCTGATGGGTTGGGCCGTCCTCACCCAGACCGATCGAGTCATGGGTATAGACAAAGATGGAGCGAATCTTCATCAACGCCGCCATACGCAAGGCATTGCGCGCGTATTCGGAGAACATCAGGAAAGTGCCACCGAAGGGAATGAAGCCGCCATGCAGGGCCATGCCGTTCATGATAGCGGACATGCCGAACTCGCGTACGCCGTAGGACAGATAGTTGCCATCAGCAACGGTGCGGGTAATCGACTTGGCTTCTTTCCAGGCCGTCAGGTTGGAGGGGGTCAGGTCGGCCGAGCCGCCGAGAAATTCGGGCAGTGCAGCAGCATAGCCCTGGATAGAGTTCTGCGAAGCCTTGCGCGAGGCAATGGTCTCGCCTTTCTCATTCACTGCCTTGATGAAGTCATCGGCAACCTGCTTCCAGTTGGCTGGCAACTCGCCCTTGATAGCGCGGCGCTCGAACTCAGCAGCCAATGCAGGAAACTCCTTTTTGTAGGCAGCAAATTTGCTGTCCCACTCAGACTCTGCCTTGGCACCTTTATCCTTGGCATCCCAGGCCTTGTAGATATCAGTCGGAATGACAAAAGGACCATGCTCCCAGCCCAGGTTCTCGCGCGCAGCGGCAATCTCGTCATTACCCAATGGCGCACCATGGCAATCATGACTGCCGCACAGATTGGGCGCACCAAACCCGATCACGGTCTTGCAGCAAATCAGCGTGGGCTTGTCGTTGACACTCTTGGCCTCATGGATAGCTTTGTTGATAGCCTCGGCATTGTGGCCATCGACATCGCGCACCACATGCCAGCCATAGGCTTCGAAACGCTTGGGGGTATCATCGGTAAACCAGTTTTCCACGTGACCGTCGATGGAAATACCATTGTCATCCCAAAAGGCTATCAGCTTGCCCAAACCCAGGGGGCCAGCCAGTGAACTGGCCTCGTGCGAAATGCCTTCCATCATGCATCCATCGCCCAGGAACACATAGGTGTGATGGTCAACGATGTGATGACCGGGACGGTTGAACTGCCCAGCCAGAACTTTCTCTGCCAATGCCATGCCCACGCCATTGGTAAGGCCTTGCCCCAGCGGGCCGGTGGTGGTTTCCACACCATCGGTATAACCATACTCAGGGTGGCCAGGCGTTTTGGAATGCAGCTGGCGGAAGCTTTTCAGATCATCAATGGAGAGGTTGTAGCCAGTCAGATGCAGCAAAGAATAGATCAACATCGAACCATGACCATTGGACAGCACAAAACGGTCACGATCGGCCCACTTGGGGTTGGCCGGGTTGTGCTTCATATGGTCGTTCCACAACACCTCGGCAATATCCGCCATGCCCATCGGCGCACCCGGGTGTCCTGAATTGGCTTTTTGTACGGCGTCCATGCTCAGGGCGCGGATCGCATTGGCAAGTTCTCTACGGTTCGACATGTACATCTCCTGGATAGTATGAATACGCAAAACCTTGGCTACGCACACACAATGCGGCGCAGACAACCAAACCATGTCTTGGCGCTGGGGAGAATTGCGACAGGGACAAACAAGCTATCCACCGACCTGGCTGGTGCCTGGTATTTATTGTCATTGACATTCATCCGGTGCAGCGGCCTCGGGCCATACTGCAGCGCTCCCAACAAGACTTCATGATTCTTTATTATTCTGGCTAGCAGCCAGCTTAAGGTGCAGTGCCCATAACCTTACACTTGCCCCGTTACAACATCTGGACTGCCGATTCTCACCCAATCAGGTACCTGGCGGCAATCCCTGTTGTGCATAACATTCTGTTTTATGCCCATAATTTTTATTTAATCTGTATATTTAATCAGGGCTTTTTCTCATGCTCTAATGAGATATACAGGTTAAAAATACTGGCTGACAAAGATAAAAATTTGGCTATGACGGAATTTATCAAACGCTATAACATTTTTACTCAGCGTACTGCTACACTTCTGAAAAACATCAAATCCTAACCAAGGATGGGGTCATGCGTAATCCACTACACACTACCAAACCATCTCTGTTGTTCTTTCTCTACTTGCTGATGCTAACGGCTATCACACGCCCTTTGGCAGCCGCTGAACTCAGTCTTGCTGTCCACCCGCTATTATCAGCCGAACGCACCAGGCAGGTATATCAACCATTAGTAGATTACCTGAGCCAGGCCTCTGGGCAAAAAATCAAGCTGGTCACCAATATAAATTATCTCGCCCACTGGCAGGCCATGAAACGAGAACAGTATGATCTGATCCTCGATGGGCCTCACTTTACCGCCTATCGTATCAATAAGATGAACTATACAGCACTGGCCAAGTTCCCCGGACTCATGAGCCATTCCCTGGTGGCCCACGAGGATAACATGATCCTCGAACCATCCGAGTTGATCGGCAAGACCATAGCCACCACCGCCTCGCCAGCCCTCGCGGCACTGTACCTCAATCTAATCTTTCCCAACCCCATGCGCCAGCCGAACATTGTCGAAACACCGAACGTAGATCAGGCCGCTGAACTGGCCATGCAAGGCAAGGTTGCCGCAGCCATTATCCCTACCCCCATCGTGGCACGCTATCCTGGTCTGGTGACTATCTATGTTACCGAGCAAGGGCCCAGTCTAGGGATCTCCGCCAGCCCAATGCTCAGTGCGGAACTACAGCAGAGCTTGCGCAGTGCGCTGCTTGACGCCACCAATAACCCTGCTGGCCGCAAGGCGCTGGAATCACTGACAGCAGAAACGCTAGAACCCGCGGATAACTCTACCTTCCAGGATATGGATCTGTTGCTTGAAGGAACCTGGGGATATTGAAGCAGGTGCGACAAGACCATCCAAAGTCAAAGGCGCTGTAGACTTGTCCGGTAGAGCCTTTCTGCATATAGTACGCGTTGTACCGCTTGGCACTCCTTGAGCTTCTGCCTGATTTCTTCATAATACCTGCCTGCAGCGCGCACATCATCTAACACTAATTGAAAAACCCTGGATCTAAATCATGCCCGATTATCATTTATTCACTTCCGAATCTGTCTCTGAAGGTCATCCGGATAAAATTGCCGACCAGATATCCGACGCCATTCTTGATGCCATCCTGACGCAAGATCCACAAGCACGTGTTGCCTGCGAGACCTTAATCAAGACCGGCATGGTGTTACTGGCTGGCGAAATCACCACCTCGGCAGTAGTTGACTATGAGGCCATTACCCGCGAGGTCATCAAGGATGTCGGCTACAACAGCTCGGCAATGGGCTTTGACTGGGAAACCTGCGCGGTACTCAATGCCATTGGCAAACAATCAGCCGATATCGCCATGGGCGTGGATGAAACCGAAGATCGCGAACAGGGCGCTGGCGACCAGGGTCTGATGTTTGGCTATGCCAGCAATGAAACTGATGTGTTCATGCCCGCTCCCATTTTCTATGCTCACAAACTGGTGGCGCGCCAGGCCGAAGTACGCAAAAACGGCCGACTGCCCTGGCTGCGCCCCGATGCAAAGAGTCAGATCACCTTCCGTTATCAAAATAACAAGCCCGTTGCCATTGACGCTGTCGTGCTCTCTACCCAACATGGCCCGGAGATCAACCAAAAGACCCTGCACGAGGCGGTGATGGATGAAATCATCCTGCCGGTATTGCCCAGGGAATTGATCACCGCCGACACCCGCTACCTCATCAACCCCACTGGCCGCTTTATCATCGGTGGCCCGGTGGGCGACTGCGGACTGACCGGGCGCAAGATCATCGTCGTCACCTACGGCGGCATGGCTCGTCACGGCGGCGGCGCCTTCTCCGGCAAGGATCCTTCCAAGGTCGATCGCTCGGCGGCCTATGCCGGTCGGTATGTGGCCAAGAACATTGTTGCGGCAGGTCTGGCCGAGCGTTGTGAGGTACAGATATCCTACGCCATCGGTGTTGCCGAGCCGACCTCCATCAATGTGGAGACCTTCGGCACCAGCACAGTGCCAGCAGAGCGCCTTACCGCCTTGGTGCGTGAACATTTTGACTTGCGTCCACGCGGACTGATCGAGGCTCTGGATCTGCTCCGCCCAATTTATCGCCAGACAGCTACCTACGGGCATTTTGGCCGCCACGAGGCAGACTTCAGCTGGGAGCTGACCGACAAAGTCGAGTCCCTGCGCGCTGCTGCCGGGATTTGATTTAAGGAGTTTTTTAATTAAATGCATTATCTGATTAAAGTTCGACCTGTACATATCAAGTCATCGCACACCACCTTATGAGCATACCCTGATTATCTTCCTGTTTCCCTGAGGGGCGCTGCAGCAGACATTCGTCTGTCAGGCTCAGGGAATCAGCCCTGTAACAACGGCGCTCGTTCCTGACGGAGTTATAATCATGAACGCTGTAGCCCAATTCACCGACTATAAGGTCGCCGACATTTCCCTGGCTGATTGGGGCCGCAAGGAAATCCAGATCGCTGAAACTGAAATGCCGGGCCTGATGGCGCTGCGTGAAGAATTCGGCCCACAAAAACCGCTCAAAGGAGCCCGTATCTCTGGCTCCCTACACATGACTATTCAGACCGCCGTGTTGATCGAAACACTGGTGGAGCTAGGCGCTGAGGTGCGCTGGGCCTCGTGCAATATTTTCTCCACGCAGGATCATGCGGCAGCTGCCATTGCTGCAAAAGGTATTCCTGTCTTTGCCTGGAAGGGCGAGACGCTGGAAGAATACTGGTGGTGTACCGAACAGGCGATGACCTGGCCTGGTCACGCTGGCCCCAACATGATCCTCGATGACGGCGGCGATGCCACCATGGTGTTACACAAGGGCGTAGAGTTTGAAAAAGCTGGCAAGGTACCTGCTGCTGCTGCCAATGCCAGTGCCGAGTGGCGCGTGTTTCTCGACCTGTTGCGCAAATCAATGCAGCACACGCCGGGCAAATGGAGCACCATGGCCAAGGACATCAAGGGCGTAACGGAAGAAACCACCACCGGTGTCCATCGCCTGTACGACATGGAAAAACGTGGTGAACTACTGTTTCCAGCAATGAATGTCAACGACTCGGTCACCAAGAGCAAATTCGACAATCTGTATGGCTGTCGTGAGTCACTCATTGACGGCATCAAGCGCGCCACCGACGTAATGATCGCCGGCAAGATTTGTGTCGTGCTTGGCTATGGCGATGTAGGCAAGGGCTGTGCGCAGGCGTTTCGTGGCATGGGTGCTACCGTCTGGGTCACGGAGATCGATCCCATCTGCGCACTGCAGGCAGCGATGGAAGGTTATCGCGTCGTCAATATGGATGAGGTATGCAAGCTAGCCGACATCTTCGTTACCGCCACCGGTAATCTGAATGTCATCAATCACGACCACATGGCGGCGATGAAGAACCAGGCCATAGTCTGCAACATCGGTCACTTTGATAACGAAATCGATATTGCATCGGTCGAAAAATATCAATGGGAAGAGATCAAACCACAGGTAGATCATGTCATTTTCCCTGATGGCAAGAGGATTATCGTCCTGGCTCAGGGACGTCTGGTAAATCTGGGCTGCGCCACCGGCCATCCCAGTTTTGTCATGTCGGCGTCCTTCACCAATCAGGTCCTGGCGCAAATGGAATTCTTCATGCGCAATGAGCAATATGAAAACAAGGTCTATGTATTGCCCAAATTTCTTGATGAAAAAGTTGCCCGCCTGCACTTGAAGAAGATCGGTATCGCGCTCACTACGCTCAGTCAGGAACAGGCTGATTATATAGGCGTGCCGGTAACTGGTCCTTACAAGGCCGACCACTACCGCTACTGATTACTGCATGACACACGCGCAGGTGCAAAGACGCCGAACATCAGCTCTTTGTACCTGCGCACTAAAGTTTTGTCGGGGGATCGCATGAAGTCACAAAAGAAATATCCAAGCGGGATCAGTCTGGAATTCTTCCCACCAAAAACAACAGAAGGGCGTGAAAAATTATTGCGGGTACGCGACCGCTTCGCCGCACTCAAACCAGTTTATGTCTCGGTAACTTTTGGTGCTGGCGGCAGCACGCAACAAGGCACGCTAACAACTATTCAGGATATGCTGGCCGCCGGCCTTGATGCCGCGCCACATTTGTCCTGCATCGGTGCAACCAGTGACAGCTTGCGTGAGATATTGCACGGCTATCAAGCCCTGGGGGTAAAACGCATCGTTGCCCTACGCGGCGACATGCCTTCCGGCATGCGTGAGACTGGCGAATTTTCCTATGCCAACGAACTCGTGGAATTCATTCGCCAGGAAGCCGGCGATCACTTCCACATCGAGGTGGCTGCCTATCCGGAATTTCACCCGCAGGCCCCCAGCGCCCAACAGGATCTGCTCAACTTCAAACGCAAGGTCGAGGCCGGTGCCAACGGCGCGCTTACGCAGTATTTTTATAATCTCGACGCCTATCTACGCTTTGTCGACGAGTGTGAAAATATGGGTCTGCAACTACCCATCGTGCCCGGTATCATGCCAATCACCAACTACAAACAACTGGCAAGATTTTCCGAGACCTGTGGTGCCGAGATCCCGCGCTGGCTGGCCAAGAGACTGGCTGGCATGGGTGATGATCTGGCGGCCATCCGCGCCTATGGCCTGGAGGTCACCACTGATTTATGTCGCCGCCTGCTGGAGGCAGGCGCGCCAGGACTGCATTTCTACAGCATGAACCAGTTTGAACCCACGGCTGCCATCTGGCAGGCACTGGACCTGCCGACCGGCGTTTGATGAGAGGCCATGCAGCGTATCTACCACAGCACACCACTGGCACCTGACAGCCTGATCGAGCTTGATTCAGCAGCGGCCAATCATGTCGCCCGTGTGCTCCGTCTGAAGATCGGTGACATACTGACTTTATTCAACGGCACCGGCGGTGAATACACTGCATCCGTGCACAGCATAAATAAACGCCGCGTAACAGTCGCACTTGGCCAATTCAGCGGACGCGAAGTGGAATCGCCCTTGGCCATCACACTGGCACAGGGGATCGCCAAGGGTGAGCGTATGGATTATGCCATCCAGAAGGCGACTGAACTTGGTGTTATACGCATCGTCCCGCTGATCACTGAACGTTGCAACGTGCGTCTGTCTGATGATCGCTGGGAGAGAAAACTGCAACACTGGCAAGGGGTGGCGATCAGTGCCTGTGAACAATGCGGCCGCAACCATCTTCCAGCAATTGATTTGCCACGCACGCTGACCGAATGGCTGGAGCAAGACCAACATGAATTAAGGCTGACATTAGACCCTCAATCACGCAATAAGCTGGCAAACATAAAAACCAGACCAAGTTCAGCGAGTCTGCTAGTTGGTCCGGAAGGAGGCCTGAGCGAGCTGGAGCTATCAACTACACAAAATTCAGGTTATCTCAGTATCAGCCTGGGCCCACGGATATTACGCAGTGAGACAGCAGGCATGGCCGCATTGGCCATCATGCAAACATACTGGGGTGATTTATAGAGCTGGTAATGTGCGGGGCGCAAGGCTATTGCGCAACATGCACAAGTGAAGTCACATAATTGGCTACGGCCTTAATATCATCATCCGACAGCTTACGGGTAACCTGTTCCATGCGCGGATTGGTGCGCGCCACATCCTCTGGATCTGATTGACCCAGGGCATTGGCACGATAACGCTGCAGCGCATTGATGGTGTATTGCTGTCTTTGTCCGGCGATATGGGCAAAGCCAGCCTCCCCCATGCCTTGGGTGCCATGACAGGCAAAGCAGACCGCATCATAAATCGGCTTACCTTGTGCAGCGAGTTCGCTATCAAAATCCAATGGCTGCAACGGCATGCTGGCGTAATAGATTGAAAGGTTGATCTTGTCTTCGTTGGAGAAATTCGCCGCCAATGCCTGCATGACAAAATTCTTGCGTTGACCGCTGGCGAACAATTGCAGCTGTTCCAGAGTATAGGCTGGCTGTTGACTGGCCAGATTTGGCGTATCAGCCTGCAGGCTGTTGCCATCTATGCCATGGCAATTGCTGCACAACAAGGAACGATCAGCGCCCTCGGCGATGGCCTGTGCGCGTTTCTCGGCATCCTTTTCCACTGTCTTGATAATCTGCAGCAAGCGCGCGCGTTCAGCCAGCATGGCCTCCTCACGCTCAACATCCTCCTGCTTAACCTGCATATCCAGCATCTGCCTCAAACGATCATCCTGTGTCTCAGCAGTAGCCATAGCGCCGTTGAAAAACAACAGCAAACCTGTGCCCAGTACAGCCAGAGCTCTCATTACTCTCATCTCCATACCATCCACTCTTCATGCTTCGTCCTGAAGGTGGCGAAGCCAGGGAACCTCTCCCAAACCAAAAATACCAAGTAGTTCAGTCTCGCACTAAATGACCTTGATTCCACTTTGCAATAATTGCCGCTCCAGGTCATCCAGATTGGGGATTACTACCTCGCGCTCACCCAGCCGCAACCGCCCGGCTATAGACGAGATCTCTTCTGCATCACTGCTCACGGTCTCTATCATCTCTGCCCGCAAGTCCTGCAGGTGTGGGATACCCTGCGCAACAATAGCAAGAAATGGCAAATCTGGGTTGGCATTGAGTGTATTGCAGACGATTGCCCTGGCATGCGCCCCGCCGATCCCTGCCTCCATCCCCAATAAAGGCTCAAAAGCCAAAGAGGGGATGGCGCGTCCCCGCCACGTCATCCTGCCCAAAACCCAGTCAGGTGCATCTGCAACAGGCTCTTGAGACTTGAATGACGTTACCTCGGCCACTGCCGTGTTCGGCAGCACTATCCAAATACCATTGAGAGGTATAAGCAGGCTGCGTACCATTACCTGGCCGAGGCCGTCATTATCAATTGTAGCGGCCACTGTTTTACTCATACTCGACTGCCCGTGCTTCTTGTTGCAATGCCAACAACTCATGAATGTTTTTCAGCATTTCCGTTTCCTGATACGGCTTGCTCATATAAACCTCAACACCGATTTCTAGCGCCCGCTGACGGTGTTTCTCGCCACTGCGTGAGGTAATCATGATAATTGGAATGTGCTTGAGTGTCGCTGTATTACGAATATGCGTGGCTAACTCATAGCCATCCATACGTGGCATCTCGATATCAAGCAGCATCACGTCCGGCATGACCTCGTCCAACTGTGCAATGGCATCCACGCCATCCTTGGCCGTGACCGCACGCATATTATTGCGCTCCAGCAGGCGTGTCGTTACCTTGCGGACAGTAATGGAGTCATCCACTACCATCACCAGTGGTTGCCTGCTCTGCTCGAGCTCCTTCACCATAGGGACACTACGCTGAGCAAGGCCAAGCCTGGTCAACAAGGGCAAATCAAGAATCAATGCAACACTGCCATCACCCAGAATGGTGGCACCAGACAGCCCACGCAACTTGGAAAGCTGTGGTCCAAGTGATTTCACCACGATCTCACGACTGCCAAGAACCTTATCTGCCACCCAGGCGACACGGTGATCACCACTATGCACAAATAACAGTGGCTGCTTGCTTGCCTGTTCCAGCGGTTCTGCTGCCACAGTCAAGCCCAGTGTCCCTGTGAGGGTAAACAGCTCATAATCTTGTCCCAGCCAGTTGTATAGCGGATGTTCCTCTGCCAGTAATTGCTTGAGCTGGTCATGGTCAAGCCGCTCAACGCCCTGAATTGTGGTCATCGGCACGGCGAGAACCTGCTCTCCTGACTGCACCAGCAAGGCGCGACTGATAGACAGCGTTACCGGCAGGCGCACGGTAAAGGCGGAGCCTGCGCCTTGCTGCGTGTCCACCTCCAGCACGCCACCAAGCTGCTTTATCTCATTGCTGACTACATCCATGCCCACGCCGCGACCAGATACCAGGCTTAGATTTTCAGCGGTACTGAAACCTGATTCCAAAATAAAGGGCACAATTTCCTGATCAGACAAAGCGGCATCGGCCTTCATCAAGCCACGTTCAATGGCCTTCTTGCGCACACTCTCAAGATTTATGCCTGCACCATCATCAATGATACGAATGACCACTTCCGGCCCTTCACGTACCTGTGCCAGGGTGATCTGGCCACGCACCGGTTTGCCTGCCTTGGTTCTCTGCTCTGGTGTCTCGATGCCGTGAGCGACGGCATTGCGCAGCAAATGTTCAATAGGCGCCAGCATGCGCTCGATTACGTGGCGATCCAGCTCAACTTCAGCACCATGGAAACTCAGCTCGGCTTGCTTGCCAAGTTCGGCGCTGACCTGGCGCACAATCCGCCGCAGACGTGTCGCATGTATGACCAGCGGCATCATCCGCGTACGCATCAATCCTTCCTGCAGCTCCGTGCTGACCCGTGATTGCTGTAGCAACAGGGTTTCAGTATCGCGCATCAATCCCTGCAGGGTTCCCTGCACCTCGACCATGTCATTCAGACTTTCCGTAGCCGAGCGTGATAGCTGCTGCATTGAGGTAAAGCGGTCAAATTCCAGTGGGTCGAAATCCTCATGCTGTTGGCCACCAACCTCTTCATAGCGCGACTGCATCTGCGCCTCGGCCTCGATGGCAAACTGACGCAACTGCTCATGCATGCGTTTCAGGATATCGCTTAAGTCACGCAGGCTATAGTTGGCGCTACCGACCTGCTGCTCAACACGTGAGCGATAGATACTCACCTCACCCGCCTGATTGACTAAATTATCCAGCAGATCGGCCGCTACTCGCACCATCTCCTGCCGCTGCCGTGGCGCATGGCGGTGTTCAACAAAGTGCTCATCTGGCTCTGACACAGCTTCCAGCGCTTCATCGGCCAGTTCAAGCTGGGCTGATGCTGGCTGCATATCAGCATCAGCCTGACTGCTATCTTGTAATGAAGGCTCGGGAGATGATGTTGCTGGTGTCGTCGTCTCTGCTGTCGGTGTGGCTGCATGCAGATCACGAATCTGAGCAATCAAGTCATCCGCAGAGGTGACAGGGACATGTTGACGCACTTGATCAAGCATGGTCACCAGGCGGTCATGGGCCAGCTGCAACAGATCAAACATTTCACTGGAGCGAGTCAGGTTTCCTATAACCACCTCATCAAAAATGGATTCCAGTGTATGACTCAAATCGCCTATCGGGACAATGCCCGCCATGCGCGCCCCGCCCTTTAGGGTATGCAACTGACGTTGTAGCGCCCTGACAGTGGCTTGGTTATCCGGCTGCTCGCGCCATGCCTGCAATGACTCCTCACCGGCATCAATAATCTCGGCGGCCTCTTCCAGAAAGATACCTAGTAGTTCCTCATCGTATTCAGAGGTTTTTCTTGCAGAAGCAAAAACTGGTGCCTGCGATATTGGTGGCGAAATTTCATCGTTAACAGTGGGCTCATCCACTGCCGCGCCTGGCAGCTCTTCTATGCCAATGGACGAGAGAATATCCTCCAGTGGCGGGGGGTCTTCTGTCAGGGTTTCCTCTCCCTCGCTTAGCAGTGATATCTCTTCTTCTGATGTCTGTTCGAGCTCAGGCTCTGAATCTACCAGAGTGATCTCTTCTTCTGCCATCGGCACAGGGGCAAGAGTGATCTCCTCCTCTATAGACAAATCCGCAAAGTCGTCTTCAGGCAATTCAATCCCATCAATCAGATCATCACTTGCTGGCTCGGCAGCCAGGTGCAGCAACTCCTCCGTCAAACCGCTTTCATCGCCATCTTCTGCTGCTGCTGCTGTATCAGGCCCTTCCTCAACCTGAGCAAGACCACCCTCTGGTGCATCCTCCAGGCCTTCTGTCAATTGTTCTGCCGCCTGCAGCAATGCCTCAATATCCTGGCTCAACGACTCATATACAGGCTCGGTTTTTTGCTCACCCTGCAAGAACGCCAACGTCTCACGGGCCAGAGCTATGCACTGTGTCAATATCTCAAGGCCGCGTGGCGAGACCAACGTTTGAGCCGTGTGCAGGGTCTTGGCATATTTTTCCAATGGGCGAACCACGTCGGCTAAACGGATCACGCCCGCCATACGCGAGCTACCCTGCAAGGTATGCAGGGCACGGATCAGTGCCTCGCTAACCTGACAGCCTTGCTCGGCAGGACAACCGGCAATGAATTGCTCGATGGCCTCAAGATGACCAACTGTTTCAGTGCTGTAGATCTCCAGCAGCGCAAGATCCATCCCGGCAGCTGCCGGCACCTCGATAGCTGTGCTTTCATCATCCGATGAAGGTGAAGTAGGCGTGTGTAGCAAGGCCTCCAGCCCACCCGGTGTACTCATGGCATGCGCTGCCTGTCGCAACCACTCAACGTCTGTGGTGACTACTGCACCAATATTGAATTCAGCGGTTAGCTCAGACAGTGCCTCAGCTGCCTGATCCAACAGGTCCAGCATAGCGTTATCCACCACAATGGTCTTGTCGATAACCCGGTTCAGCATGTCCTCGAAGGCCCAGGCAAACTCACCGATACGCAATGCGCCGACCAGACGACCGCTGCCTTTCAAGGTATGAAAGGAACGCCGCAGATCATGCAGCGTATCGCTATCATTATGATTGGCCTGCCAGCGCGGCAACAGTTCATTGATCCTGGCTATCTCCTCGGTAGCCTCCTCAATGAATATCTCCGCAATCTCCGGATCAAGCTCACTGCTGGCAGCTTTTTGTGCCGTGGCCACCGTAGCTGCAATGGGCTCTGGTACAGGCTCGACCGACGACGGCGTGTGTTCAACCAGTTCTACTGGTGGTTCAACCAGTTCTACTGGCGGCTCAACCAGTTCTACTGGCGGCTCAACCAGTTCTACTGGCGGCTCAACCAGTTCTACTGGCGGCTCAACCAGTTCTACTGGCGGCTCAACCAGTTCTACTGGC
>JBAYOW010000013.1:0-52390 GCA_041678005.1 Thiohalomonadaceae bacterium
ACGCGACTCAATAACGATACCGCTGGCTCGACCCTCCTTGACTGCGGTCAACTCCAATACTTCCGCCTGCAGTAGAATATTTTCCAGCAACTGCTCAATACCTTCGCCAGTCTTGGCCGAGACATGGGTAAACATGACATCGCCACCCCAATCCTCGGGAATTACATCTTGTTGAGCCAGCTCATTTTTTACGCGATCCGGATCTGCTTCTGGCTTATCGATCTTGTTTACTGCCACGACCAATGGTACGCCTGCGGCTCTGGCATGCTGAATGGCTTCCCTGGTTTGCGGCATCACACCGTCATCGGCAGCCACTACCAGCACCACGATATCTGTAGCCTGAGCACCACGAGCACGCATGGCAGTAAATACGGCATGACCGGGGGTATCAAGAAACGTAATCACGCCGCGCTGTGTTTGCACATGATAGGCGCCGATATGCTGGGTAATGCCTCCGGCCTCGCCAACTGCAACGCGAGTACGGCGGATATGGTCGAGCAAGGAAGTCTTACCGTGATCAACATGTCCCATTATGGTAACCACTGGCGGGCGCGGCTCAGCTGTGCCGCTTTCCTCAACCACAGCAATCTCATCTTCCAGCGCATCGGTCTTGACCAGCTTGGCAGTATGACCAAACTCTTCTACCACCAGCACCGCAGTATCCTGGTCAAGTACCTGATTGATAGTCACCATACTGCCCATCTGCATTATCAGCTTGATGACCTCGGCAGCCTTGACCGACATCTTTTGCGCCAACTCACCTACAGTAATGGTTTCTGGAATAGCCACCTCATGCACCACTGGCGCGGTAGGCTTGGCAAAACCATGCTGGCCACTGGGAGTTACCGTTACAGCCGCTCTGCTTGAACGTTTTTTGCCACCACGACGACCAACCTTACCCGGTGCGATATGTAGCTCCTCACGTCCTGTTTCACCACCATCACGACGACGACTAGCAGATTTTTTGCCTTTAGGGGCAGTTTCTCGCTCTGGCTTATCCGTTTTAGCTACCGGCTTGACTGCTTTCTTGCTACTTTTGGTTGGTGCAGGCTCGACTGGAGCCTCAGTTGCCAGGGCAGCCGAACGACGCGCCTCTTCCTCAGCCTGGTGGCGCACTTCCGCCTCTGCCTGTTGCAGGGCCTCCGCTTCAGCTTGCCGGCGGATATCCTCAGCAGTTGGCTGGGCATCAATTATCTGGGCAGGAACTTGCTGCTCTGGTGTTGTGGGCTTCTCGATTTGCTTGCTTGTCTGTTCAACTGGTTTATCGGGATCAGCACGCAAATGCTCCTCCAGCCGTGCGACAAGATCTCTATCAGCTTGACTGGTTTCCTTCTCCGCAGTGGCAGGGGCCTGAACCTCCTCCGCCGCACCACGCTTGACATAGGTACGCTTCTTGCGAACCTGCACCGTCACGGTCTTGGCCTTGCCACCCGTGCTCGGTACTCTCAATTCACTGGTCGTGCGCCGACTGAGTGTGATTTTGGCTGGGCCAGCCTCGGCTTTCGTTTCTGCCTCAAGCGTCACCGTATCGCGCTGTTCGCGCAGGTGAGACAACAATTTAGCCTTGTCCTGCTCGGACAATATTCCATCAACTTCACGCACAGCCACGCCAGCCTCCTGCAACTGAACCAATAACCTATCGACAGTAATGCCGATGGTTTTTGCAAAATGCTTGACGGTAACTTCTGACATACAACAATACTCCTGCCTCAAGCCTGGGAGTCATCCTCAAACCAGGGCTTGCGTGCGGTCATAATAAGATCAGCTGCACGTTTCTCATCCATGCCTTCGATAACCATAAGGTCATCTACAGCCAGCTCAGCCAAATCTTCCATGGTTTGCGCTCCAATATCCGCAAGAGCAAAGGCCAGTTTCTGATCCATACCTTCCATTGCCAGCAGATCTGCCGCTGGCTCTCGACCACCATGCTCCTCGCTACTGATTTCCCGTGTTACCAATACATCCTTGGCACGGGTACGCAGTTCTTCGACAATGGCCTCATCGAACTCTTCGATTTCCAGCATTTCCTGCACTGGCACATAAGCCACTTCTTCCAGACTGGAAAAGCCTTCCTGTACCAGAATAACAGCCACCTCTTCATCAACATGCAGCTGCTCCATGAACAGCTTGACCAAGGACTGCGTTTCTTCTTCGCTCTTCTCCTCGGCCTGGCTCTCACTCATGACGTTAAGATTCCAACCGGTCAGCTCAGTGGCCAAGCGCACGTTTTGTCCATTACGCCCAATAGCCTGGGCCAACTGCGCTTCATCTACTGCGATATCCATGGTATGGCTTTCCTCATCCATCACAATGGAAACCACCTCAGCCGGTGACATAGCATTGATGACAAACTGCGCCGGATTATCATTCCACAGAATTATATCGACACGCTCGCCATTAAGCTCATTGGTAACTGTCTGTACCCGCGAGCCACGCATACCAACACATGCACCAACAGGGTCAATACGCTGATCATTTGATTTGACTGCGATCTTGGCCCTGGAGCCTGGATCGCGGGCAGCGGCCTTGATCTCAATCAGCCTTTCACCTACCTCTCGCACCTCCAGCTCAAAGAGCTTAAGTAAAAGCTCCGGCATGGTACGACTGACAAACAACTGTGGCCCACGTGGCTCAGATTGCACCGCATAAAGATAGCCTCGCACTCGATCACCTGGACGAATGGCCTCACGCTGGATCATGTGTTCGCGACTGATTATGGCCTCAATATTATTACCCATATCGAGGATCACATTGCCGCGTTCCAGACGCTTAACAACGCCATTAATCAGCTCTCCCACACGACCCTTGTACTGCTCAACAACCTGGGCGCGCTCGGCCTCGCGTACCTTCTGGACTATTACCTGTTTGGCAGTCTGCGCGGCGATACGTCCAAAGGAGATTGACTCAACCTCCTCCTCTATATAGTCACCTGGCTGAATATTGGCATCATCCTCGCGCGCTGCACTCAGCGTATATTCACGCGTCGGAGACTCCAGCGGCAAACCCTCGCTATCATCAACTACCAACCAGCGACGGAAGGTTTCATAGTTACCAGTCTGTCGATCAATCGATACACGTATATCAACCTCAGCACCATAACGTTTCTTGGTGGCAGTAGCGAGCGCGGCCTCCAGGGCCTCAAAAATGATTTCCTTGCCGACGCCTTTTTCATTAGACACCGCATCAACAACCATCAGGATCTCTTTGTTCATCTCCAGCCTCTGCAGAGCTCGTGTCTACATAACCCAATACCGATCTGGTATCACCACTGTGGCACCAAATGTGCCTTGTCTATATTCTCCAGCGGCAAAGCCAGCTCAATACCATCCTGTTCAATCACTACGGCGTCGTCACGTAGTGCAATCAATCTGCCCTTGAATCTGCGACGCTCACCCAGCGGCCGCAACAGGCGTAGTGCAATTATCTCACCAATAAAACGCTCGTAATGCTCAGGTTTGAATAATGGACGCTCCAATCCTGGTGACGAAACTTCCAGGGAATAATGCCCCTTGATCGGCTCCTCCACCTCGAGCATTCCACTGACCTGATGACTCACCCGCTCACAATCATCAACCGTAATACCATCGGCGCTGTCGATATACAGGCGCAACAGCGAATGACGCCCCTGCGCTAAATGTTCAATACCCAACAACTCATAACCCAGGGCCTCTACCCCAGGCTCCAGCAGTTGCTGTAAATTCCTGACCGCCTGCGTCACCTGTACTGACCCCGCAAACAAAAAATGGGCCCAAGGCCCACTCCATGTCGTCAACAATAGCCTGTGACACTGGCATTTATGTAACTAAATCACCAGCTTGCACAAGAATATGACCATCGACAAAGAAACGAAAGTCATAATAAAAAGCCCCGATAACGGGGCTTAACTTAAAACGAATGGTAGCGGGGGCAGGATTTGAACCTACGACCTTCGGGTTATGAGCCCGACGAGCTACCGGACTGCTCCACCCCGCATTCGATGGAGGCGCATTTTACATAGTGTGCCTACTTATAGCAAGGGAAGAACAAAAAAAGAAAGTTCAGCGTCGTTTCAGCAGATGTCTGACCTCATAACGATAAAGAAAGCCTGGCAGGGCAAATACCAGAAAAAGACAGAGTGTAACGGCGTAAAACTCCCAATCCTGTGGGTATATCTCACCATTGAGTTTTTTCTCCAGCCCAAGCGCCAGCCCGCCCATGATGAAATACAATAAGACCCATTCCAGCCAACGCCACCAGGCACGCTTGCCATTTTCACCAGCCTGGCGCACCAACAAGATACGCTCACTCAGCCAAGGAAGGTTGGCAGCCAGCAAGGCCAGCATGACGAGAATCACCGCAGTTTGCATAAGTCACAACCTATATGCTTCATCAGGGAGCGCCGATTATAGCGCAGTAAAAACTAAACTCAGGTCAAGGCGCGGGCCGAAGGAATAGTTTTTCATTGTCTGCCTGCGCAACACAACACTCAGTCCGCAGACCAGGTCAGCGTCGTTCCAGCGTGAACAAACAAAAGCCATTTTGGTTTTTATGCCAATAGAAACAATGCGTTGCAATCTCAACAAAAACCGGGGCTTTTCTTCCGCACTGGTGAAATAAACTGGTTAACCCAATGCCGCCATACACAAAGCCAGAAGACCGCTGGGGAATATGCCCAGCATAAGCACAGCCAAGCTATTGGTACTCAGCATCACCCGCAACTCCAAATTCGCACTCACCACCGGCACATCGACTTTAGCCTTATCAAAGTACATGACCTTGACCACTCGCAGGTAATAAAAAGCACCAATTACTGAAAAAATAACGGCCAATATTGCCAACCACACCATGCCAGCATCAAGTACGGCCTGAATTACCGCCAGTTTGGACCAAAAGCCCAGGAACGGCGGCACACCTGCCATAGAAAACATCAAAATCAACATCATCAGGGCAAACCACGGGCTGCGCTCATTCAGACCCTTGAAATCATCAATCCTGTCGGCCTCGAAACCAGCACGACTCAACAAGATGATCATGCCGAATCCACCCAGCCCCATCAGCACATAGACTATGGCGTAAAACATCGCTGCGGCATAGCCTGCCTGTGTGCCCGACAGCATACCAAGCAAAAGAAAACCAACATGTGAGATAGCCGAATAAGCCAACATGCGCTTCAGGTTGACCTGAGCGATGGCTATCACATTACCAGCTACCAGCGACAATACTGCCAGCATCACTAACATACCTTCCCACTGTCCCTGGAGCTCAGCCAGACCATCGACCAGCAAGCGCATCATCATGGCGAAGGCAGCGAGCTTGGGCGCTGAACTCAAATAAAGGGTCACTGCGGTTGGCGCACCATGATAGACATCGGGCAGCCACATATGAAAAGGCACGGCACCGAGCTTGAATGCCACGCCGATAACAATGAAAACCAGGGCAAAGGCCAGTAATACCTCGTTGTCTGCCAAGTTGCCAGTGGCACTGTTGATTTGTGCCAGATCCAGGCTGCCAGTGATGCCATATAGAATAGACATGCCATACAGCAACATCGCCGAGGCCATCGCACCCAATACGAAATATTTCATTGCCGCCTCGGATGCCTGCAAGGAATCACGCTGTAATGCCACCATGGCATACAGGGACAAAGACAACAGTTCCAGACCGAGATAAATGGTGATCAGATTATGTGCCGAGACCATCACATTCATACCCAGCACACCGAACAGACCTAGGAGATAAAACTCGCCCTTGAACATATCGCGCGCGCGCAAATAATCCTTGGCATAGAGAAATATCAGGAAAGTTGCCAGATAAATGGATATCTTCAGCACCGTCGCCATGGGATCGTTGACAAAAGTATTGGCGAAGGTCAACACCCTGCCCTCATCATGCACGCTCAAGGTCAACAACACGGCACAGAGCAAAGTAGCCTGCGATAGCAGATAGGTCACGATACGCTGCTTATCACTGAGAAATAAATCCAGCAGCAGGATCAGACAGATCATCCCGAGCAGAAATATCTCAGGTAATGCAGGCAAAAAATCAGGCAACAAAAAATTCATCCAGTGACGCTCCGCTTTGAGCCCATTACAACTTGGTTACGAACATGTGCTGCACCAGATTTTCTACTGTCGGACGCATCACATCCAGCAAGGGTGCCGGCCACAGACCAAACAACAAGACCATCAGCGCCAACACGCCGAGGAAGAAAAATTCACGGCTGTTGATATCCTGAAGTGCGGCTACCTGGCTACTACCCACCTCACCATAGAGCACACGGCGCACCATCCACAACGTGTAGCCAGCCGCGAGGATCAGGGTAGTTGCAGCGAAAAATGCAAACCAGAAGTTGGCCTTGAAACTTGCCAGGATCACCATGAACTCGCCAACAAAACCGGAAGTCCCTGGCAGGCCGGTATTGGCCATGGCAAACAACACCATAAACCCAGCAAAGCGCGGCATGACATGCGCCACACCACCGTAATCAGCGATCTGGCGACTATGCAAGCGGTCATAGAGCACACCAACGCAGAGGAACATGGCCGCAGAGATAAAACCGTGTGAAATCATCTGCACCATCGCACCTTCGATACCCATGCTGACACCCTGCAAGCTACCTGTATTAGCAAGTATGCGCCAGGCGATGAACATACCCAGAGTCACGAAGCCCATGTGTGCGATGGATGAATAGGCGATAAGTTTTTTCATATCTTTCTGCGCCAGGGCAACAAAACTGATATACACCACCGCTATCAACGATAGCGCAATCATCAGCCAGTCCAGCTGCTGACTTGCATCTGGCGTTATCGGTAACGAAAAACGCAAAAAACCATAAGCGCCCAACTTCAGCATGATGGCAGCCAGGATCACCGAACCACCAGTCGGGGCTTCAACGTGAGCATCCGGCAACCAGGTGTGTACTGGCCACATCGGCACCTTCACAGCAAAGGCCAGCAAAAAAGCAAGGAAGATAAGGATCTGTGCCTGCAAGCCTATCGGCATCGCATGCAGATCAAGAATGGCAAAACTACCAGACTGCAGATACAGCCAAATCAGTGCCACCAACATAAACACCGAACCAAGAAAGGTATAGAGAAAAAATTTCAAGGTAGCATAGATGCGCCGTTCACCACCCCAGACACCGATAATGATAAACATCGTGATCAGCATCGCCTCCCAGAACACATAGAACAGCATGGCATCCATGGCGGCAAACACACCGTTCATCAGGCCAGCCATAATAAGGAAAGCAGCCATATATTGTGCAGGCTTTTTCTCTATCACCTGCCAGCCGGCGACGACCACGATAACCGTCATGAAATTGGTCAACAAGATCAGCGGCATGGAGATACCATCGATACCAAGGTGGTAGTTAATCGACCAGGCCGTGATCCATGGCAAGAACTCGGTAAATTGCATCTGTGCCGTATCGGTCGCAAAACCTGTATACAAGGGCAACGATATAAAAAGAGTAAGCAAAGCCACCAGCAAGGCGACCACCTTGGCCTCAAGGGCATTACGGCTACCCGCCGCCAATACCAGCAAACCACCGATAATCGGTGTCCAGATGACCAAACTCAGCAATGGCAAATCAGCAAACATGCAGCCGTACCTTTCTTATTATCCGGCGACAACAAACAGGGCAAACATCAGCAGTAAACCCAGAATCATGACAAAGGCATAGTGGTATAGATAGCCAGACTGCACATGACGAATCACGGATGCCAGCCAACCTACGGTGCGTGCACTGCCATTGACCAACAGACCATCAATGAGCCGCACATCACCCCACTGCCATAACAGACGGCCAATACCGCGACTGCCACCGGCGAAAAACCAGTCATTGAAACGATCGGCATAGTATTTCTGCTCCAGCAAGGTGTGCAGAAATCGCAGACGCGCCTGAATCAAACCTGGGATATGGGTAAACTTTATATACAACAGCCAAGCCACCACGACACCGGCCAAAGCCAGCCAGAGAGGTAATGAGGCAAAACTGTGCATCACCATCCCTGCTGCGCCGTGATAATCACGCCCCAAAGTGGCCAGCACATCATGTTCTGGCAAGACCTGGATAGCCGCAGCAAAGAAATTGCCAAAGCCCATCTCAGTGACATACATGCCACCGATCACAACCGAAGGAATCGCCAGTGCAATCAATGGCAAGGTCACCACCCAGGGCGATTCTTGTGGCTCATGCACAGGATGTTCGCCTTGCCCGTCACGAAAACGCTCCTTACCATGAAACACCAAGAAATACATACGGAAGGAATATAAGGCTGTAACAAACACACCAGCCAGCACACAGAAATAGGCAAAACCTGCACCGGGGATTTGCGCGATCTGCACTGCCTCAATGATCAAATCCTTGGAGAAAAAGCCAGCAAAACCAGGTGTGCCAATCAAGGCCAGCGTACCTATCAAAGAGGTCAGCCAGGTGATTGGCATATATTTGCGCAAGCCACCCATCCTGCGTATGTCCTGCTCATGATGCATGGCGATGATCACCGAACCAGCAGCGAGGAAAAGCAGTGCCTTGAAGAAGGCATGAGTCATCAGATGAAACATACCGGCAGCGTAGGCCGAAGCACCCAGCGCTACTGTCATATAACCAAGCTGCGAGAGTGTCGAATAGGCCACCACCCGTTTGATGTCGTTTTGGATAATACCTAGAAAACCCATAAACAGAGCCGTGATGGCACCAATGACCAGAATAAAGGATAGTGCGGTTTCTGATAACTCGAACAACGGCGACATCCTGGCGACCATAAAGATACCTGCAGTCACCATGGTAGCGGCATGGATCAGCGCCGAGATAGGCGTCGGGCCTTCCATCGAATCAGGCAGCCAGACATGCAAGGGAACCTGCGCCGACTTACCCATCGCGCCAATAAACAACAGCACACAGATCACTGTCATCACACTCCACTCAGTGCCCGGCCACAAGGACACAGTTAAATCCTTTTGCAAGGCAGCGGCATTGAATACAGCGGCATAATCCAGCGTATTGAAATACATCAACACCCCGGCGATCCCCAGCAAGAAGCCGAAGTCACCCACGCGGTTAACTAAAAAAGCCTTGAGATTGGCATAGACTGCACTGGGTCGCTTAAGCCAGAAACCGATCAGCAAGTAAGACACCAGACCGACCGCCTCCCAGCCAAAGAACAACTGCATGAAGTTATTTGCCATCACCAGCATCAACATAGAGAGGTAAACAGCGAGATATAACTAAAAAAGCGCTGATAGGAATGACTGCCGGCACGACTGTCTGCAGGCCAGTTCTCCTCGTCATCGGCCATATAGCCGATGGTATACACATGCACCATCAGCGAGACAAAGGTCACCACCACCATCATCATGACGGATAGCTTATCGACCAAAAAACCTATCTCGAAAGTGATCCCATCGGCGACCAGCCAAGTGTAAACACTATGCGCCACAATGCCGGCATCCTGAACCACGACATGATTAAACATCAGTAGCGAAAGCAGGAAAGCAATGGCCACACCAAGTGTGGTTATCGTATGCGAGGCCACACGACCAATGCTGCCGCCGAATAATCCGGCAATAATTGCGGCCACCAGCGGCGCGCTGACAATAGCGATGTTGACATGCTGTAAATTATCGAACATGTCCTTACCCCTTCAGGCTAGCCATATCAGCCACATTGATACTGCGCCGATTTCGGAACACCACCACCAACAGAGCCAGACCGATAGCAGCTTCTGCGGCAGCCACCGTGAGGATGAAAAAGACAAATATCTGCCCAGTGGTATCTCCCAGGTAATGTGAGAATGCGACAAAATTCATGTTGACCGCCAATAGCATCAACTCGACACACATCAGCAAGATAATCAGGTTCTTGCGATTGATGAATACGCCAATCATGCTGATACAAAACAGAATGGCACCAAGAATCAGATAATTGGAAAGTGGAATCATTTCGTCCTCGCTTACTTGCGCTGCTCTGCATCCATAGCCAACACCTTCAGACGGTCGTTGCGGCGCACTGCCACCTGTTGCGGAACATTCTGACTTTTGGTTTCCACGCGTCGGCGCAAAGTCAGTGGAATAGCCGCCACAATGGCAACCAGCAGAATCACCGCCGCTATCTCGAATGGATAGGCATAAGTGGTATACAACTGCAAACCCAATTCACGAATATTGGAATGATCAGCAGCCACCCGCTCAGGCGCGGCCATCTGCTCCAGACCAAAATAACTCTGGCCGACCACCATCGCCATTACCGCAATGACCAACACTGCGACCAACAAACCAATCGGTAAATAACCTGCAACCCCTTCCCTCGCCGGGATGCTATGCAGATCCAGCATCATCACTACGAACAGGAACAGCACCATTACCGCGCCCACATAGACCAGCACCAAAATAATGGCGAGAAATTCTGCTTCCAGCAACAACCACAAAGCTGCGCTGGTAAAGAAACTCAGCACTAAAAACAGGATCGCATGCACAGGATTGCGCACACTAATCACCATGCTGGCAGCAAACACCAGGATGGCTGAGAAAACGTAAAACAGTATCTGCTCAAAGCTCATGCAATGATTCCCCGATAGCGATACGGTCAGCGGTATGGCGCATCGATCGCCCTATTTGCGGCAATCTGTTGTTCATATTTATCACCCACAGCAAGCAGCTTCTCTTTGGTCATCAACAGATCACTACGCTGCTCACCGCAGTACTCAAAAATATCAGTTTCGACTATGGCATCCACCGGGCAGGCTTCCTCACAATAACCACAGAAGATGCACTTGGTCAGGTCTATGTCATAGCGGGTAGTACGGCGAGTACCATCTTCGCGCTGCGCCGACTCGATGGTGATCGCCAACGCAGGGCAGACCACCTCACACAGCTTGCAGGCGATACAACGTTCTTCACCATTTGGATAACGTCGCTGGGCATGCAGCCCACGAAAGCGCGGCGACAACGGGGTTTTTTCCTCTGGATATTGCACCGTAATCTTGCGCTCGAACATGTAATGTCCGGTTACACGCATACCCTGCAGCAACTCCAGTAAAAACAGACTTTTGAAGAAACGTGTCAATACTTTCATGGCCGTCTCCTCACGCCTTGGCAAACCAGGGTTCCAGACCCACCATCACAGCTACGCCAATCACCACGAGCCAAATGAGGGTAAGTGGAATGAACACCTTCCAGCCAAGACGCATCAACTGATCGTAACGATAGCGAGGAAAGGTGGCGCGGAACCAAAGAAACATGAATAAAAATATTGTTGCCTTGGCCAGTAGCCAAAAGATACTTGGCTGCCCAAGCCAGGAATCGGTCCAACCCTGGAAAGGTGACAACCAACCACCCATGAACAGCAATGTCGCCATAACGCCGATCAAGATCATGCTGGCGTATTCAGCAAGGAAAAATACCGCAAATGCCGTGCCTGAATAATCAACATGAAAGCCTGCCACGATCTCTGATTCTCCCTCGGCAAGGTCAAACGGCGAGCGGTTGGTCTCGGCCACACCAGCAATAAAATACACCACCATCATGGGCAGCAGCGGCAGCCAATACCAGCTGAACAAGCCATAATCACCCTGCTGTGCACGCACAATTTCACCTAGATTGAGACTACCGGCAGCCATCACGACCACCACCAGAGCAAAGCCCATGGAGATTTCATATGAAACCATTTGTGCCGCCGAGCGCATGGCGCCGAGAAAGGCATATTTTGAGTTGGACGCCCAGCCAGCAAGGATGATGCCGTAAATACCCAGCGAGGCCACCGCGATGATATACAGCAATCCGACATTAATATCAGCCAGAACCATAGTGTCATTGAACGGAACAACCGCCCAGACAAACAGTGCCGGTGCCATGGCCAGAATGGGAGCCAGCAGAAAGACTTTCTTGTCTGCACCGCTGGGAATGACGATCTCTTTGAAAATCAGTTTCATCGCATCGGCTATCGGCTGCAACCAACCACGCGGCCCAACCCGATTGGGGCCGATACGCACATGCATGTAGCCAATCACCTTACGCTCGAAGTAGGTGTAATAAGCCACGGCGACCATCAAGGGCGCCAGGATGGCGACAATCTTCAACAGAATGACCACCAGGGTCTGCAGACCAGCTGGCCATACGTCCCACATTATCAATGTCTGTAGCATCTCGATCATGGGTTCATTCCACCTGCCATGCCATTCACTCTGCCGCCTTCAACTCAATGGGGGCACTTACCGCGCCCAATACAGCTGTCGTCGTCAGGCCTGCCGGGATATATACACAACCATCCGGCACAGTCTCATCCAGCACCAGCGGCAATACACAACGGCCAACATCCTGCACCACTTCCACCTTGACCGCAGCGTCCACACCATGTCTGGCTGCAGTAACTGCATTCAAACAGGCTGCACCACTTGTTGCATCAGGTGTCTGCTGCAATGCCGTACTACGGCGCACCATGGCATCGACTGTATAAATAGGAAAATCAACAATACGCTCAAGCGCAGGGGTCTTTATAGTCAATGAGAAAGCTTGCGAGGGTAGTTTGTTATCTATCTTGATATCAGCGCAAAGTACCGCCAACTCGGCGCACACATCGGCCGAAGACTCATATTCAAAGCCATCCAGGTTACACAGGTTGCCCAGTACACGCAGCGCTTTCCAGGCAGGCCGAGCTTCTGCCGGGGCCCGTGTACAGGCAGTAAACTCCTGCCAGTGGCCTTCAGTATTGACCAAGGTGCCCGATGTTTCCGGCCACAAGGCAATCGGCAACAACACATCAGCATAGGAGCGCATGGTCTCCGTCACATATGGCGTCAACATCACCGTGCATTCTGCCTGCCGCAAGGCTGCCTCGGCTGGCACGCCATACAAGGCATCTAGTTCCGGCTCGCTATTACAGACCACATAGCCCCGCAAACCAACATCCAACATACTTCTTGCATCCAGACCAGCAGCACCAGTCTGGCCACCAGCACGCCGATGCGGCACTGCGCCAGCCAGCCAGGCACCGGCAGTATTACCGCCCTCACTGATAAAGCCCAAACGTGCAGCCGATAACTCGGCGATCAAGGCAGCCAATTGTTGCAGCATGGATTGCTGCGCGTGATATGCCACGCTGTTACCAATCAATACAGTTGCATTACCGGCCTCACGCAAGCGCCTGGCGATGCTGTGATGGCCTTCCTCGACTACCGCACCAGCCACCAGCTCGGCAAATCCAGCTGGAGCTGTGGCACCCTGCTCGACCAATGCCTTGGCTATGGCTGCCAATTCTTTTGCGATCTGTGAGGGAGAGGCAATACGGCGTTCAGCCAGCGGGAAATTGAAATCATAATCGCGTGTATTGATTGCCATCAACTGCGCGCCGCGCAGCGCTGCCTTACGTAAACGCAGGGCAAGCAAGGGCTGTTCCTTGCGCACATATGAACCAATCAGCAAGGCGGCATCCAGCTCCTCAAGATCAGCAAGCGACTGCCCCAGCCAGGGGAAGGCAGGTAAGTTTTCCTGACCAGCAAAATCCAGCTGGCGCAATCTGTGGTCGATATTGTTGCTGCCCAGACCACGCAATAACTTTTGCAATAAATAAAATTCTTCCGTGGTGCAGCCATAACCAGCCAATGCACCCAGTTGCTCAGCACCATATTGGCTGACTATCTCACACAAGCCCTCGGCCGCCGTGGTCAGCGCAGTATCCCAGTCCACGCTTTGCCATTTTCCATCTTTTTTCACCTGTGGCGTAAGCAGGCGCTCATCATGTTGCAAGCCAAGATAGCTATAGCGATCGCGATCGGCCAGCCAGGTTTCATTGATGGCCTCATGCTCGCGTGGGCGTACCCGCATCACCTGACGGCCACGTACATCAACCCAGAGGTTAGCACCTATACAGTCATGTGGTGAAACAGAACCCTGTGCCATCAGTTCCCATGGCCGCGCCGTATAACGATAAGGTTTGTTGGTCAGCGCACCGACCGGGCATAGGTCAATAACATTACCCGACACTTCCGAGACCAGTGATTTTTCCACATAGGTACTGATGTACATGTGTTCACCACGACCAGGTGCACCCAACTCCATCAAACCAGCGATCTCCTCGCCAAAACGCACGCAACGGGTGCAATGGATGCAGCGCGTCATATCGGTGGCGATCAATGGGCCGATGTCGGGTGATGCCACAGCACGTTTTCCCTCGCTGAAGTGCGATACATCACGGCCATAACCCATGGAGATATCCTGCAGATCACACTCACCGCCCTGATCACAAATCGGACAATCCAATGGATGATTGATGAGCAGAAATTCCATTACATTACGCTGGGCGGCAATCGCCTTGGGCGACTGAGTCCAAATCTTCATGCCTGCGTTGATTGGTGTGGCGCAGGCAGGCAGGGGTTTGGCCACTTTTTCCACTTCAACCAGGCACATACGGCAACTTGCCACTACCGAAAGTTTCTTGTGATAGCAAAAGCGCGGGATCTCGATCCCCAGCTCATCGGCCACCTCGATCAGCATGGCACCAGAACGAGCCTGCATTGCTTTGCCATTAATCTCAATTGTTACCATTGGGCTGCTCATGCGCTGTCACACCATGCATTTCTTGTGATCGATGTGATATTGGAATTCATCACGATAATGCTTAATGAAGCTCTTGACCGGCATTGCCGCAGCATCTCCCAGGGCACAAATAGTATGCCATTCAATCTGGCTGGCAGTCTGCACCAACATGTCAAGATCTTCCTGCCTCCCTTCCCCTCGCTCAATGCGATCCACCATGCGCCACAGCCAGCCAGTACCCTCGCGGCACGGCGTGCACTGACCACAAGATTCCTCGTAATAGAAATATGACAACCGTGCCAGGGCCTTCACCATGCAGGTTGTCTCATCCATCACGATCACCGAGCCCGCACCCAGCATAGAGCCGGCCTGGGCGATCGAGTCATAATCCATCGTCATCTCCATGGCAACGTGGGCTGGCAAGACAGGTGTGGAACTACCGCCAGGAATTACCGCCTTTAGCTTGCGACCACGCCAAACACCACCGGCCAACTCCAGCAATTCGGCAAATGGCGTACCCATCGGCACTTCATAATTGCCTGGTTTATTCACATGACCTGAGACTGAAAATAACTTAGTGCCGCCGTTATTTGGCTTGCCAAGCTCCAGAAACCACTGTCCACCGTGCTGAAGGATCACCGGCACCGAGGCTAGTGTCTCGGTGTTATTGATCGTGGTCGGCCGACCATAAAGGCCAAAATTAGCCGGAAAAGGCGGCTTGAAACGTGGCTGACCCTTCTTTCCTTCAATCGATTCCAGTAGTGCGGTTTCCTCACCACAGATATAAGCGCCAGCGCCTAAATGAACATCAATGTCAAAGTCGATACCCGAGCCAAGGATATTTTTGCCCAATAAACCGGCCGCGCGCGCCTCTTCTATTGCCGTCTGGAAGCGCTCATAAGGCTCCCAGAACTCACCACGAATATAGTTGTAGCCTTTGCTGGCTCCGAAGGTATAACCAGCAATAGCCATGCCCTCGATCACCTGATGCGGGTTGTAACGCAAGATATCGCGATCCTTGCAGGTACCAGGTTCACCCTCATCAGAATTACAAACCACATATTTTTCACCCTCGGCATGTCGTGGCATGAAACTCCACTTCAAGCCGGTAGGAAAGCCAGCACCACCACGCCCACGCAGAGCAGAAGTCTTGAGTTCGGCGATGATGTCATCAGCCGAAGTTTTATCACGCAGGATCTTATCCCACACCGAGTAGCCACCGACACTGCGGTAATTCTCCAGTGTCCAGGGCTTATCCAGATGCATGGTACGAAAACAGACATCGTTGGCCATATGCAGTAATCCTCTTATTTCAGGCCATCGATGAGAATGTCTATAAGCTCAGGGGTCAGGTGTTCGTGATAATCACGCGAAACCTGTGCCACCGGCGCATTCACACAGGCCCCCAGACACTCCACCTCACGCAAGGTAAAGCGGCCATCAGCCGTAGTCTCGCCGAGCTTGATGCCAAGGCGCTGCTGTAAATGCGCAACCACGTCATCAGAGCCACGCAGCAAACAGGAAATATTGGTGCAAACATTAATTTGATGACGGCCAACAGGCTCCAGGCGGTACATGGAATAAAAAGTTGCAACCTCATAGACGGCAACCGGTGCCATCTCCAGATAGCCTGCGACTGCATCCATCAACCCGGTAGTCAAGCAGCCACTATTTTGTGCCTGCACAATACGCAAGGCAGCCATAACGGCAGATTGCTTGTGTTCAGCTGGATATTTGGCAACCCACGTATCGATCTCGGCGCGGGTGGCCGGCGTCAGCAATTCGATATTAGCCTGTGCCATCAGCGATCTATCTCTCCAAATACGATATCCTGTGTCCCGATTACCGCTACCACGTCCGACAACATGTGGCCGCGCACCATCTCATCGAGCCCAGCCAAATGGGCAAAACCAGGTGCACGGATCTTCATCCGGTAGGGCTTGTTTGCTCCATCAGAAACCAGATAAATGCCAAACTCACCCTTGGGATGTTCAATAGCGGCATAGGCCTCACTAGCCGGCAGAGATATACCTTCAGATACAAGTTTGAAGTGGTGGATCAAGGATTCCATATCCTGTTTCATTTCCGTGCGCGGTGGCGGGCCAACCTTGTGGTTATCGACCATCACCGGACCTGGGTTTTTACGCAACCAATCCACGCACTGTTTGATAATCCGGTTGGACTGACGGAATTCCTCGATACGCACCAAATAGCGATCATAACTATCGCCATTGGTACCGACAGGAATATCAAACTCCAACTTGTCATATACCTCGTAGGGTTGTTTTTTACGCAGATCCCAGGCAACACCAGAACCGCGTAACATCGGGCCGGTAAAGCCCATCTGCAGGGCACGCTCTGGCGATACCACGCCCACATCCACGGTACGCTGTTTCCAGATTCGGTTATCCGTCAACAGGGTTTCATACTCATCGACATAGGTGGGAAATCTCTGGGTAAAATCTTCTATAAAATCAAGCAATGAGCCCTGACGATTTTCATTACGAACTTTAAGCTTTGCCTCTGAATTCCACTTGCTTGGCTGGGTGTCGTGCCTGGGCATTTGCTCAGGCAAATCCCGGTATACACCGCCAGGACGATAATATGCGGCATGCAGACGCGCACCAGATACCGCCTCATAACAATCCATCAAATCCTCGCGCTCACGGAATGCATAGAGAAACATCGCCATGGCACCGACATCAAGACCATGCGAGCCGATCCACAGCAAATGGTTAAGATTGCGGGTGATCTCATCGAACATCACACGGATATACTGCGCGCGTATAGGCACTTCGATACCCAGCATTTTCTCGATCGCCAGGCAATAGGCGTGTTCATTAGACATCATCGACACATAGTCGAGACGATCCATATAAGGCAGACTTTGAATGTAATGGCGTTGCTCTGCGAGTTTTTCCGTCGCCCGATGCAGCAGGCCGATGTGAGGGTCAGCACGGCGGATCACCTCTCCGTCCATCTCCAAAATCAGGCGCAGCACGCCATGCGCAGCCGGACGCTGCGGGCCAAAATTGAGGGTAAAATTATGAATTTCGGCCACGTTAATTCTCTCCCTGTCCAGCCTGTCCTTCCGTCTTTACATAACGATGGTCATGACGGATAACACGCGGCACTAGACTGCGAGGTTCGATCTCTACTGGCTCATAGACCACACGCCCCTTGTCTGGGTCATAACGCATTGCAACATGGCCAGAAATAGGAAAGTCTTTGCGAAATGGATGACCGATAAAACCATAGTCTGTAAGGATACGGCGCAGATCAGGGTGACCGACAAAGACAATGCCAAACAGGTCAAAGGCCTCACGCTCATACCAGTTAGCTGAACTCCAGATATCAACTACCGAATCCACCATTGGCACCTCGCCATCGGTAAACACCTTGAGACGAATACGATGGTTGTTTTTCACTGAGAGCAAATGATAGGCCACTGCAAAACGCTGGCCAGACCACATAACATTACCGTAGCTGGAATAATCGATACCACACAAGTCTATGAGTTGCTCACAGGCAAATTCTGCCTCATCACGCAACACACGACAGACTTCAAGCAAATGTTCCCTGGGTGTTTCAACTGTCAGCTCACCCAACGCAACTGTACAGGCACTGATCTGCCCCGGCAGTCTTTGCTGTATACGCTGGGAAAGCTCCTGATAATAATCAGACATGCGACAGAACTCTCATGATTGACGGGCAATGGTGCTGGTACGGCGGATCTTGTTTTGCAGCTGGAAAATGCCATAGAGCAAGGCCTCGGCTGTAGGCGGGCAACCAGGCACATAAATATCCACTGGTACGATTCGATCGCAACCACGCACCACTGCGTAGGAATAATGGTAATAACCGCCACCATTGGCACAGGAACCCATGGAAATAACCCAGCGCGTCTCTGGCATTTGGTCATAGACCTTGCGCAATGGTGCAGCCATTTTATTACACAAGGTACCTGCCACAATCATCACATCTGACTGACGCGGGCTAGGGCGAAAAATGATACCAAAGCGATCCAGATCATAGCGCGCAGCACCGGCATGCATCATTTCCACTGCGCAACATGCCAGACCAAAGGTCATCGGCCACATTGAGCCGGTACGCGCCCAGTTGATCAGTTTATCCGCAGAGGTGGTGATAAAACCCTTCTCCAGAATACCTTCAATGCCCACAGGAAACTCCCGTTTTTATATTACACATGAGCGTTCAGAACTATCTCTGGGCAGCTACTCCCACTGCAGTGCGCCCTTCTTCCACTCATAGATGAAACCAACCACCAGCAGGGAGAGAAAAAGCATCATGGCCATGAAGCCAAACATGCCTATTTCACGCAAGCTAACCGCCCAGGGAAACAAAAAGGCGATTTCGAGATCGAAGATAATAAATAGAATGGCTACGAGATAGTAACGCACGTCGAAACGTGAGCGAGCATCTTCAAAGGCCTCAAAGCCACATTCATAAGCGGAAAGTTTTTCTGCGTACGGTTTACGCGGGGCAACGGCGAAGCCGAGGACAAGAAAGAAAGCGCCAAACAGGATACCGACAAGCAAGAAGATCAGTATCGGCAAATAATTTTCCAGCATGCTTGGCTACTCTCCCAAATGCTGGATTTTGCATTACTTCCCTGCAAAACCCGACTGAATAGTTATGTTTTTTAAGTTTATATAATAAACAAAGTCTAGGGTAGGCATGACTCAATCGTCAAGCTTAACCTATGTCAATTTTCATTTATTTCATGCGCTTATAGCACTGTCAACTTTTTTCTATCTGGCTGATTTATCTAACCAGATTTATTATTTGGTGCGGACGGTGGGACTCGAACCCACACAGCTTTCGCCACCACCCCCTCAAGATGGCGTGTCTACCAATTCCACCACGTCCGCAAATATTTACTACTTGGGTGACGGCAGATCCGGCTTGTCGGGTACAACATCAGCCTTCTCTTCTATCACTACTGCCGGGGCCTCAGGGGCAATTATTTCAGTCACACTGCCAGGTACAGCAGCACGTCCTGAAAAATAAGCCAAGGTGAGACTGGTCAAGAAAAAAACAGTTGCCAGGATAGCCGTCGAACGAGTCAGGAATGACCCAGAGCCACGTGCGCCAAACACTGTGGCAGAAGCACCACTGCCAAAGGCAGCACCGGCATCAGCACCCTTACCCTGCTGCAATAAAACCAGGCCGACCACACCCAGAGCCGCAGCAACATGAAAAATCATAATATATGTATGCATTACTTATCTGACGCCTAATTGGCTGCACGACAAATTGTCAGGAAATCTTCCGCCTTGAGCGAGGCCCCACCAATCAACCCACCATCGATATCAGCCTGGGCCAACAGCTCGGCGGCATTGGCGGCATTCATGCTGCCACCATAAAGAATCTGTAGCTTATCCGCCACGCCTGCATCGCTATCTGCAATCACGCTACGGATGAAGGCATGTATATCCTGAGCCTGTTCCGGTGTGGCTGTCTTGCCAGTACCGATAGCCCACACTGGTTCATAGGCAATCACGCCATCGGCCAGGGCAGCGACGCCTTCCAGATCTATAACTGCCTGAACCTGACGGGCAACAACAGATTCGGTTACGCCCTGCTCATGCTCGGCCAAGGTTTCACCTACACACAATATAGCCTTAAGACCAGCCGCACGCGCCACGGCAAACTTTTTCGCTACTATCTCATCGGACTCGCCATACAGCGCACGACGCTCGGAATGACCAACAATCACATAACGACAATGAAAATCCTGCAACATCGAGGCAGCAATCTCACCGGTAAAGGCCCCTGCGGCCTCAGTGCTAAGATTCTGCGCACCCCAGACAACTGGACTGTCCTGCAACTGAGATGCCACATCTGGTAAATATATATAGGGAGCACATACCACGACTTCCGCCTTGGTCACGCCACCGATCCCCTGTTTGATGCCATCCAGCAAAGCCTTGATACTGAGCCTGGAGCCATTCATCTTCCAGTTACCGGCCACTAACGGTTGTCGCATTAGCCCTACCTCCCTATCAACCAAAAACAGCACGAAAGCTTAACCGCTGACAGCGCATAAATCAATTGGCCTGCACATCTTGTAGCGCAGATATTCATCTTGCTGATAGCTGCCCTTATTTTTCGCCAATCGCTTGCCGTACAGATTCAGCCAGCTCTGCGACGATGGTTTCCACCTGAGCGAGATCCTCGCCTTCGACCATGACCCGCACCACCGGTTCAGTACCTGATGGGCGCAACAGGACTCGACCACGTTGACCCAGCGCAGTTTCTGCCACACATACGGCCGCCTGGATCGACGCAGAGGTCATCACATCAAATCCCGACGGCAGCGATACATTGATCATCTGCTGCGGATACTTGCGCATGCCTCCCTTCAGGGCACGCAGATTTTGGCCACTCTGCACCATGGCTGCCAGCACCTGCAACGCAGCTACGATGCCATCACCGGTAGTCACATGGTCACGACATATGATATGTCCTGAAGATTCACCGCCCAGTGGCCAGCCCAATGCATTCATCTGCTCGATGACATAACGATCACCAACCTTGGCGCGGACAAAACCTATACCGGCTTGCCTCAGCGCATGCTCCATGCCCAGATTACTCATCAAGGTACCAACCACACCAGCAACGCCAGCCTGACGATGACGCGCCATGGCAATGATAAACAACAACTCATCCCCATCGAGTAGCTCACCTTGCTGATCAACCATGATCACCCGATCACCGTCGCCATCAAAGGCAATACCCAGATCCGCATGCTGCGCCAATACTGTGCTTTGTAATTCAGCTGGCTGGGTAGAGCCGCAGGCCAGATTGATATTCAGACCATTTGGTTGGTCACCAATACTGACCGCTTCGGCGCCCAGCTCGTGTAGAACTTGTGGTGCGACAGACCATGTTGCTCCATGGGCACAATCCACTACGATTTTCAGCCCATTGAGACTCAACCCTTCGGGAAATGTCTGCTTACAAGACTCTATATAGCGGCGGCTGGCATCTACCACCTGCTGCATTTTGCCCAGCTTGGCCGATGCAACCAGGGTCAAAGGTTCGTCCAGTGCAGCCTCAATAGCCAACTCGATCTCATCTGGCAGCTTACTGCCATCGGCAGAAAAAAACTTGATGCCATTATCTTCATAAGAATTGTGTGAGGCAGTAATGACAATACCGACTGTTGCCTGCATGGTGCGCGTCAGGCAGGCAACAGCAGGAGTTGGTATAACACCCACCAAATGACTATCCAACCCTGCCGCTGCAAGACCTGCTGCCAGTGCAGAACTGAACATTTCACCTGAAATTCGTGTATCCCGTCCAAGCACAGCAGCGCCCGCATGTCTATCTGCAGACAATACCCGACCTGCCGCCCAACCCAGCTTGAGCATAAACTCCGGCGTGATCGGAAACTGGCCGACCTTGCCACGAATACCATCGGTACCAAAATAATTACGCGCCATTTTTATTTTTCCAAATTTCCTTACTGAGCCTGCTGCACGGCCTGCACCAGTTTCAGCGCATCCACTGAAGCCTTAACATCATGCACCCGCACCAACGACGCACCCAGCCACACGGCCAAAGTATGGGCCGCGACACTGCCATGAACACGCTCATCCAGCGGTCTGTCGAGGATCGCACCTAACATGCTCTTGCGCGAAATACCCACCACCAACGGCAAGCCCTGCGTATTCAAGGCAGGCAAATGCTTGAGCAACACAAGATTATGTAGCAGATTTTTACCAAAGCCAAAGCCAGGATCGATCAGCAACCGTTCTCGTGGAATACCGGCTGCAACACAGGCAGACACCCGCTCTGCAAGGAATTCTCCCACCTCCTGCACGACATCGACATAGTGAGGAGCATGCTGCATGCTGCGCGGTTCGCCCTGCATGTGCATCAAACAAATCGGTACTGCACACTCAGCTGCAGCCACCAAAGCACCTGGTTGGCGCAAGGCATAGACATCATTAATCATGCCGGCACCAGCGGCCACCGCTGCACGCATCACCTCAGGCTTACTAGTATCCACCGAGATCGGTACTGACAACTCGGCTGCCAGAATCTCTATCACCGGCAACACACGACGTAACTCTTCTGCAACACTAATCGCCTCAGCACCAGGCCGAGTAGACTCACCACCCACATCAATGATCGCTGCGCCCTCGGCCACCATCTGCCGCGCATGCGCCACCGCCACCTGAGGATCTATAAAAGAACCACCATCGGAAAACGAATCATGCGTAACATTGAGGATCCCCATCACCTGGGGAGAAGAAAGATCCAGTGCTTTGCCGGCACAATCAAGAATCATCGCTGAAGATTATCTGGCAGGTTAAAAACAGGACGCCCCGCAGCGCGGGGCGTCAGACAAAATCAAACGTACTCAGTGCAACTCAGCCGGACCACCGATAGCACCCTCAGCTGCATCACTACTCTCTGCTGTACCGCCACCTGATCTGGGCGCTCGATCATCCCAATCGGCTGGTGGGCGCGGCGGCTTGCCAGCCATGATGTCGTCGATCTGTTCGATATCAATAGTTTCATAGATCATCAAGGCATCAGCAAAGGCATGCAACTTGTCGATATTCTCGGTAAGCAAGCGCCTGGCACGCTCATAGTTGCGGTCTATTAACGCGCGCACTTCACCGTCGATGATGTGCGAAGTCTCATCTGAAATATTTTTGTGCTGGGTCACGGAACGACCAAGAAATACCTCACCCTCTTCCTCGCTATAAGTCAATGGACCAAGCTTTTCCGACAAGCCCCATTTAGTCACCATACTATGCGCCAGCTCGGTAGCACGCTGGATATCATTAGATGCACCCGTGGTAACTTTTTCTGGGCCAAAAATCAGCTCTTCGGCGATACGACCACCATACAAACTGGAAATCTGACTTTCCAGCCGCTGTTTGCTATAGCTATAGCGATCCTGATCCGGCAAGACCAAGGTAACACCCAGCGCCCGGCCTCGCGGAATGATGGACACCTTGTGCACAGGATCATGATCCGGCACCAGACGGCCGACAATCGCATGGCCTGCCTCGTGATAGGCGGTGAGCTTCTTCTCATCCTCACTCATCACCATGGACTTGCGCTCAGAGCCCATCATGATCTTATCCTTGGCGCGCTCAAATTCACTCATGCTCACCAAAGTTTTGCTGGCGCGGGCAGCAAAAAGAGCCGCCTCATTAACCAGATTGGCCAGATCAGCACCGGAAAAACCAGGCGTACCGCGGGCAATTATTGAAGGCTCGACATCATTGGCGCAAGGTACCTTGCGCATATGCACCTTAAGGATATGCTCACGGCCACGCACATCCGGCAGTGGCACCACCACTTGGCGATCAAAGCGCCCTGGGCGTAACAAGGCCGGGTCGAGCACATCAGGACGGTTGGTGGCAGCAATAACTATCACGCCCTCGTTACCTTCAAAACCATCCATCTCCACCAGCAATTGATTCAAGGTTTGTTCACGCTCATCGTGTCCACCACCCAGACCAGCACCACGATGACGCCCCACGGCATCAATCTCATCGATGAATATTATGCATGGTGCATGTTTCTTGGCCTGTTCGAACATATCGCGCACACGCGATGCGCCCACACCGACAAACATCTCGACAAAGTCAGAGCCAGAAATGGTAAAGAACGGCACCTTGGCCTCGCCGGCAATGGCCTTGGCCAGCAGAGTCTTGCCGGTACCTGGCGGGCCCACCATCAACACACCACGAGGGATTTTGCCGCCCAGCTTGGTAAAGCGAGAAGGATCGCGTAAAAATTCCACCAGTTCGCTGACCTCTTCCTTCGCCTCCTCTACACCAGCCACATCAGCAAAAGTTACATTGACCTGATCCTCACCAAGCAGACGGGCGCGGCTTTTGCCGAATGACATGGCACCACGGCCACCACCGCCCTGCATCTGGCGCATGAAGAAAATCCACACGCCGATAAGCAGCAACATAGGAAACCAGGAAATGAAAATTTGCGTCAGCAGGCTTTGCTGCTCCGGTGGTCTTGCCACCACACGCACGTTACTGTTGTGCAGATCGGCCATCAGGCCAGGATCATCTGGCGCATAAGTCATGAAACGATCACCGCCCTCGCGTGTGCCGATAATCGTACGACCCTCGATCTCTACGCTTTTGATGCGGCCTGCGCGCACATCATCGATGAACTGGGAGTATTCCAGCGGTTGGCTAGTCTGACGTTGCTGTCCAATATTATTGAACACTGTCATCAGAATAACGGCGATAACCACCCACAGGATGATATTTTTTGCCATGTCGTTCAAAGCAATCCTCCGGCTGACCATCTGCCAGCACTTTCTTTGCCTACATTAATCGTTAATTGATTAGGATAAGTTACTCTATTGAAAAGTTCCTTGCCACCACATATACCTCTCGCGAACGTGGGCGCGAGGCAGCTGGCTTACGAACAATCACCTTGGCAAACCGCTGACGCAGGCTCTTGATGAACTCATCAGAGCCGGGTCCCTGAAATACCTTGGCGACAAAATCGCCACCCGGCTTGAGCACGGTATGACATAAATCCAGTGCCAACTCCACCAAATACATGGCACGCGGCAAATCCACCGAGCTCATGCCACTGATATTGGGGGCCATATCCGACAAAACAATATCCACCGGCCGCTCGCCGATCAACGCCAATAATTGCTCCAGTATTTCATCCTCACGAAAATCACCCGTGAGAATCTCAACCTCGGGCAATGGCACCATAGGCAAAATATCCAGCGCAATCACTCGCCCTTGTTTACCCACATGGTCAGCGGCCATCTGTGACCAACTGCCTGGCGCGGCCCCCAAATCAAGTACGGTCATGCCAGGTTTGAACAAGCGTTCCTTGTCATTGATTTCCTGTAGTTTGTATACAGCACGCGCTCTATAGCCTTCCTGCTGAGCCCGCTTTACATAAATATCGTCAAAATGTTCCTTGAGCCAGCGTGTGCTGCTCTTGCTGCGTTTCATCAAATAAACCCGAAATAAAAATAATCGATAACATCAAGGCTAAGCTCGGTCCATGTTCACTGCGCCATCATTCGCGCTCCCTGGTGAAATATACGGCGACCAGGCGTTCCATTATGAACAGATACGCGACCTGCTCTAAGGGCTACCAGTCCATCAATAATATCATGCTAATGTGCACGATGAACGCGTACTACGTAGACTTGGTACCAAGTGCAGGGTCAATCCTGCCGCTGGAGACGCCACGGGCGTAACGAAAACATGACTTACGGGGAATGGATCAACCGCCGGTTTGCCCCATGAAGCGGATGGTTTGGCTAGGGTTTTCCTTAAATTCGTGTCTGTATGGCTTGCGAGAAATTGCGTCAAACAGAATTTCCACCAGCCCTTCTTGGGAAATGCCCTGGCGCAGATGAGGACGTAACGGCACGCTATGCTCCTGACCGAGACATAGATAAAGGGTGCCATCAACACCCAGCCGCACACGATTACAGGTATCGCAGAAATGCTGTGAGATGGGAGTAATGAAACCCAGCTTGAGATCGGTGCCAACCACTTGCACATACCTGGCCGGACCGCCCCCCGGCATAGTGGCATCTATCAGGGAAAAACTCTTTTCCAGCCGCGCACGCACCTCTTGCAAACCCAGAAAATATCGACTGGCATCGCGGCCGGTCTCCCCCATGGGCATGGTTTCAATGAAACGCAGAGTAAAGCCATGCTCTATGCAAAACGCCACCATTGCCTCGATTTCATCATCATTGAGGCCATTCATCACCACCATATTGATCTTGATGGGTTGAAAACCAGCCAGTTTTGCGCTCTGTAATCCACGCAATACTTTCTCCAGCGGCCCGCCGGTAATCTGCTTGAATCTGTCCGGCTGCAAAGAATCAAGGCTGATATTAAGCCTTGATACGCCTGCCTGTCGCAGCGCCTGAGCATGCCTGGACAATTGCACGGCATTGGTCGATAGCGACAGATCCTCTATTCCGGGAATTGCTGACAATTGTGCAGCCAACTCGGGCAAGTCCCTGCGCACCAGTGGCTCGCCACCGGTCAGCCGCACACGCTGCACGCCCAACTCCGCAAAAGCACTGACCACACGCTCTACTTCAGCAAAATCAAGCCAGTGCTCAGGCACCTCAAAGTCGCTGAAACCTTGCGGCAGACAGTAAAAACAGCGCAAATCACAGCGATCGGTAACCGAAAGGCGCAGATAACTGATGCTGCGGCCATAGACATCTTTGAGTGTAGTGTTCATGACCAAGATGTTTAAACCATTCCATAGCCTTGATGCAAGCGAACATTAGAGACAGGGAATTAAGTTTTTGGTGGTAGATAATTACCTCATAGGTAGTACCTCTTTGGTGGCACAAATACGCCATATCTTGATATCTAATTGAATTTACAAATGTTTTTTTTATGCGCTATTGCGCTGAACAGTTTAGCGCCAATCATGCTTGACATGCATCAAGTCGACACCCTGGACAAAGCCATAATGTTTATACGCGTATTGTAAATGTGCTAATTGACATGAAAGGTTGCATGTTCGCATGAAAGAGACAATGACAATCAGCAGAGCAGAATTCCTGCGTGGCGACATTCGCGGCAGTCGGCGCCATGTCCGGCCGCCCTGGGCATTGGAAGAATGGCTATTCGTTAAACGCTGCACACGCTGCAACCAGTGTATCAGCGCCTGCCCACAGGGTCTACTCAACACAGGTCGCGGCGGCTTTCCCAAGGTTGATTTCCAACGCGGCGAGTGCACCTTCTGCCGTGCCTGCCTGGATAGCTGCGCACCCGGCGCGCTGCGTGCATATGAAGGTGAGGCTCCCTGGCAACTTTACGCCATCATCAATAACTCCTGCCTGACCCAGCACGGCGTGATCTGCCGCAGTTGTGCAGATCAATGTGAGACGCACGCAATCCACTTCCGTGCCACCGCTGGCCACACAGCCACAGCGGAAGTCATTACAGCACTGTGCAACGGCTGTGGCGCCTGTGTCGCACCCTGTCCTGCAGACGCTATTGTCTGCTCCATGGATACACCCCAAGCGAGGTACTTGCATGACCAATAACGCCAACACTAAAAATCAGACAGATATCTCTATCGTCGGTCTGCTCGTACATGCCAAGACGGAAAAGTTGGGCTCGGTACAAATGCAGCTGGCTCAGCTAAAAGGTGTCGAAGTTCATGCCGTCATTCCCGATGGCAGGCTGATCTTGACTGTGGATGAAAGTAACTCACAAATAAAAGGTGAAAGCATGATGCGCCTGTATGACATCGACGGGGTACTGTCCGCGTCACTGATTTACCACCATTTCGAAAACGATGTTGCCAATCAGGAGGCTTTGCTATGAAACTGACCAGACGAGATTTCATCAAGAGCAATGCAGCTGTTGCCACTGCGGCAGCAGCAGGGATCACCCTGCCAGGTTTCAGCCCAGCGCAGGCCTCTACCGAGACCAGGATCCGCTGGGACAAGGCTGCCTGCCGCTACTGTGGTACTGGTTGCAGTGTACTGGTAGGCACCAAAGATGGTCGCATAGTGGCAACCCAGGGTGACCCTGATGCGCCAGTAAACCGTGGCCTCAATTGTATCAAGGGTTATTTTCTGGCCAAGATCCTCTACGGCACCGATCGCCTGACTACACCTTTATTACGCATGAAGAACGGCAAGTTCGACAAGGAAGGTGAGTTCTCCCCCATAAGCTGGGATCAGGCCTTCAGCATCATGGCCGAAAAATTCAAGCAGACAATGAAGGAAAAAGGCCCCAGTGGCATTGGCATGTTCGGCTCAGGCCAGTGGACCATCTGGGAAGGCTATGCCGCCGCCAAGCTTTTCAAGGCCGGTTTTCTTTCCAACAATCTCGACCCCAATGCCCGCCACTGCATGGCCTCGGCGGTCGCTGGATTCATGCGTACCTTCGGTATGGACGAGCCGATGGGCTGTTACGACGATCTGGAACACGCTGATGCATTCGTATTATGGGGCTCTAATATGTCGGAGATGCACCCAATCCTGTGGTCACGTCTGACTGACCGCCGCCTAACAGCATCGCATGTCAAGGTAGCCGTGCTGTCTACCTTTGAACACCGCAGTTTCGAGCTGGCCGACCTGCCCATTATTTTCCAGCCACAATCTGATCTGGCTATCCTCAACTTCATTGCCAACTACATCATTCAAAATGGCGCGGTCAATCAGGATTTTATTGCAAAACATGTCAACTTTAAGAAAGGTGTAGACAACATTGGTTATGGCCTGCGCCCCAACGACCCACGCGAACAGGCTGCCAGCAACAACGGCTACCCTGGCGAAGATGGCAAACCCAAAGGCAACCCTGGTGCATCCACACCAATAAGCTTCGAGGAATTCAAGGATTTTGTCGCTGAATACACGGTGGAGAAGGCCAGCCAGATCTCAGGTGTACCCAAAGAGCAGCTCATTGAATTGGCAAAGATCTACGCCGATCCCAAGACCAAGGTAGTGTCTTACTGGACCATGGGTTTCAATCAACATACCCGTGGCACTTGGGTAAACAATCTTGTCTATAACATCCATCTGCTTACCGGCAAAATTTCGGAACCTGGCAACGGGCCCTTTTCACTCACCGGTCAGCCTTCGGCCTGCGGCACGGCGCGCGAGGTAGGCACCTTTGCACACCGTCTGCCAGCCGATATGGTGGTTATGAATCCGCAACACCGGGCATTTGCCGAAAAAATATGGAAACTACCGGAAGGGTCGATCAATCCCAAGGTGGGTTTCCACGCCGTGCTGATGCAGCGCATGCTGAACGACGGCAAGATGAATTGCTACTGGCAGATGTGCAACAACAACATGCAGGCCGGTCCCAATATCAATCATGAGATCTATCCAGGCTGGCGCAATCCCGCCAACTTTATCGTTGTCTCCGATCCCTAGCCAACTGTCTCGGCAATGGCCGCCGATCTGATCCTGCCCACGGCAATGTGGGTAGAAAAGGAAGGTGCATACGGTAATGCCGAACGGCGTGGTCAGTTCTGGCGTCAACAGGTAAAAGCACCTGGCGAATCTCGCTCAGATGTCTGGCAGCTCATGGAATTTTCCAAATATTTCAAGACCGACGAGGTTTGGCCTGGCGAATTGCTGGACAAGATGCCTGAATACAAAGACAAGACCTTGTACGAAGTATTATTTGCCAACGGCCAGATCGATCAATTCCCCAAGCAACAAATTACCGATACTGCCGGCAACATCTATGACAACGATGAGTCGGAACACTTCGGCTACTACGTACAAAAAGGACTGTTCGAAGAATACCGTCGTTTTGGCTTGGAGGGCGGTAAAGGACACGAGCTCGGAGATTTTGACACCTATCACCGTGTACGTGGCATGCGCTGGCCGGTGATCAATGGCAAGGAAACACTGTGGCGTTATCGCGAAGGCTACGACCCGCATGTCCCTGCAAATGCCGGAGTGCAGTTCTATGGCAACAAGGATGGCAAGGCCAACATCTTCGCCCTGCCCTATGAGCCACCGCACGAGGCACCAGACAAGGATTACGACATGTGGATGTGTACCGGTCGAGTGTTGGAACATTGGCACTCCGGTTCAATGACGCGCCGCGTGCCTGAATTGTATCGCGCCTTCCCCGATGCCGTGGTCTTCATGCACCCGGAAGATGCCAAGTCGCGCGGCCTGCGCCGCGGCATGATGGCGCGTGTGGCAAGTCGTCGTGGCGAGATCACCTTGATGGTGGAAACACGCGGCCGCAACCATCCACCAAAAGGCCTGATCTTCATACCCTTCTTTGATGCCGGTCGGCTGGTCAACAAGCTGGTAGCCGATGCTACCTGTCCGTTGTCCAAGGAAACTGACTTCAAGAAGAGCGCTGTGCGCGTGACCAGGGCTTAGGCCTCAGGCAGGCACACGATGGCAATGCAGCGCACAAACAAAACACGACGCGGCTTTCTGGTCGATATGGCCAGAACCGCGTGTGGTGTCGCCCTGCTCGGTACAGGCATGAGTATCTACTCGCGCCAGGCCACATCATTACCGGCAGAGGCGCTGCGACCGCCAGGGGCGCGGGCAGAAGATGACTTTCTCGGTGCCTGCATACGTTGCGGCCTCTGTGTGCGCGACTGCCCCTACGACACACTGAAGCTGGCTGAGCTGGGCGACAAGGTAGCGATGGGCACACCATATTTCATCGCCCGTGAAATACCATGCGAGATGTGCCCGGACATCCCTTGTGTCAAGGCCTGCCCTACTGGCGCACTCGATCATGGCCTCACTGACATCGATGAGGCACGCATGGGACTTGCCGTATTGATCGATCAGGAAAGCTGCATAGCCTTTCATGGATTGCGCTGTGAAGTATGCTTCAACGTCTGCCCCGTACGTGGCAAGGCGCTCACACTCGACATGCTGCACAATCCACGCTCCGGCAAGCACGCACTGTTCATTCCAGTGGTGCATTCAGCTGCCTGTACCGGCTGTGGCAAGTGTGAAAAATCATGCATCCTTGACGAGGCGGCAATCAAAATAATACCAATCCACCTGGCCAAAGGCATGCTCGGCCAGCACTACCGTTTGGGCTGGCGGGAAAAAGATGCCGCCGGTGGCAGCCTGGTCACCCCGGATCAAAAACACAGCTACAACCTGCCGAAAGACGTGCAATACGATCATGAAGGTCGTGGCCTGATCCTGGAGGAATCAGCTACTCCTCCACCCTATGGCACTAATCCACTGGAAACCCTCAGGCGTGGCAAGGGGGGGTTATGAAAAAATTCAAAACCAGCCTTGGTCAAAAAGCCATCAACGCCAAGGGAAGGTGGCGGGCACATCAATGGCTGCTATTACGCCGTCTAATGCAAACCACACTGTTGACCCTGTTCTTGCTCGGCCCATTGGTCGGCATATGGATCGTCAAAGGCAACATAGCCTCCAGTCTGACACTCGATGTGCTGCCATTAACCGATCCATACCTGGCCCTGCAAACCCTGCTCACCTACCATGCGCTGGAAACCACCGCACTTGTCGGGGCGCTGATCGTGTTGCTGTTCTATCTGCTGGTAGGAGGCCGTACATACTGCGCCTGGGTCTGTCCCGTCAACATCATTACCGATACAGCTGCCTGGTTACATCGACGCCTTGATATCAAACGCACCGCACAGTTTGCCCGCAACACCCGCTATTGGGTTCTTGTCACAACACTACTGCTGGCACTATTCACCGGCACCCTGGTCTGGGAGTTGGTAAATCCGGTAACCATCATCTATCGCGGCCTGATCTTCGGCATGGGGCTTGGGTGGTTACTGATATTGGCCATCTTCCTGTTCGATCTGTTCGTCAGTCGGCGTGGCTGGTGTGGCCATCTATGCCCAGTGGGCGCGTTCTACAGCCTGCTGGGTCACCATGCCCTGTTGCGTGTCAGCGCCAGCGCGCGCCACCGCTGCGATGATTGCATGGATTGCTTTATGGTCTGTCCCGAACCACAGGTAATCCGACCAGCACTCAAGGGGGAGACGCTGGGCCAAAGCCCGGTAATCCTGTCGGGCAACTGCACTAACTGCGGACGCTGCATCGATATATGCAGCGAAAACGTCTTCCGCTACAACCATCGATTCGATCATTCACTATGCAAACCTGTTATGCAAAAAACGGAGGTAAGGCCATGAACAAATTCCTGGTATTGAGCGGCATACTGACGGTAGGGCTATTGGGGTTCACCACAGCTCACGCCGCCGAGTCAGCTTCACTGCGTGGTGATGGCGACATCTGGTCAGCCACCAATGAAGTGGTTCAATGGCAAGACCGAGACCCGATCCCGCGTGATTACGTGCAGCAGCCACCCATGGTGCCGCATACTGTAGAGGGTTACACCATCAACCTGAAGGTAAACAAGTGCCTCACCTGCCATAGCTGGGCCAACTACAGGGATAAAAGAGCCACCAAAATCAGCCAGACACATTTTGCCGACCAGGAAGGCAACGACCTGGCCAACGTCTCGGCCAGGCGCTATTTCTGTACTCAATGTCACGCCCCCCAGGCCGATGCAAGAGATCCCCTGGTAGGGAATGATTTCCAGCCACTGCGCGCCATCAGCAACCGTTGATCAGTGTTGCTAATGGATTGCATGCCATCTGGCGGAAAAATTCTCTGTGACAACGAAATCTAAAACGAGAGGCAGTTATGTCTAGTGTAAATGAAGACAAAAACATCCTGACGCGCTGGTGGAAAGCACTTGGACGTCCCAGCACCCGCTATGCCACAGGCTCCCTGCTGGGTCTTGGCATCGTTGTCGGCGTAATATTCTGGGGTGGTTTCAATACCGTATTAGAGGCGACCAATACGGAGCAGTTTTGCATCTCCTGCCACGAAATGGAGGAAAATGTATACCGCGAATACAAAAACACCATCCACTACAATAACCGCTCTGGCGTGCGTGCAACCTGCCCGGACTGCCATGTGCCAAAAGAATGGACACACAAAATGGTACGCAAGATCCAGGCCAGCAATGAGGTGCTGCATAAACTTCTGGGCAGCATCAATACACCGGAAAAATTCGAAGCCAAACGGCTCCAGCTGGCACGAAATGTATGGCACTCAATGAAGAAAACAGACTCGCGTGAATGTCGCAACTGCCATGACCTTGAATCCATGGACTATACCAAGCAGGGACGCCGTGGGCGCATGCAGCATATTGAAGGCTTTGACGCTGGCAAGACCTGTATCGATTGTCATCAAGGCATAGCTCATTCACTACCAGCAATGATAGAAGTGGATCCATCCGCCGCCATGGGAGATGGCAAACGACACTGATATCTGCCAACGTACAACTGACATTCAAGAGCTGTTTTTCTGTGGCCGACCCACAGGACAACAGCCTTGGGCAGAGGTGGGTATCGTACAGAACATGCTTGGTGGGGATGAGACCTGGTTCTGTGCCATACGCGGACGAGGCGTTTATCAGCAAGCCGGCATGTTTCAGCAGGGGGTACAAGGTAATGGCGCAGCGAATGTTAGACCGGGGACAAGGCGCAAGATGACTGAATAGATATTCTCTTGTCTGCCTATACTTACGAGTTAAATTCAAGCAGTGTTATAAACACTCCTCATGTTCTGTATTAGATAGGGCTTGATTAGAAGAAGCTTGGTCTAGTGCAGCACTGGCAAACAGGTTAGACTGCGCCGCCTATACCAAACGATCTCACGAAAAGTCAGCCGTCATGCCTCTGAACCAAAAGCAAAAAAGTCACCTGCGCAAACTGGCCCACAGCCTTAAACCAGTAGTCATTATTGGTAATGCTGGATTGAGTACCGCACTGCTTGCTGAGCTTGATACCACCCTGGAACACCACGAGCTGATCAAGGTTCGTGTCAATGCCGAGGATCGTCAAAAGCGCGAGATAATGATGCGCGAATTATGCGAGAAAGCTGACTGCGAACTGGTACAGAGTATCGGCCATATAGTAGTAATATACCGCAAGGTCAAAAAACCCCAGCTACAGCTGCCTGCTTGAACTAAATCAACAACAAATAAAGCCTGAGCTGCTTATTCGTAACGCACCTCAACGACCTCGTATTCACGCAGGCCGCCCGGAGTCTGCACCTGAACTTCATCACCTTCTTGCTTGCCGATCATCGCCCTGGCAACCGGTGATATGATTGAAATACGTCCCTCTTTGATATCAGCCTCATCCTCGCCGACGATCTGATAACTAACCTCGGCCTCGGTTTCAAGTTCAAGCAGCACAACAGTGGCACCAAAAACCACCTTGCCGCCCGCATTAAGCGTGGCTGGATCGATGATCTGTGCATTGGACAGCTTGCCCTCGATCTCCTGGATACGACCTTCGGAAAAGCTCTGCTGCTCACGCGCCGCGTGGTATTCAGCGTTTTCCTTTAGATCACCGTGAGCGCGAGCCTCGGCGATAGCGGCAATGATTTTTGGCCGCGTCACCATTTTCAATTCATGTAATTCTTCGCGCAGGCGCTCAGCGCCACGCAAGGTCATTGGTGTCTTGTTCATAAAGGCAACTCCAGATGCAAATCCTGTATTCGATTGATACCACTGGTCTCGCTTTGCATCAAGGCCTTGGCGGTGGCCAGAGCTCCAGCCAGAGTAGTGGTATAGGTCACCTTATGTTGTACCGCTTCGCGACGGATGAGAAAGGAATCGGACACCGCTTGCCTGTCTTCTGTGGTATTTGCAATCAGGCTGACCTCACCATTTTTAATCATATCGACAATATGCGGGCGATCCTCGGTCACTTTATTGACTCTGGTAAACGGAAGACCAGCCTCCGCCAGCACCCGCCCGGTACCACGGGTCGCCAGGATCTCAAAACCCATATCCAGCAAGTAACGACATACCTGTACTGCGCCAGGTTTGTCGGCATCACGCATACTGACAAAGGCCTTGCCGCCCTTGGGCAACAAAACACCAGCGCCAATCTGGGATTTATAATAGGCCTCGGCAAAACTGCGGCCTATGCCCATCACCTCGGCGGTGGATTTCATTTCCGGCCCCAAAATGGGATCCACGCCAGGAAATTTGATGAAAGGAAAGACCGCCTCTTTCACTGAATAATAACCGGGCACGATTTCACGAGTTGCCTGCTGGCTGACCAGGCTTTGCCCCACCATACAACGTGCAGCAATTCTGGCCAATGGCATACCCGTCGCCTTGGAGACAAACGGCACGGTACGGGAGGCGCGTGGATTAACCTCCAGCACATAGACCGTATCACCCTGGATGGCAAACTGCGTGTTCATCAGGCCAACCACCTGCAATTCCCTGGCCATGGCACGCATTTGCTCGCGCAACTTATCCTGCACGGCAGCACTCAGATTGTATGGCGGCAGAGAACAGGCCGAATCACCTGAATGCACGCCCGCCTGCTCGATATGTTCCATGATGCCGCCGATCAGCACATCCTTGCCATCACAAATGGCATCCACGTCCACTTCCACGGCATCATCAAGAAAACTATCCAGCAACACAGGTGACTCATTTGAGACCTTCACCGCATCGCGCATATAGGTACACAGTTCAGCCTCGTTATAGACGATCTCCATGGCACGACCACCCAACACATAGGAAGGGCGCACCACCAGCGGATAGCCGATCTCCTCTGCCAGCCTTACGGCATCTTCTGGATTGCGCGCTGTGCGGTTGGGCGGCTGACGCAGGCCCAGTTTGTCGATCATCTGTTGGAATCGTTCACGATCCTCAGCCAGATCGATAGAATCAGGCGAGGTGCCTATAATGGGTGCACCACTTGCCTCCAGATCACGCGCCAGCTTGAGCGGAGTCTGCCCGCCGTATTGCACGATCACACCTTTCGGTTGCTCCAGGTGGATGATCTCCAGCACATCTTCCAGGGTCAGCGGCTCGAAGTACAAGCGATCGGAAGTATCATAATCAGTGGATACAGTTTCAGGATTGCAATTGACCATGATGGTCTCATAACCATCCATACGCATGGCAAGCGCGGCATGCACACAACAATAATCAAACTCTATGCCCTGACCGATGCGATTCGGGCCACCACCCAACACCATGATTTTCTCGCGTTGTGTTGGCTTTGACTCGCATTCTTCCTCATAGGTGGAATACATATAGGCAGTAGAGGAGGCAAATTCACCGGCACATGTATCGACGCGCTTGTACACCGGACGCACACCGAGTTGATGGCGACGCTGGCGCAACTCACCTTCATGCACATTTAATAGATGAGCAAGACGACGATCGGAAAACCCCTTACGTTTCAGCCGATAAAGACTTGCCTTGTCCAGGCTCCCGATGGCTTGACCGCGCAGCTCCTGCTCCAGCTTGATAAGCTCCTCGATCTGCACCAAAAACCAGGGGTCTATCTTGGTCAGATCATGCACATCGGCCACGCTCAAGCCAACACGGAAGGCATCACCCACGTACCATAAACGCTCTGCGCTGGGCACGCGCAACTCCTGGCGCAGACGCTCCATAGCATTCTCGGCCGTAGTATCGAGCACCTCATCAAGGCCGTCACGACCTGTCTCCAGACCACGCAAGGCCTTTTGCAAAGATTCCTGAAAGGTGCGCCCAATTGCCATCACCTCACCTACAGATTTCATCTGGGTGGTCAGACGTGGATCAGCCTTAGGGAATTTCTCGAAAGTAAAACGCGGCACCTTGGTAACGACGTAGTCGATAGTCGGCTCAAATGAGGCTGGCGTTGCGCCACCAGTAATATCATTCTGTAATTCATCCAGCGTATAGCCCACCGCCAATTTTGACGCCACCTTGGCAATGGGAAAGCCGGTTGCCTTAGACGCCAGTGCCGAAGAACGCGAGACACGCGGATTCATCTCGATGATGATCAAACGCCCATCGGCTGGATTGACGGCAAATTGCACATTTGAACCGCCAGTATCGACACCAATCTCGCGCAGCACTGCCAATGAGGCATGGCGCATGATTTGGTATTCACGATCCGTCAAGGTCTGGGCTGGCGCGACAGTAATGGAATCCCCCGTGTGTACACCCATCGGATCAAGATTTTCAATCGAGCAGATGATGATGCAATTATCCTTACAGTCACGCACCACCTCCATTTCATACTCTTTCCAGCCGAGTACCGATTCCTCGATCAACAGCTCATTGGTCGGCGAAAGGTCCAGCCCGCGTTCACAAATCTCGACAAATTCCTGCCGATTGTAGGCAATGCCACCGCCAGATCCACCCATGGTGAAGGAAGGACGAATAATAGTCGGAAAACCGATCTGCGCCTGCACCTGCAGGGCCTCTTCCAGACTGTGCGCAATCGCAGAACGTGGCATATCCAGGCCAATTTTTTTCATCGCCTTGCGGAAACGATCCCTATCCTCTGCCTTGTCGATGGAATCCCGTTTGGCACCGATCATCTCGACGCCAAATTTTTCCAGCACGCCATGCTTGGCCAGATCCAACGCACAGTTCAAGGCAGTCTGACCGCCCATGGTAGGCAACAAGGCGTCCGGGCGTTCCTTTTCGATGATCTTGGCTACCGTCTGCCAGACTACCGGCTCAATATAAGTGGCATCGGCCATCTCCGGATCAGTCATGATCGTAGCTGGATTGGAGTTAACCAGAATTACCCGATACCCTTCCTCCTTCAGCGCCTTGCACGCCTGTGCACCGGAGTAGTCAAACTCGCAGGCCTGACCGATAACGATAGGGCCGGCGCCGATAATGAGAATGCTGTGTATATCTGTACGTTTTGGCATGATTAGGTCACGGGTTATATGCTGCAAGCTGAAAATGATCAGTGGTCTGAGCTGTCGCTGACCATTTATTACCTGGCACTTTTCATCAATCCAAGGAAACGATCAAAGAGCTCGGCCACATCATGCGGGCCTGGGCCTGCCTCTGGATGTCCCTGGAAACTGAAGGCAGGTTTATCTGTGCGCTCAATCCCCTGCAAGGTGCCATCAAACAGTGATCGGTGAGTAGCCTTTAGATTGGCAGGCAAGGAAGATTCGTCCACAACAAAACTGTGATTCTGGCTGGTAATCATCACCTGGCCGGTGGCCAGTTCCTGTACCGGATGATTGGCGCCATGATGACCAAATTTCATCTTTAGCGTGCGCGCGCCAGAGGCCAGTGCCAATAACTGATGACCCAGACAGATCCCATAGGTCGGGATATTGGCCTCGACCAATGTCTTGATCGCCTCGATAGCATATGTGCATGGCTCAGGATCACCTGGGCCGCTGGAAAGAAAAATACCGTCCGGCTTTAATTTAATAACCTCCTCTGCCGAGGTCTGCGCTGGTACTACAGTCACCCGACAGCCGCGATCCACCAACATCCGCAGGATATTGCGCTTTACGCCAAAATCGTAGGCTACTACATGGAAAGACCAATCTTTCTCCGGCGACGCAGCAGGTTCCGGTAGCCCACCGTTTAGGCTCCATCCTCCCTGCTTCCATTCATACGGCGACCTGGTGCTGACCTCCCTGGCCAGATCCATACCCTTGATGCCAGAAAAATTTCTGGCCGCCTCAACAGCAGCCTCGGCATTGATATCGGCACCAGCAACAATGCAGCCGTTTTTGGCGCCCTGCTCACGCAGGATGCGTGTCAGGCGACGAGTGTCGATACCATGAATGGCGACGACTTTATTACGCCGCAGATATTCATCCAGAGGCAATTGGCTGCGCCAATTGCTGGCGATCGCCGATAGTTCACGGCTCACCAGCCCGGCCACATGCAGCTGTGAGGACTCTTCATCCTCGCTATTAGTGCCCGCATTGCCGATATGTGGATAGGTCATGGTGACGATCTGACGGGCGCAGGATGGATCGGTGAGGATTTCCTGGTATCCGCTCATGGCAGTATTGAATACCACCTCGCCAACTGTCTGTCCTTCACTACCGATCGACTCACCCCAAAACAGGGAGCCATCCTCAAGTGCCAGCAGGGCCAGTTGCCGCAAGGTAACCTCCAAAAGTACAAAGTCTATATGTGCAAAACGGGAAGGGTCTGGATAGACCCTTCCCGCTCGGATTCAGAAATATAGCCTCGGGCAGCAGAACCGGATACGGCACTGTCAGATTATCAAGCTCACAGTACTGCAGCAGGTGGATGAAGTCCGGGCGTTCAGGTGATGGCGAATTCTAACGGAAGGCGCGCAAACGTGCAATTTTATGACTTAAGACCGAGCACATCCTGCATATCATACAAACCAGTTTTTTGCTGCATAAGCCACTGCGCCGCACGCACAGCGCCCTTGGCAAATGTCATGCGACTGGATGCCTTATGGGTAATTTCCACCCGCTCGCCCATAGCGGCAAATAAAACCGTGTGATCACCAACGATATCGCCGGCACGAATGGTCTCAAAGCCTATGGTTTTGCGCTCACGCTCGCCGGTATACCCCTGCCGACCATACACGGCACATTCCTTGAGATCACGCCCCAAAGCATTAGCTACTGTCTCGCCCATAGCCAAGGCCGTGCCGGATGGGGCATCGACCTTGTAACGATGATGGGCTTCGATAATCTCGATATCCACCTCATCACCCAACACCCGCGCCGCCATATTCAATAACTTGAGGCACAGATTAACGCCTACGCTCATATTTGGTGCAAACACGATACCGATAGCACCAGCGGCCTGTGCCAGGCTGTTTTTCTGCACATCATCCAGGCCCGTAGTGCCGATCACCATACGCTTACCAGCCGCCTGACAGAGGGCAAGATTACTCATTGTCACCTCAGGGCGGGTAAAGTCTATCAACACATCAAAATCTGCCATGGCGGCCGCCAGATCATCAACCACAGCTATGCCATTGTGGCCGATACCCGCCAACTCGCCTGCATCCACGCCGATAACCGAACTGCCAGGCCGCTCAATGGCCGCACCCAACACCAACCCTTCAGCCTGCTGACATGCCTCAATCAACACCCGACCCATTCGCCCGGCAGCGCCGGTAACTGCAACTCGAATCATATTATTCATGCCTTTACCAACTTATGTAGGCGTAACCCTGTTCCTGTAATTCCATCAGATCAGCCGCACCCACCTCGACCTCGGTGGCGAATGGCAGCAAATCATCTTTAGTCCAACCGAGTGATTTCATCGTGTTGCCGCAGGCATGAAATTCAACACCATATTGCGCCAGTGAAGATGCCCGTTGGCGCAGCTCCTCTTTCACAGGCCGACCTGGTTTCTTGCCCAGCAGATGGATCCCCTCGCCTATTGCCACCACGACTATCTTCACATCATCACCGTATTTGCGCAGCACCGCACCAACAGAAAAGATAACGTGATCCTGATAACCAGGGTCGGCGCTGTTGAATTGATAGACGATTTTGTGGTTTGGCTCATCACCAGGAAAACGCAGCTCATCATCGGCCTGCACGGCACCCAAGGTCAACGCAGCGGCGACAGCCAACATGCTCTTAATGACACGCCGACGATTATTAGTGATTTTATTTAACGGTCTGTTCACTGCGTATCCTCCAAAATTCAACCTTACGCGGCTTGCACTATGGCTTCATGTCTTCAAAGAATTTCTTCACCCCATCCAGCCAGGAACTGGCCTTGGGGCTATGGCGGCTACCGTTCAGACTGGCCTCGAATTCAGTCAGCGCTTCTTTTTGTTTAGTGGTCAGATTAACCGGAGTCTCCACCACCACTCTACAGATAAGATCACCGACCTCACCGCCACGCACCGACTTGACACCCTTGCCACACAAGCGAAACAAGCGGCCACTTTGTGTCTCGGCAGGAATTTTAAGTTTCACCCGCCCGCCAAGAGTCGGTACCTCAAGCTCACCACCAAGCGCGGCAGTAACAAAACTAATTGGCATCTCACAGCTGAGATTGTTTTCATCGCGCGTGAAAATCGGGTGTTTGCGCACATGAATCTGCACATACAGATCACCGGCAGGACCGCCGTGCAAACCAGCCTCGCCTTCGCCGCTCAAACGGATCCGATCACCATCATCGACACCAGCCGGAACCTTTACAGACAAGGTCTTTTGCTCCTGCACACGGCCTTGCCCGTGGCACTTACCACATGGATCTGTAATGATCTTGCCGCTACCATGACAGCGCGGGCAGGTTTGCTGCAAGGAAAAGAAGCCTTGCTGCATGCGTACCTGACCATGCCCATGACAGGTGGGGCAGGTCTGTGGTGTAGTGCCTTTCTTCGCCCCGGAGCCATTACATTCATCACACTCAACCAGCGTTGGCACACGGATTTTCACCGTTGTGCCCATTACCGAGTCTTCCAGCGACAACTCCAGGTTATAGCGCAGATCATTGCCTCGATAGGCGCGACTACCACCACGCCCACCTGCTGCGCCACCAAATATATCGCCAAAGACATCGCCGAAGACATCCGAAAAACTGGCCCCGCCAGGGCCAGCACCACCAGCCGCACTCATGCTCGGGTCGACACCTGCATGACCAAACTGATCATAAGCGGCACGTTTTTGTGCATCAGTCAAAATATCATAGGCTTCCTTGGCCTCTTTGAATTTTTCTTCTGCGCTCTTGTCATCCGGATTGCGATCTGGATGGTATTTCATCGCCATTCGCTTGAAGGCCTTTTTAATCTCAGCCTCGCTGGCACCCTTGGCCACGCCCAATATTTCGTAATAATCGCGTTTGCTCATAAAACTTCTTTCCAGCTTTTATTTCTATAAAAACAACAAGGGGTCAAGCCTGCGCTTGCCCCTTGTCATTATTATCACCCACTGAGGCTCAACTGAGGCTCAATTATTTATTGTTGTCGTCCACTTCTTCAAACTCGGCGTCGACCACATCATCGGCACCGTCACCAGCAGGCTGTTCACCACCAGCACCAGCATCACCGCCAGCGGCGGCACCCTGCTGCTCGGCATAAAGGCGCTCGGCCATCTTGCCTGAGGCAGTCGTCAATGCCTGGGTCTTGGCCTCAATAGCATCCTTGTCATCGCCCTTCATCACCTCTTCCAGCTCCTTGATGGCTGATTCGATGTGCTCCTTCTCGCCAGCTTCCAGCTTGTCACCCAGCTCCGTCATAGATTTGCGGGTGGCATGGATCATGTTATCTGCCTGATTACGCGCCGTTACCAGCTCGTGGAATTTCTTGTCTTCATCTGCATGTGCCTCGGCATCCTGCACCATGCGTTGTACTTCATCATCCGACAGACCGCTGGATGCCGTAATGACGATCTTTTGTTCCTTGCCGGTGCCCTTGTCCTTGGCAGAGACATTTAGAATACCGTTGGCATCGATATCAAAGGTCACTTCGATCTGCGGCATACCACGTGGCGCTGGTGGAATATCCGTCAAATCAAAACGGCCCAGTGATTTATTCGCACTGGCCATCTCGCGCTCACCTTGCAGGGCATGTACCGTAACTGCTGTTTGGTTGTCATCGGCAGTGGAAAATATTTGTGAGGCCTTGGTTGGGATGGTGGTGTTCTTTTCAATCAGTTTAGTCATCACACCGCCCATGGTTTCGATTCCCAGGGACAGCGGGGTCACATCAAGCAGCAATACATCCTTGACCTCACCACCCAATACACCAGCCTGAATCGAAGCACCAATCGCCACTGCCTCATCCGGGTTGACATCCTTGCGTGGTTCCTTGCCAAAGAAGTTTTTCACCACCTCCTGCACCTTGGGCATTCGGGTCTGACCGCCCACCAGGATCACATCGCTTATGTCGCTCAAGGAAACACCGGCATCCTTCACTGCAATCTTGCAGGGCTCGATGCTACGCATAACCAGGTCTTCAACCAAAGACTCCAGCTTGGCGCGGGTCAACTTGAGATTGAGGTGCTTCGGACCGGCGGCATCGGCAGTGATATAGGGTAGATTGATATCAGTCTGCTGGCTGGTTGACAGCTCAATTTTGGCCTTTTCCGCAGCTTCTTTCAGTCGTTGCATGGCCAGCGGATCGCCGCGCAGATCCATGCCATTGGCCTTCTTGAACTCATCGGCCAGATAATCAATGACGCGCACGTCAAAGTCTTCACCACCGAGGAAAGTATCACCATTGGTAGACAAGACCTCAAACTGATGTTCACCATCGATCTCGGCGATCTCAATGATGGAGATATCGAAAGTACCGCCACCCAGGTCATAAACGGCGATCTTGCGGTCGCCTTCCTGCTTGTCCATGCCAAATGCCAGCGCAGCGGCAGTTGGCTCATTAATGATGCGCTTTACATCAAGACCGGCAATCTTGCCTGCGTCCTTGGTTGCCTGGCGTTGGGAATCATTGAAATAGGCAGGCACGGTGATTACCGCTTCGGTCACTGGTTCCCCCAGATAATCCTCGGCAGTCTTCTTCATCTTAATCAACACACGTGCAGAGATCTCCGGCGGTGCCATTTTCTTCCCGCGCACCTCCACCCAGGCATCGTTATTGTCTGCCTTGATGATCTTGTAGGGCACCAGATTGATATCCTTCTGCACTTCCTTTTCGTTGAAGCGGCGACCGATCAGGCGTTTGACGGCAAACAGTGTGTTTTCCGGATTGGTAACAGCCTGTCGCTTGGCCGCCTGGCCGACGATGATCTCGCCGTCTTCCGCAAAAGCCACCACCGATGGCGTGGTGCGGTCACCTTCACTGTTTTCGATAATGCGCGGCTTGCCACCTTCCGTCAGCGCTACACAGGAATTGGTGGTGCCCAAGTCTATGCCAATAATTTTGCCCATGATCTATCTTCTCCGATTGTCTGTTGGCCCAGGCTTTGAGGGCCGATTGAATAACTAAGTGTTAAATAGGGGCTTTCCCCCATCTTTCAAGCAATTTTCCTGGTCAGCAAACAAAATCAGGTATTAACAGGCGCCTTGCTGACCACCACCAAGGCCGGACGAATCAGGCGCTCGTTCAAGGTGTAGCCCTTTTGCATTACGTTCAACACGCTATTAGGTGGATGATCCTCGCTTTCCTGCGCCGACATGGCCTGGTGCAGCTCGGGATTGAATGGCTGTTCGAGCGGATAGACTTCCTTGATGCCATATTTTTCCATGGCCTGGGTCATCATCTTCAGAGTCAGGTCGGTTCCTTCACGCAATTGATCCAATGAACTGTCGGCACCGATCGCCGCCAACGCCAGTTCGAGACTGTCGCGCACCGGTAATAACTCAATGGCAAATCGTTCCAGGGCATATTTATGAGCATTTTCCACATCCCGCGCGGCCCGGCGGCGACCATTTCCAGCTCGGCCTGCAGGCGCAGGACATGGTTCCAATGCTCATCAGCCATCTTGCGCGCTTCATCCAGCAGGCGTTGCAGATCCTGCTCCTCAAGCTCCGACTGTTCCTGCGCAACTTCAACTACAGCGCTTGTCTCAGCTTCCGGCACGGTGCTTTCTTCACTCATAACAACTCCAAAAATACATTAAAATCATATGGTTAAGACAAATAAACAAGGAATAAAAACAATAACGCTGGTAGATATTGGGGTTATTGGTTTTGATTCAAGGCACAACCCAGCAATCTGGCAGTGACATCCACCAGCGGGATAAGTCGATCATAGGCCATACGCGTCGGGCCGATGACACCCAGCACACCCAACACCTCACCATCCACCTCATAAGGTGATGTCACCACACTACAGGCATCAAGCGCCTCATAGCCAGATTCTTCCCCAATGAAGATCTGTACACCCTGGGCATGAGCTGCCTGGTCGAGCAAATGCAGGATGTCGCACTTACGGCTGAAGGTATCAAACAACTGGCGCAAGCGATCGATATCCGTCATTTCGGCATAGGCCATCAGATTGGTTTGTCCTGCCAAGAGATAATCTCCTCCAGCATCGGCCTCCTGGAAGGTTTGGTTGGCCAGATCTAGTGCACTCAACATCAATTGATTGATGCTTTCCTGGGTTTGCCGCATCTCTGCCAGCAGGGCATCACGCACCTTGTGAAAATCCTTGCCGACCAGGGCGTGATTCAAATAATTGGTCGCTTGCGTCAGCTCGGCAGGTGAATAACGACGTGCCGTGGTAATCATGCGGTTCTGCACCTGATTGCCACTAAACACCAACACCACCAACACACGCTTGTCTGACAAGGAGATGAACTCGACCTGACGGACGGTAGTCTGTTCATGTCGTGGCACCATGATGACACCCGCCATTGAGCTAAGCTCCGAGAGCAGTGAAGAGGCCGTCACCAGTACCTGCTGCGGATCGATGGCCTGGGCAAATCTCGCCTGCAAGTTATCTATTTCAGCCGACCGCAAAGGCTTGACTGTCAATAAATTATCGATAAACAAACGATAACCCTGCACGGTGGGAATCCGGCCGGCCGAGGTGTGCGGCGCCTTGAGCAGCCCCAACTCCTCAAGATCAGCCATGACATTACGTATGGTGGCAGGACTCAAGTCCAAACCATGCGCACGCGCAAGAGAGCTTGAGCCCACCGGCTGACCTTCGCGGATATAGCGTTCAACCAGCAATTTGAGCAATTGCTGGGCGCGCTTGGACATGGTGAGAGGAGGTGAAGTCTTCGGCATTTGACTATTCGGGAAACCTGCGAACTGGACAAAGTAACAAGGTAGGAAAATGAGTGTCAAGGGCGGTTGACAGGTGCGGTGACAGGGACGGTTGGCGCAAAGCCGTCGCCATGTTAACGTTATCGGCATTTTCTTGGAGAGAATAATGGCTGCAATCTTCCAGCGTATCGGCATCATCGGCAAATATGGCGCGCCCAATGTCGGCGCATTATTGCAGGCGCTGGCCGATTACCTACGCAGCCACCAAATCGACATACTGCTGGATGAGGCTGCTGCCGAATTCTGGGCCGACCACGGCCTGACTGTCGCCAATCGTGAGGAAATTGGTCACCAATGTGATGCGGTCATCGTTGTTGGTGGTGATGGCACTTTCCTCAATGCAGCCCGCTCGCTCGCTCCTTTTGATGCTGCCCTGATCGGCATCAACCAGGGGCATCTAGGTTTTCTTACTGACATTTCACCTGACGAAATGGTTCAGCGTCTGGATGAGGTTTTTGCCGGCAAATACATTGAGGAAGAACGTTTTCTGCTACACAGCAGTGTGCTGCGTAATGGTGAGCAGATCACTGAAAATATTGCCCTCAATGACGTGGTGGTAAATAAATGGAATGTCGCTCGCATGCTGGAGACAGAGACCTTTGTCAACGATCAATTCCTCAACCACTTGCGCTCCGATGGCCTGATTATTTCCACACCGACCGGCTCTACAGCCTATGCCCTGTCGGGTGGTGGCCCCATTCTGCAGCCTGACCTCAATGCCATGGTACTGGTGCCAATTTGTCCACACACCATGAGCAATCGCCCCATTGTCGTCAATGGTGACGCCCTGATAAATGTCGTAATCCATGGCTCAGGTGAGGTTCAGGCCCAGGTTACCTACGATGGTCAAATCAATTTCAACCTAAATGCCGGTGATCATGTGCGCGTGTGCAAATACAGTCATAAAATACGCCTGATCCACCCGCTGGATCACGATCATTACCATCTCCTGCGCACCAAGCTGGGCTGGGGTTGATCAGGCAGAATTCAATGTACAATTTCGGCCTGCCACGTGACTGGTCACTCATGGAAACCCATTAACCCAAATGCTCAAACACCTCGCTATCCGCAACTTTGCCCTGGTCACACAACTGGAGTTGGACTTTTCCTCTGGCATGACAGTGTTAACTGGCGAAACTGGTGCTGGCAAATCCATCCTGCTTGATGCCCTGAGCCTGGTACTTGGCGACCGTGCCGACAGCAGCAGCGTGCGCAATGGCAGTGGACGTGCTGAAATCAGTGCAATTTTTAACATTCAAGAATTTCCCCAGGTACAACATTGGCTGCAAGAACGAGAACTCGACCAAGGCGACGAATGTCTGCTACGTCGGACAGTCAATGCCGATGGCGGCTCACGTGGTTACATCAATGGCCAGCCCGCACCGGCACAAAGCCTGCGTGAACTCGGTGAACAACTGGTAGACATTCACGGCCAACACGCCCATCAATCCCTGCTCAAACGAGATGTCCAGCGTCAATTGCTGGATGACCATGCCGGTCACGATGAGTTGCTGGTTCTGGTACAGACAAATTTTCAGCGCTGGCGCGATCAGCAGCAAGAGCTGGAACGCCTGACTCGCGCAGCAGGAGAGCGTGATTCTCGCCTGGAGCTGTTGCGCTATCAGGTCAGCGAGCTGGAGGCTCTTGACCTTGCGCCAGATGAGCTTGATGCGCTGGCTGAGGAACACGGCCGCCTGGCCAATTCCAGCCGCCTGCTGGAAGGTGCTCAAGCTGCCATAGATCAACTTTATACCAACGATGAACTGGCTCTGGTCACCTGGCTGGGGCGTATGCTGAATGAGTTGCGTGAACTGCAGGCCATCGACAATCGCCTGGAGAACACCTGTGCATTACTCGACAGCGCCACCATCCAGGCACAAGAAGCCGCCAGTGAATTACGTCATTATCTCGATCAAGTCGATCTCGATCCTGAGCGCCTGCACTGGCTGGAACAGCGCCTGGCCGCCATTCAGGAGCTGGCACGCAAGCATCGCTGCCAGGGTGAGGAACTGCCTGCCTTGTTAGAGCAGATGCAGCAGGAGCTCGCTACACTGGAACATGCCGGGCAGCGCCTGGGTGATCTGGAAATAGAAATCCAGGCTGCCCGCAATGCCTATATACAACACGCCAGGAAACTCTCAAGCAGCCGGCAACAGGCGGCACTATCATTGGCCAGCCAGGTCAGCGCCCACATGGTCGAGCTGGGCATGAAGGATGGCCAGTTCAAGGTAATGCTGGAGCCGCTACCAAACGACGAGCCTGGCATGCACGGGCTTGAGCGGGTGGAATTCCTCGTCAGCGCCAATCCTGGCCAGTCATTAAAGCCACTGACCAAGGTTGCCTCGGGCGGCGAGCTATCCCGCATCAGTCTGGCCATTGCGGTGATCTGCGCCGACAAGGGAGGTATCCCAACGCTTATTTTTGATGAGGTTGATGTTGGTGTCGGTGGTGGGGTGGCAGAGATGGTTGGGCGCAAACTACGCCTGCTGAGCAAGCAGCATCAGGTGTTGTGCGTAACCCATCAGGCACAGGTCGCCGCCCAGGGACAGCAACATCTGCAGGTCAGCAAGCAAAGCAGGGCAGACACAACACAAACTGCAGTAACAACGCTGGAGCAACAGGCCAGGATAGAGGAGATCGCCCGCATGCTCGGCGGCATGACCATCACCGAACAGACACTTTCACATGCACGCGAGATGCTTACTCTGGCACAAAATCAGGACAAGAAATCAACACCAACAAAAAAGAAGCAGAAGTGAGCTGACAATGTCTATTTCGCAGGCTTGTCTTTCTTGCGGCAGTGCTTGCATATCCCGTAGATATACAGGCTGTGATCTTGCATCATATAACCAAACTTGTCGGCGATAGCCTGCTGGCGCTCTTCGATAACGGGATCAATAAACTCATCGACACGCCCACACCTGGTACAAAGTATATGGTCATGATGGCTACCTTCATCCATCTCGAAAACAGACTGCCCGCCCTCGAAATGATGCCGCGTAAGAACACCGGCCTGCTCAAACTGCGTGAGTACACGATAAACCGTGGCCAGGCCCACATCATCACCCTGCTCCAGCAAGGCCTTGTACACATCCTCGGCAGTCATATGACGTGCAAATCCGGAAGATTCCAACATTTGCAGAATTTTCAACCGGGGTAAAGTAGCCTTGAGGCCAACTTTTTTCAGATATTGGCTATCTTTGGCACTCACTGGGACAGACCCTCTTGATGTATCATGGCGGCAACAATAACGCGGTTTTGAATAGCAATGCAAAAAATCATCATTCTCGTTCTACTTGCCATGCAACTAGCAGCTTGTGCTTATGTGCCAGACATTCAGCAAGGCAATATGGTCACGCAAGACAAGCTGGCGCAGCTCCAGATCGGTATGGACAAGCGGCAAGTGACATACATCATGGGGCCTGCCATGCTGACAGACCCATTCCATGCCAACCGCTGGGATTATTTCTACAGTTTCACTCCAGGCAGCAAGAGCACAACCCGCTATGGTGCCACGCTTTATTTTGACAACGAGCGTCTGATCCGCATCGACATCCGTGGCGAAATCCCATCAACAGAATATCCAGACAAAGCCAAGCCGGTATTCTAAAAAACCACTATCCTGTCGGCTGAATCAATCTTCCTTGTCCACCTCGCCGCCGCCCTTCTTCATCTGTTTACCCTCAGCGACACGCTGCTTGCGCACCTCTTTTGGATCGGCGATTAATGGCCGGTAGATTTCCACGCGGTCACGCGCCCGCGAGGTTTCATCCAGCTTAACCAGCCGGCCAAAGATGCCAACCTTGTTCACCGCCAGGTCTATCTCCGGAAACCGCTCCAATACTCCAGAGCGCTCGACTGCCTGCTGCACAGTTGCACCTTCCTCAACCTCCACCGGCAAGATCACCTGCACATCATCCCGCGCATAGGCCACTTCAATTTTGAACAACTCAGAGTTTTCCATACACGTCCCGCGCCCGTTTGCAAAAGGAATCCACCATGCTATTGGTGATTTGACTGAAAATAGGCCCCATCGCCATCGCCACCAAGCGACTGGAAAACTCAAAACTCAAATCCAGCGATACCTTGCAGGCATGTTCACCCAGGCTATCAAAGCGCCAAAAACCGTCCAAACGACGAAATGGACCTTCCACCAAACACATTTCCACCATCTTGTCAGCTTGCAGGCGATTTAGTGTAGTAAAGGATTTATGCAGCCCGCCATGCGCAATCTCAATCATGGCACGCACCTCATCATCCGTGCGCGACAAAACCTTGCTGGCACGACACCAGGGCAAAAAACTGGCGTAGGAATCAACATCGTTGACCAACATAAACATCTGGCTACTGCTATAAGAAACTAAAGCACTTTTATTAATAATCGGCACGTTAAGAATTCAAAAATGGTTGGAGCACACCAATGGCATGCAGGAAAATAAGCGTCACGGCGATTGGCGTAAGATAACGACTGACTGCATACCAAACACGAAACAACCAGCCATCCTTCACATTCAGCTCAGCCAACACAGACTCACGTCGCATTACCCAGGCAGTAAAAACGATAATCAACAAACCACCTAAGGGCAACATGATGTTTGATGTCAAAAAATCAATCAGATCAAAAAAAGTCTTGCCCCACAACTGATACTGACTGCCAGACCAGATATTGAAGGAAAAAACAGTTCCCAAGCCCAGCAGCCAGGCAAAACCAATTGCCAACGACGTCGCCATCACTCGCGTCAGGCGTAGATTTTCCACCAAATAAGCCACCATCGGCTCGGCCAGTGAAATAGCCGAAGTCCAGGCAGCAAAAATCAGCAAGAGAAAAAACACCGCACCAAAAAACGCACCCGCTGGCATCTGACCAAAGGCCAGCGGCAAGGTCTGAAAGATAAGCCCAGGCCCCGCACCCGGGGCAAGCTCATTGGCAAACACCAAAGGAAAAATCGCCAAACCTGCCAATAACGCCATTATAGTATCAGCCGCCGCAATGCTCAGACTCGCCTTGGTAATAGAGACATGGCGCGGCAGATAAGAGCCATATACCATAATCGCACCCATGCCGAGGCTCAAGGTAAAAAAGGCGTGCCCCATGGCGATGAGTATGCTATTTGGCGTTAGCCGGCTGAAATCAGGATTGAAGAGAAAAAACACCGCCTGTTGAAAGCCTCCCGAATTCATCGCATAACCCACCAGCACCAGCAAGAACACCAGCAACAAGGGCATCAAATAGCGCACCGCCTTCTCCAGACCACTGCGCACACCCCGCGCCACCACCATCCCAGCCAGCAGAATAAATAAAGTATGCCAGGCCAGCAGACGCTCCGGATCTGCTACCAGGGCCGTAAAGACCTGCCCCACTTCATCGACCGCCAGGCCAGTAAAAATACCACTGCCAGTGCGCACCAGATAGGCCAGCGCCCAACCAGCAATCACACTGTAATAAGACAGGATCAAAATACCTGTAATGATCCCCACCCAGCCCAGATAGCGCCAAATCCCACTGCACCCTTCCTCCTTGGCCAGATACCGCATGGTATTAACAGGACTACGTCGCCCGCGACGACCGAGCAATACCTCAGCCATCATGATCGGCACACCAATCACACTGATGCACACCAGATAAACCAACACAAAAGCGCCACCGCCATTTTCACCGGCGATGTAAGGAAACTTCCAGATATTGCCAAGACCCACTGCCGAGCCGGTAGCCGCCAATAAAAATGCCCAACGTGACGACCACTGGCCGTGAATGGCTTCCCGCGCAGGCTTCATCACACCTCCTGAAAAATTATGCAGGCAACATTGTCAATGAATTACATCCATAGCTCAACAAGAGAGCTGGCATCCACCGCAACTGCCCGTATAATCACGCCCATGTCAAAGAAAAACTCAACCGTCAAAGGCGCTGGCAGCAGCACCATCATCGTCAACAGAAAGGCCCGCCACGATTTCTTCATCGAAGATCGCATCGAGGCCGGCATCGTGCTGGAAGGCTGGGAAGTCAAAAGCCTGCGCGCCGGTCGCGTACAACTGGTCGACAGCTACGTCATCATCAAAGACAACGAAGCCTGGCTGCTCGGCGCGCTGATCACCCCGCTACCCACCGTTTCCACCCACTACACGCCCGACGCCAAGCGCACCCGCAAACTACTGCTCAACCGTCCGGAGCTGGACAAACTCATCGGTGCCATCGAGCGCAAAGGCTACACTCTGCTCGCCCTGTCGATGTACTGGAAACGTGGCCGCTGCAAGGTCGAGCTTGGCCTGGCCAAAGGCAAACAGGCCCACGACAAACGCGAGGCCGACCGCGACCGTGACTGGCAACGTGAAAAACAACGACTGCTCAAACATGCTAATTAAGGTACTATCGCGATGCACAGTGTGAACCAGTCAAAACAGCGCATAAATTAACGACTGATTAAACACACCCAAAACTATTTCCAGTGACAGGGAACTTTATCCTCGCTATCATCTCAAACTCATCAGTACCGATAAGGGGGGCGACCTGGCTTCGACGTGGGTTGCGAAACCGGAGGTGCATGCCGAGGGGCACTGACCTCGTAAATCACATTGCAAACCTAATAGTTGCCAACGACGACAACTACGCACTCGCTGCTTAAAACCCAGTAGGGTGCCCTTCGGACTGGGGCCGTGCCTATGCGCTCAGGTTTCCGGGGGTCATATCTCATAGGATCGCGATGAAGCTCGTTCGGGGCCGACTCGCTAAAACTCTACCGAACTCGCCGTCCGCACACCCTGCCCGTCGGGTAGCAGCCGGTTAAAAATAATAGGCGTGGATAAGCATGTAGAGCCAATGGCAGAGGACTTGCGGACGCGGGTTCGATTCCCGCCGCCTCCACCATTTA
>JBAYOW010000014.1:0-46577 GCA_041678005.1 Thiohalomonadaceae bacterium
TTTGCACCTCAATCAGGTCTTCAAGATCGAAATCGTCGTCCGATTATTGGGTTTTTATCTCAGCAAAGCACGACACATGCCGTGGCGGTGTGGTAAAGCGAATATTTCAGGGGCGACTAATTAGGTGGCTAAATTCACTATGCCACTACAGTGAGCAGCGCCGAGATGCTATAGGTTTGCATGGTTGCAACGATATTGGCGTCGTGCACCTGCTTGCCACCAATCTGAAAATCCCATCAGCTTGATGGCTGTCCTTCGTTCAGTATATTTTCGCTAAAGCCTTAAGGTTCCGGCAAACTCGAGTACATTACCGCAAATTAACCCCCACAAGCCAGGATGGTGGGTTGCTAATACGAAACGTTTTGTGTCGAATAGAGCCGACTATTGCGAAGAACGGCCTGATTGTCGTTTGCGATTCGCACGCTGTTATAAGGTGCGAGTGAGTGGTTGTTTTGTGAAAGACGATAAGGAGATGTGCTGCTTTCTTACGAAGCCGGTATTGCTGAAGATGTTGGTGTGTGTGCTCTGCGGGGATTACAAAGATATAGGGAAGCGCTGAATAATGTTGGCTAGCCCTGACAACGTAGGTAATTATTCAGCATTTCCATAGGCTGATGCTTGGTCTCTGGGCGGATGACGGCCGAAAAATAAATGGATTACTACATGAATAACCAGATCAGTCCCTTTGATACGCATTTTGCTGAATATGATCAGTGGTTTGATTCTGTGCGTGGGTCTGAGATTTTTGCGCTGGAGCTGGACTGTCTGCGGCAGGCCGTTGATACGGCAAATAGCCGCTGGCTTGAGGTTGGAGTTGGCCCTGGTCGTTTTGCCAGCACGCTTGGTGTGCAGGTGGGTGTCGATCCTTCTGGAGATATGGTCAGCATGGCGTCTGAACGCGGCATTGACGCCCATTTGGCTGCTGGCGAGCGGCTTCCATTTGAGGACTCTTCATTTGATGGGGTGTTGATGGTCTGTACCATCTGTTTTTTGCATGATCCCGACAAAGCGCTCAAGGAATGTTGGCGAGTCTTGCGTGATAGTGGTCGTTTGGTTATTGGTTTTGTCCCTGCGAACAGTTTGTGGGGTGTCTACCATGCACTGCGAGGTGATCGCGGCCACGCCTTTTATTCTGCCGCTCATTTTTATACTTCGGAGGATATTAAGGCGTTGGCGGAAAGCGCTGGTTTCACCTGTCAGGCAGAATACGGTTGTGTCTTGCCGATTCCAGATAAATCGCTCGGTAATGCTGGCCTAAGTGGACAGAGCCTCAGGGATGAGAGTTTTGTCGTGCTTGTTTTTTTTAAGGCGGGGCAAGATCATACTTTTTAATACGAGGATCAAAATTACTGAATAGTGTTGGTGACATGCGGACAGCCCCTCTCCCGCTTGCGGGAGAGGGGAGCTTTAATGTAGGGCGCAATAACCATCAAGTATTGCGCCGGATGTAGATACTCCTCCAGCTGGTGTTGTGTTCCGGCTGATGTCGGTGTCTATTGTGACGTTAAGCCATCAAGCAAGCGCTCGACTCAGAACTGTCATTCCCGCGCAGACGAGAATCCAGGAGGAACTGCTTTTTGGTTAAAAAGTAATTAAGTATGATTTTGCCCTGTTTTTTTAAGGCAAATAACAACGCTGATTGATTGACACGCCAGTGTTGTTTACTTAATCTGAATTTTCAGCGCCGATTTGACTCAGCTTGCAGGCGCTCTATAAATATGGCTAAAGCGAGGGTAAAAACCCGCTTTGGCTCATGGTCGGCGGGTTTTTTGTTTTCTGTATATGAAGGTGGGTTATGGAACAAGATGATTTTGATGCTTGGGGTTTTGCAACGCAGGCAGTGCGTGTTGGTCAGATAGCAACTAGCGAAGGTGAAAATAGCGAGCCTATTTTTACTACTTCAAGTTTTCGCTTTGCCAATGCAGCGCAGGCTGCCGCTCGCTTTGCTGGCACTGAATCAGGCAATATTTATACGCGCTTTTCCAATCCAACGGTTCGTGCTTTTGAGCAGCGTCTGGCTGCATTGGAAGGTGGTGAGTGTTGTGTGGCGACCAGCTCTGGCATGTCGGCGATTTTGGCGACTTGCATGGGTTTGTTGCAAAACGGTGATCATATTGTTTCTTCCAGGGCCATATTCGGCTCGACGGTGGTGTTGTTTGATAGTTTTATGGGACGTTTTGGTGTTACTACCAGCTATGTGCCGTTGACCGATCTGCAGGCTTGGGAAGATTCAATTCAGCCGAATACTCGTTTTTTGTTTGTGGAAACACCATCCAATCCACTCACTGAAATTGCCGATATCAAGGCCTTGGCCGAGATCGCTCATCGGCATGATTGTTTGTTGGTGGTGGATAATTGTTTTTGTACTCCAGCCCTGCAGCAACCATTGCTTTTGGGTGCAGATATCGTCGTGCATTCTGCGACCAAGTATATCGATGGCCAGGGTCGTTGCCTCGGTGGTGCGATAGTTGGTCGGCAAGATGTGGTTGGTACGGAGATATACAGCTTTTTGCGTACGGCAGGCCCCAGCATGAGTCCGTTCAATGCCTGGGTGTTTCTCAAGGGACTGGAGACGCTGGCCTTGCGTATGCGTGCACACAGCGCCAACGCGCTGGCGCTGGCGGAATGGCTGGAGCAACAGCCGCAAGTGGCCCGTGTGCATTATCCAGGTCTGCTTTCACATCCACAACATGAGCTGGCCAAATCTCAACAAAAAGATTTTGGTGGCATAGTGGCATTCGAGGTCAAGGGTGGGCGTGAGCAGGCCTGGACGGTGATCGATGCGACGCGTATGTTGTCTATCACCGCCAATCTTGGTGATGCCAAGAGCACCATCACCCATCCGGCCACGACTACGCATGGTCGACTGTCAGCAGAGAAAAAGGCTGAGGTTGGTATTGAGGAAGGTCTTATCCGCGTTTCTGTCGGCCTGGAGGATGTCGCTGATATTCAGGCAGATCTGGCGCGCGGCCTGGCGCTTGTTTGAATTTGTCTTTATCCGGCATGAGCGAGTCGTCAGCACGTCATCTACTGCTTGAATGTTATGCCGAGGCATTGCGCGCGGTAGATGGACGCAGGGCGGTGCGTGAGCGTTTGGCAGCCAATAAAACTGCCGCGCCGGTTTATGTGTTGGCCATCGGCAAGGCGGCAACAGCCATGATGTGGGGCGCACTCGATGCCCTTGGTGATGATTTGGCGCAAGGCTTGTTGATCACCAAACAAGGCTATGCCGATCCAGCACAAGTAGATACGCGTTTGCAGATAATGGAGGCAGAGCATCCAGTGCCTGGCGCAGCCAGTTTGGCAGCAGGTCAGACCATGCTTGATTTTCTCGCCAGCCTGCCGCCACAGGCTCCACTCATCACTCTGATCTCCGGCGGTAGCTCGGCGCTGGTAGAGGTGTTGCCTGCCGGCCTGACTATCACCCAATTGCAGCAAGTCAACGATTGGTTGTTGGCCAGCGGCTGGGATATTGAGCGCATGAATCAGCTGCGTCGTTCTATCTCAGGCATCAAGGGAGGGCGCTTGCTGGGCTATGTGGGTGAACGCGCCGTACTTAATTTGTTGATCTCCGATGTGCCAGGCGATGACCCGGCGATCATAGGATCTGGTTTGTTGGTGCCGCCTCGTCATGAGGATGTGCTGACTAGCGATGAACATGAGCTCTTGCCGTCCTGGTTGCAATCAATTCTGGCGGATTTGACGGTGTCGCATGTCGATGGTTTCAGTCATGTGCAGACAGAAATTTTGCGTAGCAATAATGATGCACGTGTGGCAGTTGTGGACTTTGCCAAGGCGCGAGGGATTGCCGTGCATCATCACACTGACTTGCTGCAGGGCGATGCCATAAAAACTGGTGAGATGATTGCAGCAGAGGTAATGGCTGGCAAGTCTGGTTTACATGTGTGGGGTGGCGAGACAACGGTATGCTTGCCGCCATCGCCTGGTCGTGGTGGTCGTTGTCAAAGCCTGGCGCTTGCTGCGGCACAGGTGTTGGCAGGTAGTGAGATATTTCTGCTGGCGGCTGGTACCGATGGCAGTGATGGGCCTGGTGAGGATGCTGGTGCGCTGGTTGATGGGGAAACGACATTGCGGGCCAAGCAAGAAGGCTATCTTGCCAGACAAAGTCTGCAAGCTGTCGATGCGGGCAGTTTGCTGGAGGCCAGTGGTGATCTGCTGCAAACCGGACCAACCGGTAGTAACGTGATGGATTTGGTACTGGTATTTAAGCCATAGCTGATAGCACTGAGCAAAACTATCAATGTCTGTTAGGGAAGCGTTGAATAATGTTGGCGAGGCAGTCAGGGCTAGGCAAAAAACGGAGAAAAAGCGCAGTTTACACGTAGTAAATGAGCATTTTGAGCCGTTTTTTAACACCTTCCTGACAACGTAGGTAATTATTCAGCGCTTCCTTGGCTAAATGGTTGGTGCTTTACTCTTGTAGTCGGCAACCTTCGGCATTGCAGATCAGCACGCTGCCGTGTTCTTTATCAGCTTCGCCCCAGGCGCCCAGCACCAGGCGTTGTTTGCCATTGGGCAGGTCGTGAATGGCTGACTGGTGGGTGTGGCCGTGGATGAGGCGGTTTACCCGATACTGTTGCATGTATTGTTCGACGGTACCTGCATTTACATCCATTTCATAGGCTTGTTTGCGGCCGGTTTCTGCACGGCTGCTGTCGCGCAATTGCTGGGCAAAGGCGATGCGCTCAGCCGGTGTCTTGGCCATAAATGCAGCGATTGAGTTCGGGTCACGGATTTGTTGACGCATCTGCTGATATGGCAGGTCGTCTGTGCACAGCAAATCGCCATGCATCAGCAGAGTGGGGTTGCCATATAGATCTATGACAATGGGATCGGGCAGCAGACAGCAACCAGTCTGTTGCATGAATTCCTCACCCAACAGGAAATCACGGTTGCCGTGCATGAGATAAACCGGCACACCGCTGTCGGTTAGTTTGCGCAGGCCGACAAGAACTGATTTATATTCCGGCAGGATCAGATCATCGCCCAGCCAGACCTCGAACAGATCGCCGAGGATATAAACCGCTTCTGCAGCAGAAGCAGCTCCGGCAAGAAACTGTTGAAAAAGTTGCTCTGCCGGACTGCGTTCACCCTGCAGGTGCAGATCTGAAATAAATAGTGTGGCCATCGATCAGTCGCTGATCTCTACCTTCTCGATGATCACAGGCTCGGCTGGAACATCCTGGTGAAAGCTTACTGTAGTGGTGGCCACGCCCTTGATACGATCGACCACATCCATGCCGTCAACCACTTTGCCAAAGACGCAATAACCCCAGCCTTCGCTGCTGGGTGCGCGGTGGTTGAGGAAGCTGTTGTCCTTGAGATTGATAAAGAATTGCGCGGTGGCCGAGTGTGGGTCATTGGTACGCGCCATAGCGACAGTACCACGATCATTTTTCAGCCCGTTGTCGGCTTCATTCTTGATCGGCTCGTGGGTGGGCTTGTTGATCATGTCAACGTTCAGGCCGCCGCCCTGGATCATAAAGCCATCGATTACGCGGTGAAAAATAGTGCCGTCGTAAAAGCCCTCGCTGGCATAGCGCATGAAATTAGCTACTGTCTCTGGCGCCTTGTCGGCATCTAGCTCGATGCTGATAATACCGAAATTGGTTTGCAACTTGATCATGTTGTCTCCTGCTTATTTACTATCGGTCTCGTCGAGGATGACGGCCTGTTGGATGATGATGGGCTTGGCCGGTACGTTTTCAAAATAGCCGACGGTGGTGGTGGGCACTTGCGTGATCGACTTGACTGTATCCATGCCCTTGATGACACGACCAAAGACAGCATAGCCCCAGGCGCGTTGGGTCTTCTCGCGAAAATCAAGAAAATCATTATTGCCGACATTAATGAAGAACTGGGCGCTGGCTGAATGTGGATCACTGGTACGAGCCATGGCGATGGTGCCGATGGTGTTACGCAGGCCATTGTCGGCTTCATTCTGGATAGGTTGCCGGGATTCTTTTTGTACCATGTTTGGCGTGAAGCCACCGCCTTGCACCATGAACCCATCAATGACGCGGTGGAAGATAGTGCCGTTGTAAAAGCCTGCTTCCACATATTGCAAAAAGTTTTCTACTGTTTTTGGGGCCTTGCTGCGATCCAGTTGCAGCACGATATCTCCCAGATCAGTTACCAGCCGAACACGCGGATGATCATTATCCGCCCAGGCGAGTTGGCCCAGGCCAAGCATAAAGGCAAACAGTAAGGCAGTTAGACGAGGCATGTATGGTTACTCCATTTTTACGTAAGTGCGCCATGATAACAGCATCTACTTATAGGCTGAAGATGCAGGCTGGCTTCTGCCAGTTGAGACTGGCTGGTATCATGCTTGCCTTCATCACCAGCGTCAGACTATGGAATCCAGCATCATGAGCTATCAGCACAGCCTGCAAATTCATAATAATCTCAGCAAACGCAAGGAGCTATTCGTTCCTATCGATCCCAAGCGGGTGCGTATGTATGTGTGTGGCATGACGGTGTATGACTATTGCCATATTGGCCATGCTCGTGTGCTGGTGGTGTTTGATGTGATCAGCCGTTATTTACGCCACATTTATGGTGCCGAGCATTTGACCTATGTGCGCAATATCACAGATATAGACGACAAGATCATCCAGCGAGCCAATGAAAAAGATGAGCCTTATACAGCACTGACCGAGCGTTTCATCGCGTTCATGAATGAGGATGCGCAGGCGCTTGGTGTTTTGCCGCCCGATCATGAGCCGCGTGCCACCATGCATATCAAGGAAATTATTGAGATGATTCAGTCCTTGATCGACAAGGGCTATGCCTATGCGGCAAGTAATCTGGATGTTTATTACGATGTCAGCAAGTTTGTCGGCTATGGTCGTCTTTCTGGTAAAAACCCCGATGATCTGCGCGCCGGTGAACGTGTAGCGGTGGACGAGGCCAAGGACGATCCGCTGGACTTTGTTTTGTGGAAAGCGGCCAAGCCTGGTGAGCCTTACTGGGAATCACCCTGGGGGAATGGCCGGCCTGGCTGGCATATCGAGTGTTCTGCCATGTCTACCCAGGCGCTGGGTGATCATTTTGATATCCACGGCGGAGGCCTGGACTTGCAATTTCCGCATCATGAAAACGAGATAGCCCAGTCTGAGGCGGCTTGCGGCTGCAAATATGTTAACTACTGGATCCACAATGGTTTTGTGCGTGTAGACAACGAAAAGATGTCCAAGTCGTTGGGCAATTTTTTTACTATTCGTGAGGTGTTGGAAAAATACGATCCTGAGGTGGTGCGCTATTTTATTCTCGCCAGTCACTACCGCAGCCCGCTGAATTATTCCGATCAACATCTGGATACCGCCAAGGCAACCTTGACCAGTCTCTATGCTGCCTTGCGTGGACTTGAAGTGGTCGAGGTCGATGAGACATTGGCCGATTACGCGGCTCGTTTCTACGCCGCCATGGATGATGATTTCGCCACACCTCAGGCGCTGGCAGTATTGTTTGATCTGGCGCATGAGATCAATCGCCTACGCGTCAGTGATATGACTATGGCCGCACGTCACGGTGCTTTGCTTAAATCTCTGGCTGGCTTGTTGGGTTTGTTGCAACGCAAGCCGGAGGAGTTTTTACAAGGGGCCACTCAAGCAGGTGGCCTGGGCGATGATGAGATTGAGCGCTTGATCGACGAGCGTCTGGCCGCGCGTAAAAACAAGGATTGGGCAAGTTCGGATCGGATCCGTGATGAGCTTAAGGCGCAGGGAATAATCCTGGAAGACACTGCGGGTGAAACGTCCTGGCGACGTGCTTGAGATTTTCCTGCTTGAAAAATAATGCCAGCCTTAAAAGGCTGGCATTGATGAACGACGGGTTGGACGAACAGGCTTTTGCCTTGTGCTTGCGTCCTCGCGAACTTAATTCAGAGGCCACTTTGTTGCATCAGTAGCTGCCGCCTTGTCCGGCAATGGCCAATAGCCGACGGGTTGCTTCATCCTCAACCTTCAAGCGGCCTTGATAGACAGATTCCTGGAGGTTCAGACGCTCCATGTACTCATCGTCGATGCCAAATTCCCGCAGTTGTTGTAGATAATCTTCGTATGACATGATTTTTACCCCCAGTCCTTATCTCTTGTATATCTTATCGTCACCGCGCGCCAATAATTTAGCGCTTGTTATGAATTAGCAAGGATCGTTCCAGATATGTTCTCTCATGGCCTTGTCACTAAAAGTGGTTTCCTGCATGGCAGGATAGAACCTATTGCCATAGGTTTGCGCCAGTAACGAGAAGGCGAACATCAGCTAGACGAAAGTAAACAGGAAACAGAAATAACCACCTGGTGCGGCGACGATGTAATCACACGAGGTGTGTACACGCAGCACTTGAATATCAGCTGCCGCGCAGCTCTGCGGCGTCGATGGTGTTTTGCAGCAGCATGGCGCGGGTCATCGGACCAACACCGCCTGGCACTGGCGTTATCCAGCCAGCTATCTGGCTGACGGCGGCGAAATCTACATCACCGATCAATTTGCCATCGGCAGTGCGGTTGATGCCGACATCGATGACGATAGCACCAGGCTTGATCCAGTCGGCTGTCACCAGGCCAGGCTTGCCAGCGGCAGCCACGATTATATCTGCCTGACGGGACAGGGCAGCGCTGTCAGGGGTAAAGCGATGACAGGTGGTGACGGTGCAGCCAGCCAGGAGCAGCTCCAGCCCCATTGGGCGACCTACGATATTGGAAGCGCCGACGATAACGGCATGTTGACCCTTGAAAGGTTGCGCCAGATTTTCCAGTAAGACCATGATGCCGCGCGGTGTGCAGGGGCGTAGCAAGGGCGCACGCAGAGCCAGCCGGCCGATATTGTAGGGATGAAAGCCATCTACATCTTTGGTTGGATCAATGCGTTCGATAATTTTCTTAGTATCGATTTGTGCTGGCAGGGGCAGCTGCACCAGGATGCCGTCGATCGCGGGGTCAGAATTCAGTTCATCAATCAGCTTGAGCAGGTCATCTTCATGCAGATCAGCAGGTAGGTCGTAGGCGCGTGAGTCAAAACAGACTTCACTGCAATCCTTGCGCTTGTGTGCCACATAAACTTCCGAGGCAGGGTCATTGCCAACCAGGATCACGGCAAGGCCCGGGACGCGCAGCCCCTTGGCAACACGCTCATCTACGCGCTGTTTTATTTGTTGACGAAGCTGGGAGGCGATGGCCTTGCCGTCGATAATCTGTGCGCTCATGAATCTGACCATTAGGCTCTGAAATTAAAGTGGGTAATGATCGCATGTTGCGTCTGGTTTCGCCAAGGTTCTCGCCCGCATATTTCATCAGGGCCTGCAAAAAACATTGGTTTATTGTCGTTACAAGGTTTTATATCAGCCCATAGCATGTTGCTGCCGAGCAAAATTGTAGAAGACCAGTCTTCCAGTTGATAAATATGTTGCGATTGATACCATGGTTCCCGGCGCAGACTATGTTTGATGAATATGCATGTTTGATGAATATGCATTGACTCATTAGCGGTCGATGAGTATCATTTCCGGCTTCGTATGCCTTGGCTTTATTAGATTGTTGAGGCAGCGTAAAACGGGGTATAGCGCAGTCCGGTAGCGCGCCTGCTTTGGGAGCAGGATGTCGGGGGTTCGAATCCCTCTACCCCGACCAATTCGATAGACATGGTGTTATTCGAGAAAGATATACGGACTTAGGTGTCCCGCGCCCGTAGCTCATCTGGATAGAGCATCGGCCTTCTAAGCCGAGGGTAGCAGGTTCGAGTCCTGCCGGGCGCGCCAAACCCGGCAGCCAGGTAAGCTGGTGGTCAGTCAATGGTGGGCGTAGCTCAGTTGGTAGAGTCCCGGATTGTGATTCCGGTCGTCGTGGGTTCGAGTCCCATCGTCCACCCCAAATAAAAAAGCCCGCTGATTGCGGGCTTTTTTGATCGTGTGCAGCATGCACTAAGCCGCATATTTCATCAGCGCAATAGATTTACCATGCCGATGGTAATGAGCAGGGCGGCGCTAAGTCGTTGCACTCCATGACTCCATTGACGCAATTGCTCGCGTAGGCGGCTGCTGATATAGGCCACTCCAATACCAAAGATCAGTGCAGGCAGGGCAATCGCGCCAAGACCAAAGGCCAGCCCCAGTGCTAGCCCGTGTAGGGCGCTGGCGGTAAGTGCGGCCGAGAACAGCACGGTGCCAAGTGGGGCGCAGGGTGTGAGTGCCATACTGGTACCGAGCATGAATAGTCCGCCTGGCATTAACAAGCGTGGTGGCTTGATCTGTTGGCGCACTAAAGGCTGTTCATTATTTGCTGTGGGGCGGCAGGTCGAGCTGGATGACGGCCGACGCAATAGCAAGGCCAGGCCGACCATGATTGCCGCACTGCCCAGCACCCAATGCACGCTGCCCGAGGTGATGTTCTTGTCTATGGCATGTCCGGCATAGCCAGCCAGCCAACCGAAGACGGCGTAGCTGGTCAGTCGTCCCAGGGAAAATGGCAGGATGGTACGCCAGGACTGGCGGATGCCCCCATCGCTGGCGAGGAACACCGGGCCAAGATAGGGCAGGCAGGTGAGCGTGCAGGCGCTGAAACCAAATAACAGACCGAGACCCAGGGCCAGCGGCAGGGTGATCAGCGAGGCCTCGATAGGTTCCATGGCTCAGGCTTCCTCCTTGCTTTCGGCAAGGAATAGACTGCGTGCCAGTATTGCAGCACCAAAGGCTGTGGTGGTCTGTGGGTGCTCCGGGATCACCAGCTCACGTCCCAGTTCATCCTGCATGGCAGCGACCAGACCCTTATTCAACGCTGGGCCACCATCGAAGTAGACACGATCTTCAATGCCGACACGCTTGGCCAGGCGCACAGTGCGCCTGGCTATGGAGTAGTGGATACCGGAGACGATCTCTTGCTTGCCATGTCCTTTGGCCAGCAGACCGATGATCTCTGATTCAGCGAATACTGCGCAGGTGCTATTGATGGTCAAAGGCGCGTTGCGGCCAGCAAAGTGGTAGTCGCCTAATTCTTCCAGATCGATCTCCAGATTGCGCGCAGCGACATCAAGAAAACGTCCGGTACCGGCGGCACATTTGTCATTCATGGCGAAGTTGCTGACGTTGCCTTGAACATCTATCTGTATTGCCTTGGAGTCCTGGCCGCCGATATTTATGATGGTACGCACGCCACCAAATGCCTTGCCGGCCTCGTAGGCACCAATGGCATTGGCAGTGATTTCACTAATGGAGTCGTCCGCTTCTTTGAAGAGTTTGCGCCCGTAACCAGTGGCAGTGATGAATTTCACTGCCTGGCGTTCAATGCCGTGCTGATTGAGCAAGTTCATGAAGGTATCCAGGGCATTTTTATGAAACGAGCTGCCCGTAGGTGCTATATGTGTGCCAACGATTTTGCCTTCGTCATCAATCAGGGCTGCCTTGATAGCAGTAGAGCCTATGTCGATACCAGCGTAATAATTCATAAGGCTTGTCTCTTGCGGGTCTTGATGGATTCGAGGAATGCCTCGATACGGGTGGATAGCTGACCCATGTCGTCAGGGCTGTAATCAGTTTCTACATAAAGCATGGGCAGGCCGCGCTCAGCGAGTGCATCGGCAATGCTGCGGTATTCCATTTCATACACCTGACAGCCGGAGAAGGCCTGATAGACCACGCCATCGACCTTGAAGTCTGTCGCCAGTTGCAGCAGACGGCGCTGACGATCATCGTTGCGGGTAAAGATCGGGCAGGTGCAGGGTTTGAGATAGCGATCTGCAAGACTGTCCACCATATCGTTGAGCCGCCATTCATCAACGGCGGTCATGTCGTACAGCATGCGATTGGCTGAACAGGTTTCATCGGCTACCACTACGCCACCGGAAGTCTCGATCAGGATCGGTAATTTCAGGTTTGGAAAGATCGGTGGCGAACCTGTGAACAGAATGCGCGGCGCGCGTTTTTGCGCGGCTTGAAAACCATCTTGTTGGCGTTGCAGCAACTCGTTATTGAGTTGCTCAACGGCGGCTGTCCAACGTTCAATGTCATCGAAAAAATAGGCATTGGTGACCAAAAAGGCATCCTTGCCGAGCAGTATGGTTGGTGCGCTCTTGCGTAGTTGATGCAATGTGCGAAAGGCCGTTTGCGCACGCGACGTACGCGCCATGGCATGTTGGAGTTTCTTGCGTGTCAGTTTGTTACCGGTCAGTTCGCGCAGACGCGTGGCAAGGCGGCGCACCGAACGCTGCCAGTAAAGGCGTGCCTCTTCGCTTTCCTTGGCTGGTGGAAGTTCGAGATCCTCAACCTTGTAGCCCATGGCCGACATCATCGCGCTGGCCTTGGTTTTTTGATCGCATGTGGTTGGATTGACGATTAGATCCAGCGACTGGGTGTTGGGTACTGCCGCCTTGGCCTGCAGTGAGCCGAGTGTTGCCTTCACTAATGAGCATGATTTGGCTGGCATGAAATCGGCGCCAATCTGATCGTAGTGATAGGAGCCGTTGCATAATCTGACTGGCGTGGCACCAAAGGCATAGATCAGTTCTTCGGGGGCGTGGATGCAGGTGGTGCCTACCAGTTTACCGCTATGTTTGATTATCTCTCCCTGACCATAGACACGATGAAACAGATCGTAGAAATATTGCATGGCTTGCGGGTTATCAGGAAAGTCATCCTGCAATTGTTCGAGTGTTGCCTCCGCCTCGCGCGCCTGACGACTGAGATAATAGGTGTCGGCCTCACTGCTGTTCATGTTTTTGTCCTTTGTGCATACGCTTGATAAAACCTTGTTCGGTGGAGCTAAAGATCGGGATACCAGCAAAGGTTGCTTTGAGGGCATCTGGTTCTGGGCAGTGGGCGACACATTTGAGGCACATAATGCAATCGTCCTGCATTATATTTGTTTCATTGACCTCGTCGGCGATCTCACGGATTTCCATGTCACACACACGATAACAATCGCCACAACTGGTGCACTTGTTGCCGTCCTTTTTCAGTTTGAGCAACGCGGGCTTGGAGAGTAGATAGTGCAGGGCGCTCATTGGACAGAAAAAACAGAAGAAACGCTTTTTGAAAAACGCACCAGTGAAAAACAAACCCGTGATTAGTAGTCCCAGCGTCGTCATGATCATGGTGGTCTTGCTGGAGAAATCGATGGTGAGCTGAGAGAAATCGCCAGTGAACATGGGGAGTACCATGCGTGCCGGACAGATATCGCAGAAAGGCGTGCCCATCTCATGCGGCAGCAAGGCAGCACCAACACCAAGCGGGATCAGGATCATTAAGGCCAACAGCAGATATTTGATGCGGCTGAGCTGGCGGAATTGTCCTTGGCTATAGCGGGAATAGCGTATACCAAGGCGATTGCGCAAGGCAGTGATCCAGTCCTGGATTGTGCCGAGTGGGCAGGCATAGCCACACCATGCCTTGTTCAAGGCAAAAAACCACAGGGAAAATATCAGCAAACCCTGCAACACGGCAAGTCCAGCCCAACTAAAAAGTCGGCTGGAGGGTACACCCAATTGATGTTGCAGCGGAAACAGATAGCAGATACCACCACGTCCAGCTCCATTGAAAGCACAGGCAAAGGTCGGCAGGCGCGAGCCCAAATCGATGGCAAAATAGCCGCCATACATCAATAAGGCAAAAAAGAATAGCTGTAGCCAGAAACGGAAGCGGCGCAGATCGATGTTATTTATAGCTGTCTTAATTGTCTTCATCGAAGCGCACCTCTTTGAAGCGTTGCTGGCCACGTCGACGGTATACATAAACGGCAACTGCGGTGAAGCTGAGAGCAAAGGTACCCAATAACAGGCCATAGCCGTAGGAACGATAATCGCGCGTCGATGGGTAGTAGCTGCCATTGAGCGTGGTCTCATAGCGTGTCTGCTGATAAGCCGATGTTGCGGCATGCTCATCGGCAGGCACGTTATGCACGGCTTGTACTACATAATCCTGCCGATGCCGCCGCTTAAATTCAGACCAGGGCGGATAGTAGTCACGAATCATCATGAAACTGACCTTGCCATTGGCATCAGTCTCCATGGTGTTGCGCCAACCCTGAGCGGTATATAGCGTAACGCTGGCACCGGCCAGTGGCTGGCCATGATGTAGCAGTTGAAATTGCACGTTATCGCCGAAATGCGTTGCGCTGTGAAAATTCTCTGCTGGCGCACGTAGCCGAATGATCTCCAACGGCAGCTCATCATGCTGGCGAGGGCTCATCAGCGCCTGTACATGGTCATGTCCTTCCCTGCAACTATGTTTGAGGACTTCCGCCTTGGCGATGTTGATCATGCGCGTACTTTCGCTGAACTGTTCGCTGATCAGATATAGATTGTAAAACCCCTCATCCGGCATGGCGAAATTAACACCAAATGCGCCATGCGGTTTGCCCGCTACCAGCGGTTTGATCTCACCCTTTACATCCAGCAGAAATATTTTTGCATTACTGGTATCGACACTGGCCTCGTCCAGATAACTGCCTTTGGCAAGGCTATCGCCTGTGCGTAGCCAAAGATTTTTATGATAGATACCACGCCTGATTTCTACCGGTCCGCCGTGCGCATGTTGCGTAGATGAGGACTCGGTGTGGGGCATGCTCTCCGACCACCACAGTGAGTTTGCCTGTAGCGAGCCGTGCCAAACAAGTCCGGCCAATAGCCAGGGAGCAAAAGTGCATAGTCTCTTCATGGTTTTTGTTTAGTTTAACGAGGCCTGAGGCAAGGCCGGTATCGGGGAGCCTCTGCATAACACCAACAGCTATATAGGCATAACTCATGCCATTTTTGTTTTGTGACGGATCAATGGATTAAAGATGCAATGGCGATGTCGTTTGGGTGAAATGACACATAAATGAGTGATATGACGCAATCAACCAGCGAGCCGAGTGTTACTTGGTATCGCAATAGAATAACCATTTCGCCACCTCGTATCTTGCCCTCGGCACGCATTCACTGCGCCATCATCCACTCTCTCCGCTGAACTATGCACACATAAAAAATGTGGCATAAGACACAGAACTGCGTCAAATGACCCACTGACATGGTTGATGAAAACCACATCCTTTGTGATGAATCAATCACTTGCCGATCGGCATGCTTCGTGCACTTGTGCCTCCTCGATGAGGCGGTGTCGCACTGGCTTTTTTCCTGGTCAGTCATGGCAACCTCAGTGTGTGCAAACACATCATCTACGACAACAACAAACCAGGGGTATGATATGAAACGCAGTCTTGATGCGCGTTTTCTCAAAGTGGTGATCTGCGGCCTGTTGGTGGCATCACCTGTTATGGCGGCCGATGATTTGGGCATGATTCATGTGGAGTCAACAACCATCGATGATCGTTTTGAACACAAGCGCGATGAGCCTTCCAACACGCAGACGATCTCCGGTGAACTGGTGGATGATTCGCATATCGAGAATCTGCAACAAATCCTGCAGTCTGTGCCTGGCGTGACTGCGGAATCTACTGGTGGCGATCGGATAAAGATTCATATTCGTGGCGTTGAGACCCAGACCTATCGCGGTGAAAAACCAGGTGTTGCCGTGGTAATAGATGGTGTGCCAGTGTTCGAGCGCACCGGCTCAGTCAATATAGATATCGACAATATCGAATCGATCAAGGTCATCAAAGGCGGGGCGTCGTATCTTTTCGGTGATGATGCCCTGTCTGGTGCTGTCATCATAACCACCAAGCGTGGCGCCAAGCAGGCAGGTTATCGATTAGCGACCGAGCGTGGTAGTTTTAATTATCAAAAATATTTGGCGCGCGCTGGAATCGCAAATGACAATATGAGCGGCCATGTGCAGGTTTCGCGGCGCAAGAGCGATGGCTATTGGTTTCAGTCGGAGTATCTGGCCGATTATCTGAATGGCAAGCTGCAATGGTATATCGACGACAGCAGCGATTTGAGCTTTGGTTTTGAGGCATCACAACGAGATAAGGATAGTCATGGCACGGTCTCTGGTGTGACGCAGGCGCAGCTGGATCCAACAAGTATCGAGGGCCGTGACTATTCGCGCATGTATGATGTTGAATTGGCCAAGTACTATATTACCTATGCCAAGGATCTGGATGCAAAAAGCAATTATCTTTTTAATATCTATCAGTTTAGCGACCATACGCGCTTCGTCGATGCGCCGCAGAACTATGATATTAACGGAAGACCTGTGACTGATGTGGATGCCTATATCAATGACAACGATTACAAACAGATCCAGCGCGGCATCAAGAGTGAATATCGCCGTGCCGGTACCAATCTTGCCTGGATGGCGGCGGTGGATCTGCGCGAGAACGGCTATGAGAGTAACAGTAAGTATTTGGTGGATTTTGTCAGCCGACCAGGACCTGGTGCAGTAAAAAATTATGCTGGTACAGTGACGGATGATAACAAGACCCGTGAGCATGTCCAGGCTGTTTATGGCGAGATTAAATTCCAGCCCGCACAGCGCCTGACGTTTACCGTCAATGGTCGTTATGATCATATTGCGCTGGATTACGATGACTATCTGAATAGTCTCAAGCTGGATAAGAGTTTTGATGTCACTTCATGGCGTTTTGGCACTAACTATGCCCTGGCCGAGACTGCTGATATCTATGGCAATATCTCTACCGGCTTTCGCGCACCAACTATAAAGCAGCTATTTGCCGGCACGATTTCACCCACAGGAAAAACAGATAGCAATCCTGATTTGCGTGCAGAAAAGTCACTCAATCTGGAATTGGGTTTGCGTGGCAAGGTGAATTTCGCTGACATGGCCTGGGATTATGATGCAGCTGTATTCCAGCTCGATTACAAGGACTACATCATGTCCAGTGCTGGCTTGTATAGCCAGGCGGTAGGAGGTGCCAAGGATCAATATCAGAATATTGGTGGTACACGCTCACGTGGTATTGAACTGGGGATTAACAGCGATCGCACTCGTCGTGTGTCAATAAATCTAGCTTACTCCTATCTGCAGGCCGAGTTCACCAGTTATGACAATTACAACCTGGTGCTCGGCAATGCTTACGCTCCATACATACCAAGCTGTACAGGCTTGGTTCCGGCCAGGGGACATTGTATCCAGAGCATGAATTTAACTGGCAATGTGGTACCACGCACACCTGAACATCATCTGAATATGTCAGTGGATTTCCGCCCGGCGCAGGGCTGGACCATGACTGGCGAGATGGATGCCTATTCCAGCTACTATGCCGATGAGACAAATTACGTCAAGATAGATGCACGCACCGTGTTCAATGCCTTGCTGCGCTATGACACCAGCTTTGGCAAGATAAACAAGGCTGCTGTTTTCTTGCGTGTTGATAATGTCTTCAATAAAGATTATTACAATGCGGCGCGTGGTAGCGGCGACAGCAACAATGATGGTGTGGTTGATGCTGAAGATATTTCATACTCGGTCAATCCAGGGCGAGTCTGGACGGCTGGTTTAACCATGCAGTTTTAAATTGGAGTTGTTATGACAGTTGCAGAGATTTTTTCCAAAGGCGGGATAGTGGTGTGGATCCTGTTTGGCTATTCCATCATCGCAGTGACTTTGTTGCTCGAACGCTTTTTGAATTTTGCTCTGTTAACTAGGCCACCGCGTGGTTTTGAGGCACAACTTCTGGCTGCCATGCGTGCTGGCAGCTCAGAAGAATTGCTCCAGCCATTGCGTGGGCCTGAAGTGAACATCGTGCGCGGCATGCTGGAGGCAGCATCACTGGGTGCGCGTGATCTGGCCCGTGTTGCCTCACGCATCGGCTCGGAGGAGTTACAGCAGATGGAGCGCGGCTTTCGCACCTTGGGCGTATTGGGCAATACTGCGCCCTTGCTCGGCCTGTTTGGTACTATCACAGGCATGATCAAGGCATTCATGGTCATTGAGCATGCCGGTGGCAAGGTAGATGCCCAGGCCTTGGCGGGTGGTATTTGGGAGGCGATGTTGACCACTGGTGTAGGACTTGCTGTAGCGATCCCTATTTTATTGATGTTGCATATGCTTGAGGGCATGGCCGGTCGACGCGCTCAGGCCATGCGTCGTAGTGCCTCGGTGGTGTTGGAGCAGACACAGTCGGCAGGTCAGGGAGGGGAGGTCGAGATGGTGGATGCGCGCGAGGGGGTCGCCCATGCAGTTTGAAGGCCGTCGCCGCGCCAACCGTATCCTGGATCTGACCCCGCTTATCGATGTGGTTTTTCTGCTGTTGATCTTTTTTATGTTGACCTCGCATTTTGTTCGTGAGGAAAATATTAAGGTGGATCTGCCGGTGGCACAAAGCAGCGAGGTAGACAATAACGAATATGTCCAGGTGACACTTGATGCTCGTGGGCAGATCCTGATGCACGATCACTTCGTCGATATAAGTGAACTGGATGTACGTTTGCAAGAAGAACTGGCTCAGCACAAGGAAAAGGTTGTGCGTATTCGCGGTGACAAGGCGGCCACCCTGGGGCTGGCGGTGGGTATTTTGGACGCGGCTCGCAAGGCCGGTGCCGAAGGCGTGGATATTGTGACTGTGGAGCAATGAGTTTGCGCGATGGTTTGGTCTGGGGCGGGGCGGTGGTTGTTTCCCTGCTCTTGCATCTGGCACTGTTTTGGAGTGGCGCTTTGTCACCGAGTAATGAGGAAGGCAAGGCCAAGCAGCCAGTTGGCGTTACACACCTGAGCTTTCGTGTTGCTGCCAGACCGCCAGCGCCTGTGCCTGAGGCCAAGCCAGAACCTAAGCCTGAGCCTAAGCCAGAACCCAAGCCTGTTGAACCACCCAAGCCAAAGCCTAAACCAGTCACACCAAAACCGGTCAAACCATCACCTATAGTTGAGCAGGTAGTCGAGGTAGCGGCAACTGAACCAGTTGTTGAACAGGAATCGGCACCAGCGCCAGTCACCGAGGAAACTGCGGGTGATCCACGCCAGCAGGAACAGGCGAGGCGTAATTATCTAGGTGAATTATTGGCGCATATCGAGGCACATAAATTTTATCCGCGCTCTGCGCGACGGCGCGGCTTGCGGGGCGTTATCCAGGTATCTTTTGTGCTGCATGAGGATGGGAATATTACCGATCTGCAACTGGAACATGGTTATGAAGTATTGCGCAAGGCGGCCGAGGAAGCTGTTCAGACAGCACTGCCCATGCCTATGCCACCGCATGATGTGGCCTGTCCTTTGCGGGTAAATTTTGGCGTTCAGTTCCAGTTGAACTGAGTTTTTAATCTTGTAACTAAAAAGAGGTGTAGTGATGATGAAGAGTATGCGTGTATTAGCCCTGCTGTGTGGGGGGTTGTTGGTATCACTGGCTAATGCTGCCGAGGTGATGGTAGAGAATCCATGGATCCGCGAGGCTCCGCCAGCTGCGGCTGCCTTGGGTGCATTTATGGTCTTGCACAACCACGCCGATAAGCCGATGGTTCTGGTTGGCGCTGAAACAGCAGTGGCCAATGAAGTGCAATTGCATCGCACAGTGATCGAAAATGACACGGCAAAAATGATTCACCAGACCAGCATTGAGATCCCGTCTCACGGCAGCCTGGAATTCAAGCCAGGTGATTATCATCTGATGCTGATGAAACCAAAGCAGGTATTGAAGGCCGGTGAGCAGGTTGAGATTACCTTGCAGTTTGAGGATGGTAGCCGTGTGCCAGCCAGTTTTGAAGTACGCTCCGGTATGGGGATGCCTATGGATCATGGTTCCATGCATCACCACTGATGTGTACAGCTACAAAAAAGGGCGGTCATGACCGCCCTTTTTTTGTAGCGGGCTTCCCCGCTTGCTCACCAATTATTCAATGGCGTATTTTTTCAGGCGATAGAGCAGGGTGTCGCGGGTCAAGCCCAGCAGCCTTGCCGCATGACTGCGATTGCCGCGAGTGCGGTAAAGGGCTTGGCGGATCATTTGCTGTTCCAGTTCTTCCAGTTTGATGCCGCCATCTGGCAGGGTAAACAGAGTGTGTTCTTCCAGCTGAGGCCTGAGGATCTCGTGCGGCAAATTTTCCAGATCAATATCGCTACCTGGTAATAAAACCAGCATGCGCTCGACAAAATTACGCAGTTCACGAATATTCCCCGGCCAGTGATATTGCTCCAGCGCCTTCATGGCGCGTGGGCGATAATGTGTTACGGGTAGATTGTGCTGGGCGGCAAGTTGCGTTGAGATAGTCTTGAGCAGCAGCGGGATGTCGCCCGTTCGCTCACGCAGGGCTGGGAGCTCCAGTGGTACAACATTGAGGCGGTAATATAAATCAGCGCGGAATAAACCCTGTTTTACCCGTTTATGCAGGTCATGATGAGTGGCGGCGATGATGCGCACATCCACTCGTTCTGCCTGGGTTTCACCTACAGACTGCAGTTCACTGGACTCAAGGAAGCGCAGCAGCTTGGTCTGTACGGACAGGGACAGCTCACCGATCTCGTCAAGAAACAGCGTACCGCCATGAGCTGCACGGATGCGCCCAGCATGTTCGCGCGTGGCACCAGTGAAAGCGCCTTTGCGATGACCAAAAAGCTCGGATTCTGCCAGCCCTTCCGGCAGCGCGGCACAGTTGATGGCGACAAAGGTATTCTGTGCACGGCGACTGGACTGATGGATGGAGGCGGCAAACAATTCCTTGCCAGTACCGCTTTCACCCAGCAGCAACACCGTGACGTCAGTAGCCGCCACAACCTTGGCAGCGCGCACAAGGGAGCAAAAAGCCGGTGACTGGCCGGTCATGGACGGTGTGAAGGCATCGTTCACGGACGGTGTAAAGGCGCAGATGTTAGACATATCAAGGTCTCCTGCCTCAATGCGGAAAAGTGACTTTTATATTACTCTCTAGCATAGCTTTTATCGCTGGCACTATAAAGCTCGCTGTATATTGCCGTCTTTATAGCCTTTCAAGTGGTCATCTTCTTTGATAATGATCAAGTGGGTCAATCGAATATATGTTCATTTTAGGGTGAACGCATATTCACCTGGACTTGGTGCCAAGGAGTTACGCAGCGAATTGCTAAGTATGTGTTCACCCTGATATTTATCTGGGATGGGGTGAAAGGCGGACGAATGAACTGGAATTTTTCCTTGCCTGCAGGCAATGAATTTGTTTTAATTCGCGAACTCTCCGGGCCGTTAGCTCAGTTGGTAGAGCAGGAGACTCTTAATCTCTTGGTCGTAGGTTCGAATCCTACACGGCCCACCAAATCACCTGTTTTTCCTCGTTTTCTTGTTTATTCTCAATGTTTCTTCATGTTTTCTTCATGTGACGGGCTATATCGCGCCGTCAGTAATCGTTATAATCACCCGATTTGCGAGAGTGGCGGAATTGGTAGACGCACTGGATTTAGGTTCCAGCGGGGTAACCCGTGAGAGTTCGAGTCTCTCCTTTCGCACCATTTGAGGTTGCGCCGGTTCAATACATTGCAATCGCTATCTCTGTAATCGACGCTATAGTTTCCATAAGATAACGAATATCACGAAATTCAAGGAGTTACAATGCAGGTCTCAGTTGAAACAACCGCTGGCCTAGAGCGCCGCATGACTGTTCAGGTTCCTGAAGAACACATTGCTACAAAAGTAGCTGACCGCCTGCGCGAATTGGCACGCACTACCTCTATTAAAGGCTTTCGCCCAGGTAAGGTTCCCTTCAAGATGGTGCAACAGCGTTATGGTGCCCAGGTACGGCAAGAGGTTCTGGGCGAGGTTATCCAGGCCACTTATTTTGAGGCTGTCGATCAGGAAAAGCTGCGCCCAGCTGGTTACCCAGCTTTCGAGCCAAAGGGAGATGTGCAGGGGCAGGGAATTGAATATGTGGCAATCTTTGAGGTCATGCCGGAAATTCAGTTGGCGGCATTTGACGGTGTTTCGCTGGAAAAACCCGTTGGTGAGGTCACTGACTCCGATGTTGAAACCATGTTGGAAAATTTGCGCAAGCAACATGGCGAGTGGCAGGAGGTTGAGCGTGCGGCTGCAGATGGTGATCGCGTCAGCATTGACTTTCATGGCACGGTTGATGGCGAAGAATTTCAGGGCAACAAAGGCGCAAATGTCCCTGTAACCTTGGGCGGCAAGCGCATGATCGCTGGCTTTGAAGATGGTTTGGTGGGAATCAAGGTCGGCGAGGAACGCACGCTTGATCTGCAATTTCCCGAGGACTACGGTTATAAGGAAGTCGCTGGCAAGCCGGTACAGTTCAAGCTTACCGCTAAAAAGATCGAAGAGCCGCAGATCCCCGCGCTGGACGATGCCTTTGCCGAAAAATTTGGTGTTGATGGTGGGGTAGATGCCTTGCGCAAAGAAGTGCGTGCCAATATGGAGCGTGAAATGGAGCAGCGCCTGGCTAATTTGGCGAAGCAAAAAGTGATGGATAAGTTGTTGGAAATAAATGATATTGCTGTCCCTCAGGCGTTGGTTATGCAGGAATCTCAAGCCATGGCGCAGCAAATGCGCGAGAACATGCAACTGCCAGCCGACAAGAGTGGTTCAATTTCTCCTGATATGTTTGAAGAACAGGCAAAAAGACGCGTCAGTCTCGGTTTGCTACTTGTGGGATTGGTGCAGAGCCACAATCTAAAGGCAGATGCAGATGCCGTGCGGCGCAAGGTCGAGCAAATGGCCGCTGGCTATGAAAAGCCGGAAGATGTCGTGCAATGGTTTTATGCCGATAGAAGCCGCCTCAGTGAAGTAGAATCTTTGGCCCTGGAAGATCGGGCCGTGGAGTGGGTGCTTGAGCAGGTTCAAGTCGTGGAAAAGCCACAGGCTTTCCATGAATTGATAGACCGAGGTTGAGCATCATTAAAGCTATTTACATGATTACCGATAAGGGGCCTATGAACAGCGTGCAGCCAATTCAAAATCTGGGGTTGGTCCCCATGGTCGTTGAGCAGACGGGACGTGGCGAACGAGCCTACGATATATATTCTCGCTTGCTCAAGGAGCGGGTGATCTTTATCGTGGGGCCGATTGAAGACCATATGGCCAATCTAATCGTTGCCCAGTTATTATTTCTTGAGTCAGAAAATCCAGAGAAGGATATACATTTGTATATCAACTCTCCCGGTGGTTCAGTAACGGCAGGTATGGCCATTTACGACACCATGCAATTCATCAAACCCCATGTCAGCACCATGTGTATCGGCCAGGCCGCCAGTATGGGCGCGGTGTTGTTGGCTGCCGGTGAGCCAGGTAAGCGTTTTTGCCTGCCAAATTCCCGTGTGATGATCCATCAGCCGCTGGGTGGCTTTTCCGGCCAGGCTTCCGATGTGGAGATCCATGCCAGAGAGCTGCTTTATATTCGTGAGCGACTGAATGGCATTCTGGCGCACCATACAGGTCAGCCATTGGAGCGTATTCAGCAGGATACCGAGCGGGATAATTTCATGAGCGCCAATGTTTCACTGGAGTACGGCTTGGTGGACAAAGTGTTGGATAAACGCTCCTGATTTGGTTGATAGGCATTGAAAATGTCACTGAAACCCTGCATGGTGTAAGCAGGATTACTTGAGGAGTGAGGACGGGCCCATGAGCAAAGGTTCCAACAGTTCGGGTGATAGCGATAAGCTGCTTTATTGCTCCTTCTGCGGCAAGAGCCAACACGAAGTGCGCAAGCTCATTGCTGGCCCATCGGTTTTTATCTGTGATGAATGTGTCGATCTCTGCAATGACATCATTCGTGAGGAAGTCCAGGAAGAACAGGTTCAGCAAGGACACAGCAAGCTGCCTGTACCACACGAAATCAAGACATCGCTTGATGAATATGTCATCGGCCAGGATCGTGCCAAAAAGGTGTTGTCAGTAGCGGTATACAACCACTACAAACGTCTGGAGGCGGGCAACAAGAAAGAAGATGTAGAGATTGCCAAGAGTAATATTCTCCTCATCGGTCCCACCGGCAGCGGCAAGACACTGCTGGCTGAGACCCTGGCGCGCTTGTTAAATGTTCCATTCACCATTGCCGATGCCAATACACTGACCGAAGCAGGCTATGTTGGTGAAGATGTCGAGAACATCATTCAGAAGCTGCTGCAGAAGTGTGACTATGATGTTGAAAAGGCGCAGACAGGAATTGTCTATATAGATGAGATCGACAAGATTTCGCGTAAGTCGGATAACCCATCTATCACCCGCGATGTCTCTGGCGAAGGTGTGCAACAGGCCCTGCTCAAGCTGATCGAGGGCACAGTGGCATCCGTACCACCGCAGGGTGGGCGCAAGCATCCACAGCAGGAGTTTTTGCAGGTTGATACCCGTAATATCCTGTTTATCTGCGGCGGTGCCTTTGCTGGCCTGGAGAAGGTGATCCGTAGCCGCTCAGAGAAAGGTGGTATTGGCTTTACGGCAGAGATGAAGAATAAGGACAGCAAGCGTAATGTTGGTGAAATATTTTGCGAAGTAGAACCTGAAGATCTGATCAAATACGGTTTAATCCCTGAGTTTGTTGGTCGTCTGCCGGTAGTGGCTACCCTCGAAGAGCTGGACGAGGCCGCCTTGATACAAATACTTACCGAGCCACGTAATGCACTGACCAAACAATATGCTCGTCTGTTTGAGATGGAAGGTGTGGAGCTGGAATTTACCCCTGAAGCCTATTCAGCTGTGGCACGTCGTGCCATGGAGCGCAAGACTGGTGCAAGAGGTCTGCGCTCCATCCTAGAATCCACTCTGCTGGATACCATGTATGACCTGCCTTCCCTGGATAGTGTCAGCAAGGTCATCATTGATGAAGGGGTCATAAAGGGTGAGACTGAACCATTGTTGCTCTATGAAGGCTCCGAGCTGAGATCAGCGGCAGCGGAGTGAGTAAATGCCACATGGCCGCCCTTCTGGGCGGCCATTAGCGTTTTGGTTGACTCACATATTTCACCATGGAACACGCGCTGGGTGTGCGGGTAATGAGGCGCATCAGCCGTGAAAAACTCATTGGTGATATGGTTGGCCTCTTGTGGTTTTGTTCGTTACATCATCCTATAGACTTATATAAAACCTTGTAACATCAACAAGCCCAGTACTTTTCCTCACGCCCTGGTGAGGCACGCAGGCAGGCTTGAAATACATACAGGCCAGCCGCATATCCCCATACAAGACTATTCTCCGTATCCGGATAGATTGTACCCAGATAGATTTCTCGATAGATTGCCCCGATAGATTGCAATAAACCGTCGGCCTGGTGATGAGGTAATGAAAATGAGTGAACAAAAGAAAAATTCCGAATTGACTGAACAGTCACAGGTGATGCCGGTATTGCCTTTGCGCGATGTAGTGGTCTATCCACATATGGTGATCCCTCTGTTTGTTGGTCGTGAAAAATCCATCCTCGCGCTAGAAGAGGCGATGGCCAGTAACAAAAATATCCTGTTGGTGGCGCAGAAGAGTGCTGCGCAAGACGATCCTGAGCAGGATGATGTTTATCGTGTTGGCACCATTGCCAATATCCTGCAACTGCTCAAACTGCCAGATGGCACGGTTAAAGTATTGGTTGAAGGCACCAAGCGAGCCAGGATCATTCACTTCCTGCCCAATGACAAATTTTTTACTGCACAAATAAATCTGCTGGAAACTCCAGCCATAGATGAGCGTGAGGCCGAGGTGTTATCTCGCTCGGTACTCAATCAGTTTGATCAATACGTCAAGCTGAATAAAAAAGTGCCACCTGAAATACTCACTTCCCTGGCCGGGGTGGAGGACAGTAATCGACTTGCCGATACTGTGGTGGCACACATGGCACTAAAGATTGAAGAAAAACAGAAGATCCTTGAAATCGTCGATCTGCGCGAGCGTTTTGAACACATTCTTGCCACCCTGGAATCAGAGCTTGATTTGCTGCAGGTGGAAAAACGTATTCGTACCCGCGTCAAGCGACAGATGGAGAAGACGCAGCGCGAGTATTATCTGAATGAGCAGATGAAGGCGATCCAGAAAGAATTGGGCGATCTGGAAGATGCCCCAAATGAGATGGAAGAGCTGGAGCGCAAGATCGAAAAAGCCGGCATGAGCAAGGAGGCCAAAGCCAAGGCCACGAATGAACTAAACAAACTGAAGATGATGTCACCGATGTCGGCTGAGGCAACGGTGGTACGCAATTACATCGATTGGCTGGCGAATGTGCCGTGGAAAAAGCGCAGCAAGGTACGCAATGATTTGGCTGGGGCTGAGCAGGTATTGGATGAGGATCATTACGGTCTGGAAAAGGTCAAGGAACGCATTCTTGAATACCTTGCTGTGCAGCAGCGAGTGAGCAAACTGAAAGGGCCTGTCTTATGTCTGGTTGGCCCGCCAGGTGTAGGTAAAACTTCCTTGGGTAAGTCTGTTGCCCGTGCCACTAACCGTCAGTTTGTCCGTATGTCCTTGGGCGGGGTGCGTGATGAGGCCGAGATCCGAGGTCACAGGCGCACCTATATTGGTGCCATGCCTGGCAAGATCATCCAGAATTTATCCAAGATAGGTACACGCAATCCATTGTTCTTGTTGGATGAAATCGACAAGATGGCGATGGATTTCCGTGGTGATCCGGCCTCTGCCTTGTTGGAGGTTTTGGATCCGGAACAGAACAACACCTTTAATGATCATTATCTTGAGGTTGACTATGACCTGTCGGATGTGATGTTTGTGGCAACGGCTAACTCAATGAATATTCCAGCCCCCCTGCTTGATCGCATGGAGGTAATACGTATCCCTGGTTACACCGAGCATGAAAAACTGAACATTGCCGAGCGTTATCTCTTGCCTAAGCAAATCAAGCTCAACGGTGTGAAAAAAGGCGAGCTGGAACTTGATGGCGAAGGTCTGCTGGCGATTATCCGCTATTACACACGCGAGGCCGGTGTGCGCAATCTGGAACGAGAGATATCAAAGATCTGCCGTAAAGTGGTCAAGGAAAGACTGCTACACAAAGATGCAGACAAGATAGTCGTTAGCGAAGAAAATATTGAAAAGTACCTTGGTGTACGACGCTTCCGTTTTGGCCGTGCGGAGGAAACGGATCAAATAGGGCAGGTTACAGGTCTTGCCTGGACGGAGGTTGGCGGTGAGCTGTTAAGTATCGAAACCGCTATCGTGCCGGGCAAGGGCAAGCATATCGTCACCGGTCAGTTGGGCGATGTGATGAAGGAGTCGATCCAGGCTGCGATGAGTGTGGTGCGTAGCCGCGCCTACAAACTTGGTATAGACCCTGAGTTTTATGAAAAAAAGGATGTACACGTACACGTCCCTGAAGGTGCGATACCCAAGGATGGCCCCAGCGCTGGTATCGGCATGTGTACGGCGCTGGTCTCTGCGCTGACGGGCATCGCTGTGCGATCTGATGTGGCGATGACTGGTGAGATCACCTTGCGTGGCGAGGTGTTGCCTATCGGCGGCTTGAAGGAGAAACTGCTGGCAGCGCAACGAGGCGGTATCAGCCTGGTGATCATCCCTGAAGAAAACCAGCGTGATCTCGCTGAAATTCCCGATGTTATCAAGGAAGATCTAGATATCCATCCGGTAAAGTGGATAGATGAGGTATTGCAATTGGCCTTGGTGAGGATGCCGGATCCTCTGCCTGAACCTGTTGCAGTAGCCGAGAGTGCCAAATCATCCGTACAGGACAAAAGTGAGGGTATCCGACCACACTGAGAAGATGGTCACAGTTTATCTCAACGGTTAAGTAAGAGAATGTTTCTCTGCAAAATCAAACGACAAGCTGCTTCAAGCCAATACTGGCTTGACAGTCTCTCAGGGCGATTGGTATAAAGTCCTGCTCTAATGGCAGCCACCCAATTATGCGGCAGTGGCTCAAGGCGTAAAAACAACAGGAGAAAATCCGGTGAATAAATCTGAATTGATCAATGCGGTAGCAACAGGTGCTGATATCTCCAAGGCAGCAGCTGGCCGTGCACTGGATGCCATGATTGAGGCGGTGACCGGTGCACTTAAAAATGGTGAGCAAGTAAACTTGATTGGTTTTGGTACCTTCCTCGTGCGTGAGCGCGCGGCGCGTACTGGCCGCAATCCGCGCACAGGTGAAACCATTAACATCAAGGCGGCAAAAAATCCTGCATTCAAGGCTGGTAAGGCGCTGAAGGATGCAGTAAACTAGCGCGCCTCAATGACAGGGGTGCTTAGCTCAGTTGGTAGAGCGTCGCCCTTACAAGGCGAGGGTCGGGGGTTCAAGTCCCTCAGCACCCACCAAGCAAAGAAGTTGTATTCAGGAGTGGTAGTTCAGTTGGTTAGAATACCGGCCTGTCACGCCGGGGGTCGCGGGTTCGAGTCCCGTCCACTCCGCCATCTGCTAAAGGGCGCACCACAAAGTGCGTCCTTTTCTTTTTTCATGTATAAGGAACCTTGCTCAAAGGCACATGAAAATATCAACCCCTCTATTTATTTGTAGACGTCGAGGCTAACGCGTCATGCTGCATTTTATTCGTGAACGAGCACAAAGCTGGATCGCATGGGTGATCGTGGTTCTAATCATAGTTCCTTTTGCCTTGTGGGGTATCAATCAGTATTTTGATGGTGGTAAAGAAATCCCTGCTGCCAAGGTTAATGACACAGAAATTTCACCACAATATCTGCAGCAAGCTCTTTATCAGCAGCAGATGCGCCTGCGGGAAATGCTGGGGGCAAACTACCGTGCTGACATGTTTCCTGAAGAAGGAATGCGCCAGCAGGTGCTTGAGGGCTTGATTGAGCAGGAGCTGCTGATTCAAACAGCCAACAGCAGTGGTATGCGTGTCAGTAATGCCTTGTTGGCAAGTACCATCCACGGTATCCCAACATTTCAGAATAACGGGCAGTTTTCACGCGATAGCTATGAGATGGCCTTGCGCAATCGTGGCATGGATCCAAGAACTTTTGAGAGTGATCTGCGTCGCGACATGCTGGTACAGCAATTATATGCTGGTGTAGTACGTAGTGATTTTGTTACAGCCACAGAGCGTGAGGCCATGCAGCAATTGTTTGGTCAGCAGCGTGATATAGGCTTTCTTGTTTTGCCGATGAAGGACTTCATAGCCAAGGCAGAGATTAGCGATGCTGAAATTCAAGCGTACTATGATGAGCAGAGCACTTCATTCATGCGTCCAGAGCAGGTGAGTGTTGCCTATCTGGAGCTTGCGATAGATCAGATAGCTCAGGGTATCGAGATTAATGACGCTGATTTGCAAGCGCGTTATCAAACTAACCTCTCAATCTATACGACACCAGAAGAGCGTCATGCGCGGCATATTTTAATCCAGGTGCCAGCCAGTGCTGACGAGTCTGTCGAGGCCGAGGCGCTTAGCAAAATTGAACAGCTGCAGGTAGAGCTGCGTGCTGGAGCTGCATTTGCAGATCTGGCCAGCAAGCAATCGCAAGATTCTGTTTCGGCTGCCAATGGTGGTGATCTTGGGTTTTTTGCTCGTGGCATTATGGATAAATTATTTGAAGAGGCAGTCTTTGCCCTCAAGCCAGGCGAGATCAGTGAGCCTGTGCGCAGTGTTTTTGGCTATCACTTGATCAAGCTCGAAGCCGTGCGTGGTGGAGAGACCAAAGAATTTGCTGAAGTAAAAGATCAACTGCGTGATGAAATGCGTAAGGAACGCGCTGAGCAACAATATCATGACCAGGCTGAACAGCTGGCCACTTTGACTTATGAGCATCCTGATTCATTGGATGAGGCCGCGAGTAAATTGAGTCTGGAAATCAAACAAAGTGAGCCATTTAGTCGCCAGGGAGGTGCCTGGCCAGCAACTGATGCTCGTGTGATTTCGGCTGCTTTTAGTGATGATGTGCTGGTGCGTAATAACAATAGCGAGGTAATTGAAATTGGACGCAATCACATGCTGGTTCTGCGTGTGCTGCAACATTTGCCAGAAGAACATCTGCCTTTGGTAGATGTTCGCGATGATATCGTTGCCAATCTTAAGCAAACTAAGGCCACCCTGGCAGCGCATGAAGCCTCCAGGCACGCACAAGAAAAGTTGCAGCAGGGCGCAACACCAGAAAATATGGCCAAGGAGACTGGGGGGAAATGGCTGCGTCAGGATGCTGTAAGGCGTGATACTCAAGATCTGGATGGCAGTATTGTCTCTCATGCCTTTGCCATGCCACGCCCGCAGGCGGACAAGACGGTCTGGGATTTTTTGACTACAACCTCTGGCGACAAGGCTGTGCTGGGAGTTTATGCCGTGCGTGATGGCGAGGTTGCGGAAGGTGAGCTGGATATTTCTGCCGATCTCGAACAGGCGGCAGGCGAGGCAGCGTTTGCTGCACTTGTAGCAAGCAGACGTTCCTCAGCAAAAATAACTCGCCCTGCACGGCAGGAATAAATTAAGGATGTTTGTTTTATCGGGGCAGACCATGTCAACTGGTTGGTCTGTGCCCGGTTTTCTATTTTCATGTTTGTTATTGCTTGGCTCCAATTCAGCCTTTGGAGCTACAGCACAGGCGCTTGGTTATACACCGGCCTACGCGCCTGGCTTTTCTCACTTCAACTATGTCAATCCAGCTGCACCCAAGGGCGGTAGTATCAATCTTGGTGTTGTGGGCGGTTTCGATAGTCTCAATCCATTCGTGCTGAAAGGGCAGGCTGCGGCCGGTTTGACGGATCTTATGTTTGAGACGCTGATGGAAGGCAGCCTGGATGAGCCCTTCAGTCAGTACGGCTTGCTGGCTGAGGATGTGGAGCTGGCAGCAGACCATCGCTCGGTTAGCTATCGTTTGAATCCACAGGCACGTTTTTATGATGGTTCAACTGTTACCGCTGAGGATGTTAAATTCTCCTTTGACCTTTTGCGTGAGCATGGTCATCCGCAATACCGTTTCTATTGGTCCGATATCGAGCGTGCCGTCGTCCTGGACGAGCGACAAGTGCGCTTTGATTTCGCCAAGGTCAACCCTGAATTACATATGATCGTCGGTCAGATCCCGATCTTTGCGCAGCATTGGGTCGATGAACGTGACTTCACTCGTATGGCCCTGGATGAGCCTGTGACCAGCGGTCCTTATCAGATCGAAAAATATGAACTAGGCAAATACATCACCTTTGTGCGCAACAAGGATTACTGGGCGCGCGATCTGAATGTGCGGCGTGGTTTGTTTAATTTTGATCGGGTTACTTTCAAGTTCTATCGTGATTTTACCGTGGCACTGGAGGCGTTCAAGGCCGGCGAGTTTGATTTCAATGCCGAGTACAACTCCAAGACCTGGGCGCGTGATTATATTGGTAGTAAATTTCGTGATGGCAGAATCCTGAAAGCAGAATTGGAACATCACAACAATGCAGGTATACAGGGTTTTGCCTTCAATCTGCGGCGCTCGCTGTTCCAGGATATTCGCGTGCGACGTGCATTATCTCTGGCGCTGGATTTTGAATGGTCTAATCGTCAGTTGTTTTATAATCAGTATCGACGTTGTGATAGTTATTTCAGCAATAGCGAATTGGCTGCACATGGTGTTCCCACTGAAGATGAATTGGCCTTGTTAGAGCCGTTTCGTGCGCAGTTGCCAGCCGAGCTGTTTGAACGGCCTTGGTCGCCACCGAGCACAGATGCACCAGATGGTCTGCGTAGCAATTTGCGTAAGGCAAAAAATTTATTGCACGAGGCCGGTTGGGATTATCGCGATAATGCCTTGCGCAATGCTGCGGGTGAAGTGTTTCATTTTGATATCCTGCTGGTGCAAAAAGGTTTTGAGCGCATCGTTGCGCCATATGCCCGCAACCTGGCAAAGTTGGGTATCACGGTAAGTTATCGGACGGTAGACTCAGCTTTGTATCAGCGGCGCATGGATACCTATGACTTTGATATGGTGGTTGCCGCTTTTGGTCAGTCGCAGTCGCCTGGCAATGAGTTGATAAGCATGCTGCATTCCTCAAGTGCAGATCAGGAAGGTGCACGCAATCTCATGGGAATCAAAAATCCTGTCGTCGATGCATTGGTTGAGCAGGTGATTTATGCCCAAGACCGCAAGGCACTGGTTACTGCTACGCGTGCCCTGGATCGGGTGCTGCTCTGGGGTGAATATATCGTGCCGCAATGGTATATCGGCACACACCGCATTGCCTGGTGGAATCGTTTTGCCTGGCCACAGCAGCTGCCTTTGTATTACAACGCGACAAGCTGGATGTTGAGCACTTGGTGGCTGCAGGAGGACTGAATCTTGGCGGCTTATATTTTTAAACGACTGCTGCTGATGATACCGACTTTGTTCGGTGTCTTGCTGATTACCTTTATAGTGATCCAATTTGTTCCCGGTGGGCCAGTTGAGCAACTGGTGGCCCAGTTGAAAGCTCAGGACATGCAGGGCGAGGTCAGTAGCGGTACGCAAGGGCTTTATCGTGGTGCGCAGGGTTTAGATGCCGAACGTCTTGCCGAACTACAGGCATATTATGGCTTTGACAAGCCAGCCTGGCAGCGTTTTGTCGAGATGTTGGGTAACTATTTGAGCTTTAACCTCGGCGAGAGTTATTTTCATCATCGCTCAGTAGTGGAGCTGGTGGTTTCGCGGTTGCCGGTCTCTATCAGTCTGGGGATGTGGACATTCCTGCTGACTTATTTGATCTCTGTGCCGCTGGGCGTGGCAAAGGCGGTGCGCGATGGCTCTGCATTTGATCTGCTGACCAGTACTTTGGTTTTGATAGGATTTTCCATTCCTGGTTTCGTGCTGGGCATAACCTTGCTGGTGTTATTTGGTGGTGGCAGCTTTTGGGATATCTTTCCCCTGCGTGGACTGACTTCCGATGGTTGGGAAGATTTATCGCTGTTGGGCAAGACGCTGGATTATCTATGGCATATGGTCTTGCCAGTGACGGCATCGGTGGTTGGCAGTTTTGCTGTGATGACTATGCTGACTAAAAACAGCTTTCTTGAAGAGATCCGCAAACAGTATGTTCTTACAGCCAGAGCCAAGGGCTTGAGCGAACGAGCCGTGCTATATCGTCATGTATTTCGTAATGCCATCATTCCATTGATTACAGGATTTCCAGGCGCATTTTTGGCAGCATTTTTTACTGGCAGTCTGTTGATTGAAGCTATTTTTTCTCTCGATGGGATTGGTCTGCTTTCTTATGATGCAGTGATGAAGCGCGATTATCCGGTGGTGATGGGGACCTTGTATCTGTTTACCCTGATTGGTTTGGTGGGCAAGTTACTGACGGATATTTGCTATGTGTTGGTAGATCCACGTATTCAGTTTGAGTCAGCTAAACAATGAGCGCATCCAGTCGTCGACGTGCCTGGCAGCGCTTTAAGGCTAATCGACGCGGTTATTACAGCCTGTGGTTATTTGGTTTGTTGTTTGTGCTCAGCTTGGGCGCTGAGGTGTTGTCCAATGACAAGCCGCTCGTTGTGCATTATCAGGGTGAGTTTTATTTTCCGTTGTTTGTCACCTACCCTGAAACCACCTTTGGTGGCGACTTTATTACCGAGACAGATTATCTCGATCCATATATTCGTCAGCAACTGCATACGGGCGATAACCGGGCTGTTTATCCACTCAACCCTTATAGTTACAACACCATCAATTATTTTGCCCAAGCACCAAATCCAGCACCGCCCTCAAGACAAAACCTTCTCGGCACAGATGATCGTGGTCGCGATGTATTGGCCAGGTTGATCTATGGCTTTCGTGTTTCAGTTTTGTTTGGTTTGGCGTTGACGGCGATAGGTGTTTCTATCGGCATTATAGCTGGTGCTATTCAGGGTTATTTTGGTGGACGCATCGATCTGTTTGGCCAGCGTTTCATGGAAGTATGGGGCTCTATGCCGGAACTGTATCTGCTGATTATTTTTGCTGCTATTTTTCAGCCCAGCCTGTTGTTGTTGATAGTGCTGCTTAGTCTATTTGGCTGGATGGGTCTGGCCGATTATGTGCGCGCCGAATTCTTGCGCGGCCGCAATATGGATTATGTGCGTGCCGCGCGTGCGCTTGGTGTATCCAATAGGCAGATCATGTGGCGGCATTTGTTGCCAAATGCGATGACGCCGGTGATTACCTTTTTGCCTTTTCGTATTAGTGGTGCTGTGCTGGCGTTGACTAGTCTGGACTTTCTTGGCCTGGGCGTGCCGCCAACTACACCTAGCCTGGGTGAGCTGTTGGCGCAAGGGAAAGACAGTATTGATGCCTGGTGGCTGTCGATGACCACCTTTGTCGTGCTGGTCGGCACCTTGATGTTGTTAATCTTTATTGGCGAGGCGTTGCGCTCGGCACTGGATACGCGGCAGGGATGAGATGAGCGTCTTGCTGGAAATTGACAATCTTGGGGTGAGTTTTACTTCTGCTGCTAAGAAGCAGGTGGTGGTGGAGTCGGTAAGCTTGACTATACACGCTGGCGAGAAGCTGGCTCTGGTGGGTGAATCTGGCTCAGGCAAGTCAGTCACGGCCATGTCTATCTTGCGCTTGCATGAGCAGAAGTATACAGAGTACACAGGCAATATCCGCTTTGCTGAGCGTGAAGTATTGGAACTGCCAGAGCGGGAGCTACGCGGGATCCGTGGACGTGAGATCACGATGATCTTCCAGGAGCCGATGATTGCGCTCAACCCTTTACACACCATAGGTCAGCAAATTGTCGAGCCTTTGTTATTACACGAAGGGCTCGATGCCAAGACGGCAGAACAACGAGCAATTTATTTGCTTGAGCGGGTTGGTATTGCCGATGCAAGCCAGCGTATGGCAGCCTGGCCGCATCAGCTATCAGGTGGTCAGCGCCAGCGAGTAATGATCGCCATGGCATTGGCTTGTCGCCCCAGATTGCTTATTGCCGATGAGCCAACAACTGCACTTGATGTCACCATCCAGCGGCAAATCCTTGATTTGCTCAATGAGCTGCAGGCTGAATTTGGTATGGCGGTGTTACTCATTACCCATGACCTGAATATGGTGCGCTATTTTGCTGAACGTGTTTGTGTCATGCAAAAAGGTCGGCTAGTGGAGCAAGGTGAGGTGGCTGCATTATTTGCTGCGCCCCAACACCCATACACCCAACATTTAATGGCCAGCGAACCAGATGCGATCTCAGCCGCTGAAGAACGTGCTGCGTTCGAGCAGCAATCGCCGCTGTTGCAGGCTCATGACTTGTCCTGTGTATTCCCTATTAAGGCTGGGTTTTTTCGTCGTCAGGTAGGAGAAGTGCGTGCGGTAGATAAGGTGCAATTGCAACTGCGACCAGGCGAAACTTTGGGGATCGTAGGTGAGTCTGGTTCTGGTAAATCTACACTGGGGCTTTGCCTGTTGCGTTTGCAGGATTGCCAGGGGGAGATTATGTTTGTCGATCAGCGCCTGGATAAATTATCTCAAGCTGGCCTGCGTCCATTACGGCGACATTTTCAAATGGTCTTTCAGGATCCTTTCTCTTCCCTGTCGCCTCGCTTGACGGTGGAGCAGATCATTGGCGAAGGCTTGGGCTTGCATTTTCCACAGCTGGATAAGGACGCCCGACGTGCGCGTACCTTGCAGGTACTTGATGAAGTAGGTTTGCCAGCTGATATTCTGGCGCGCTATCCGCATGAATTTTCTGGCGGCCAGCGTCAGCGTATAGCCATCGCTCGTGCCATTGTGTTGGAGCCCAAACTGATTTTGTTTGACGAGCCTACCAGTGCGCTGGATGTGTCGGTACAAAAGCAGGTATTGAGTTTGTTGCATGAATTACAACAGCGGCATCGCCTGAGTTATCTGTTTATCTCGCATGATCTCAGAGTAATTCGCGCCGTCGCCCATAGAGTCATGGTAATGCATCAGGGGGAGGTGGTGGAGACTGCGCCGACTGAGCAGCTATTTGCTAGTCCTCAACATCCGTACACACAAAAGCTACTCGCTGCAACGTTAATGTAACTGAGGGTGGTTTGAAAGCATTCTCCAGGAGTTGCTTTACATATTCCCAGCCTGCTTGGTGACATCCACATATAAGGTCAGGCGCTGTCCTGGTTGCAGGTATTTTTTACCATCAAGTTTGTTCCAGCTGATCAGCTTGTTGATACTGACACGAAACTTTTGTGAGATGGCGTGTAGTGAGTCGCCACTGCGAACGACATAGCCAATGCGTTGCTGAGTATTTTTGGCAAACGGGTGGGTGAAGCTGGCAGGATTGTTGGCAGCGATCGCCGTTTCCTTGTTTGGTGTCCAGATCACCAGCTTACGCCCAGGCATCAATGGGTCGCGTGGCGCCATGCCATTCCAGCGTGCAAGTTGATTGACTCCTACGTCATGACGGTGTGCGATGTTCCACAAGGAGTCACCACTTTTAACCAGGTAGTTGATCTTATTGCCTTGACGTGTCAGGTTTTGCGTGGCTATGAGGCGCTGCTCTTCACTCAACTGGTAGCTGGCCAGACTCTTTCTGGCTACTGGTATGGTGAGTGAGCTACCAGCACGAATCATATTGCTACGCAGGTTGTTGACGCTTTTGAGTAGCTCTGTGGTGGTGCGATATTGCTGGGCAATTTGCAACAGGCTTTCACCGTTCTTGATCTTGTGGCGCTGCCAATGGACGCGTTTCTCCGCTGGATATTCGGCCAGACGCTGCTTGAAGCTGTCTACTCGCTCAATGGGCAGGAGTAGATCGTAAGGGCCGTCAGGGTTTGTTGACCAGTGATTGAAGCCTGGATTGTACAGGTAAATATCTTCAAGCGAGATTTCTGCCAGTTCTGCAGCAAGCGCCAGATCAATCTGCGAGTCCAGTTCTACAGTATCGAGAAAGGCTTCATTGGGTATGCTTTCCAGAGTTGTATTATATGCTTCTGGTTCTTTGACCAGACGAGAGATAGCCAGAAGCTTGGGGACATAACTACGTGTTTCCAACGGTAATTTCAGTGACCAGAAATCTGTCGGCTTGCCTTTGGCCTTGTTGTTGGCGATAGCTCGTTTGACTGTCCCTTCACCAGAATTATAGGCTGCAATGGCCAGCAACCATTCGCCATCAAAGTGATCGCGCAGGTATTCAAGGTAATCCAGGGCCGCACGCGTTGAGGCGGCAACATCGCGGCGGCCGTCGTACCACCAGTCTTGTTTCAGGCCAAAGCGCTTGCCTGTGCCGGGGATGAACTGCCAAAGACCAGCGGCACGGCCATGGGAATAGGCGAATGGTTGAAAGGCGCTTTCTACTACCGGCAATAGCGCCAGCTCAGTAGGCATGCCGCGCTTTTCTATGGCCTCAACAATCAGATAAAAATAAGGACTGGCGCGAGTGAATACTCTATCTAGATAGTCTTGGTTCCTTGCATACCACTCAAGTTCGCCAGTCACGCCAGAATGCTCGTGATCAGGCAGACTCATGCCATAACGAATACGCTCCCACAGATCCTGCGGGGCTGTGCATAGATCACCTGATTCGTCAGCCAGGCTCCAGTCTGGTTTTTTGCTTTTTGCTTTTTGCACGACATTTTGCACGACATGTGTTTTTACTTTTTCCGTTTCAGTCTGGTCAATCAGGGGCTCATCCTGCCGCGCCTGTTGTGTTAGGCAGCCAGTAAGCAGTAGGGGAAAAAGTGCCAGTGCGAGGGTGCGATGCATAATTTTATTCATCAGTAAGCAGGCCTTGCGATGGTAGGCTTTAAGCGAGATGGGTTATTTGTCAAGTTCATGAATTTCAATCCAGTGTGTCTTTCCAGTAGCGTAGCGTGGCAAAGACCTCGGCTCCATTACGTAGTTTCCGCTGGGCAAATTCCTCTGCGGCCAAAACAACTGCCGGAATATCCCAGCGCAGGAATGGATTGGTCATGAGCTCTTCCTGCAAGTTTGCCGGTACAGTAGCTTTATTTTGCGCACGGTATTCAGCAACCTTTTCAATACGAGCGAGAATGGCCTGATTGTCAGGTTCCACCACACGAGCGAAACGCAGATTGTCGGCGGTATATTCATGGGCACAATACACCAATGTATCTTCAGGCAGTGCAGCGATGCGATTAAGTGAATTGTGCATCTGCTCTGGCGTGCCATCAAATATTCGCCCGCAGCCAGCGGTAAATAAGGTGTCACCGCAAAATAGCGCATCATGACCAAGATAACCTACATGCCCGCGGGTATGGCCGGGAATGTCCATTACAGTCAACTCCAGATCTAGCTGTGGCAAATGTATTTGCTCACCTTCTTTGACAGGATGTGTCAGGCCAGGGATGGGCTCTTGTGCTGAACCATAGACTGGCGTGTCATAACGGGCAACAAGCTCGGCGATACCACCTGTATGATCGAGGTGATGATGTGTTATCAGAATCGCCAATGGCTCCAGCCTATGTGACTCAAGATAGGTCAGCACTGGTGTTGCATCTCCCGGATCGACGATAGCCACCTGGCGAGCGCCGGGGTTGCTCGCAAGCCAGATATAATTGTCGGCAAAAGCGGGGATGTAAAGAAATTCAGGCATAATACGCGCATGGTGACAGGAGGGAGGTGACAGGTCAATGTGGGCCAGCATCAAACATATGTTGCGTGCCTATCGTTGTTACGATGGCAAGGTGGCGCGGGCTGATCTGGCTCGCTGGTATACAAGTCCGCCTGGTCGGAGCCTGGCAGAGAGTGAGCAGGCCTTGCTGGATGATGTCCTGAGTAATCTGTTTGGTTATCATTTGCTACAGGTCACTGCGCCACAAGGGCATGATCTGAGCACTATATCGCGCATACCTCATCGCATGCTGATGACTGAGCCTGCGACTGTATTAATGTCCAGCGAACAGGCACCTGCCTATTTTTTGGGCCAGCCTGAATATTTGCCGCTGGCAACAGAAAGCGTCGATCTGGTGTTGCTGCCACATGTCGTGGAATTTACTGATGATCCACATGCTGTTTTGCGTGAAGCCGAACGGGTCTTGATCGCGGAAGGGTATGTGCTGGTGCTTGGCTTTAACCCCTGGAGTTTATGGGGTTTGTGGCGGCTGCTATTTAGGTGGCGTCGTCGTGCACCATGGTGTGGTCGTTTTCTCAGCCCCTGGCGGATGCAGGACTGGTTATCCTTACTGGGGTTTAAAACGGTTGCCTTGCATCACATTTATTACCGTCCGCCGCTAAGCCAGCCGGGCTTTTTGCAACGGCTGCAATTTTTTGAATCCTGGGGGCGGCACCTCTGGCCAGTGTTTGGTGGCGTTTATTTGATGGTGGCTAAAAAACGTGTGCTTACCCTGACACCTATACGCCCACGTTGGCGCCCACAGCGTGCCGTTGTAAACCCAGGGTTTGTTAGCTCGACAGTTGGGAAATTAAATGGCTGAAATCAATGATGTCGTAGATGTTTATACCGATGGAGCTTGTCGAGGCAATCCTGGGCCCGGTGGTTGGGGGGCTTTGTTGCGTTATAAGGACAAGGAAAAAACTTTATACGGTGCCGAAGCGCAGACTACCAATAACCGCATGGAATTAATGGCGGCGATCATGGCTCTGGAGGAGCTAAAGCGTGGTTGCAAAGTCAAGCTGACTACAGATTCACAATATGTCATGAAAGGGATCACGGAATGGTTGGCTAATTGGCGTCGCCGTGGCTGGAAAACCGCAGATAAAAAACCGGTCAAAAACGCCGATTTATGGCAACGCCTGGATGCCGCCTGTCAGCGCCATCAGGTAGAGTGGCATTGGGTGCGTGGTCATAATGGTCACACAGAAAATGAATTGGCCGATGCGCTGGCCAATCGTGCTATCGATGAAATGCAGGGGCTTGTCTGATGCGACAAATTGTCTTGGATACTGAAACCACTGGACTGGATCCTGGCAGTGGACATCGGATTATCGAGATTGGCTGCGTTGAGCTTATCAATCGCCGCCCTAGCGGTAATACTTTTCATCAATATCTGCAGCCGGATCGAGAGATCGATGCCGGTGCTATTGAAGTGCATGGCATTACCAATGAAATGCTGGCTGATAAACCACATTTTGCCGACATTGCCCAGATGTTTGGTGATTTCATTCGCGGTGCCGAGCTTGTTATCCATAATGCACCATTTGATCTTGGTTTTATCCGGCATGAGTTCAAACTGCTGAATAATGGTCTTGCCTATGATGAGTTACAGTGCCAGGTACTTGATACCCTGGTTATGGCTCGGCAACTTCATCCAGGACAGAGAAACAACCTGGATGCCTTGTGCAAGCGCTATGGGATAGATAATACTCAGCGTGAGCTCCATGGGGCTTTGCTTGATGCGGAAATACTGGCTGACGTCTATCTGGCTATGACAGGTGGGCAGGTAACTTTGTCACTGGGAGGCAGTGAACATACCTGCAGCAATGATTCATCGGCAATGATTCGACGCCTGGAGCAACGGTCGGCATTATGCATAGTGCGCGCGAACGAGGATGAGCTGGCCATTCATGAGCAGAGCTTACAGGCCATAGGCAAGGCAAGTGGTGGGCGATGTTTATGGCAAAACATGGCCTTGGCTGCACTGGAAGACGGTGACAAGTCAGAGTAATCTTCTGCATTGGCTGTAATAATAAAATTTCATATAAAAATATCGGAGGTGTATGTATGGCTCAGGAGTTGAAGTCGCGTAGTGATGCAGTATCACGCTGGGTAACTTTTTGCCTGGGCAGTGAGACCTATGGCATTGATGTCATGCAGGTACGTGAGGTCTTGCGCAGCACTGAAATTTCGCCTGTGCCTGGCGCTCCCTCTTATGTGTTGGGCATTATCAATCTGCGTGGCAATGTAGTCAGCATCATAGATATGCGTAGTCGCTTTGGTTTGCCACCACATGAAGTAGACGACGCCTCGCGTATCCTGATCCTCGAGGCGGGTGATCATGCGGTTGGTTTTCTGGTTGACAGTGTGAGTGAAGTGGCCGAGCTGCGTTCATCTGAAATAGAGCCGGCACCAGATACCGGCTCAGGCGATGCCGCCAGATTTATCTTTGGTCTGTGCAATCGCAAGGAAGGTTTGTTGATCCTGGTGGATGCCAGTAAGCTGCTTTCAGAAGAAGAGCTTTCTGATCTGGCCAGCTTTTGAACCTTATCTTATGCGAGAGCCTGTATGAGCAATACATCTTATTCCGATGACCGGCTGGAGTTGCTGCTATTTGATTTAGGCGGCAAACAACGTTTCGGCATCAATGTGCTGAAGGTCAAGGAAATCATTACATGTCCGGCATTGACTCATCTGCCGCAGGCTGATGCCGCAGTAAAGGGTGTCGCACATTTACGCGGTGCACCTGTGACGGTGATCGAGATGGCACGAGCAATCGGCCGTGGTCTGGTGCAGACGGGCGAGATCTGTAATGGCTCAATTATCATTACTGAGCTGAATCGCGGCACCCAGGGACTTTTGGTGCATCAGGTCGATCGTATCGTGCATTGCGAATGGAAAAATGTTTTGCCGCCACCGCCAGGCACTGGTATGGGTAGCTATATTACCGGTATTACCCATGTTGATGGTGATTTGGTGCAGATTCTGGATGTTGAAAAGATCATTGGTCAGGTAATCGAGGCTACGGAGTTTGACGAAGAGGTAAAGCTGGGTGAAGGAGCCAGGGCCTTGCTCCATGGGCGACGGGTCATGGTAGTGGATGACTCAGCGGTGGCCCGTCGTCAGACAGCCGCTACTCTTGAGCCATTGGGCATCAAGTGCATCATGATGCGAGATGGTAAAGAAGCACTAATCGCACTACAAAAACAAGCCCAGCAGGAAAAACTTGTGGACATGGTGTTGTCGGATATCGAAATGCCTGAAATGGATGGCTATAGCCTGGTGCGGTCAATAAGAGAGACATCTGATTTACAACATCTTTATGTGTTGTTACATACCTCATTAAACGGCGCCATTAACATAGAGAGAGTCAAAAAAGTTGGTGCCAATGATGTGCTTACCAAATTCGTACCCAATGAGCTTGCCCAAGCGGTGGTGCGTGGACTTAGTGGTTAGATTATATTTTTCACCCTCACTGAAAGAACCCTCCACAACGTGAAAGATACACACATAAAACCATCAAGCATTTGGTTCTCTGGCCTGGTTTTTTTGCTGTTGTGGCTTACTGCTTGTAGCCCTTCATCACAGGAAGACAATCAGGCAAAATCAAAAAACCAAACGAATCCAGAACTATTTAAAACTCAGCTCTATGTGTTCGGCACGCTGGCTGATATTTCAATATGGGCTGCAGACAAGGAAACTGCAGAAGAAGCCACTGCAGCCGTTGCGGCAGATTTTCAGCAGATGCACCATGACTGGCACGCCTGGGAGCCAGGGCCATTGGTGGCGCTGAATGCAGCCATCGCCACTGGTAAAACGGTAACTGTGCCGGACACGTTGATGCCGCTCATTGAGCGATCACAGGAAATATATTTATCCAGCGAAGGGCGCTTCAACGCTGGCATAGGTCGTTTACTCAATCTATGGGGCTTTCAAAGCAGCGAACGACCACATGGCCCGCCGCCTTCACGCGAGTCCATCAACTCTCTGCTGGAGCAACATCCTGCGATGACCGATCTGCAATTGCAGGATGGTGTTCTCTCATCCAGCAATCCAGCCGTGCAGATGGATTTCGGTGGTATCGCCAAGGGTTATGCCGTGGAGCTTGCCCTGCAAAGATTGCAATCATTTGGTATTGAAAATGCCATAGTAAACACAGGTGGTGGCCTTGGCGTTATCGGCAAACACGACGATCGTTACTGGACGATAGGCATCCGCCATCCGCAAGGAGAGGGCGTGTTGGCCTCACTGGAAATTCATGACGGCGAGCATATGCACACCTCGGGTAATTACGAGCGCTTTCGTGAACACGAAGGTCTGCGCTACTCCCACATCCTCGACCCACGTACCGGCTGGCCAGTAGACAGCATTACCTCCTGCACGGTCATCAGTAAAGACGGCACACTCGCAGATGCAGCCGCCACAGCCCTGGTGATCGCAGGTAGTGAAGATTGGCAGGCAGTGGCAAAACAAATGGCTGTTCGCTACGTTATGCTGGTCAGCGAAGATGGTACTGTTTACATGAGTCCAGACATGGCCGAACGAGTGCAGTTTATAGGCCAGGAGCCAAATACGGTACTGGTTGTAAATCTGTAGCAAGATACGGGCGCACACGCAGGCAGGACTTTAGTCCGGCGTGGCGTTAGCGCGGACTGTGTATTGTCTGACTAAACTCCGACCTGTCGTTATTCTCACTCCGGATATCTTTGCTTAACGCTAAAATCGTAAACTTGACCATGTTTTGTCTTGTCTATATTATTGGACATATGGAAACCTTAAAGGCAATAGTGAACTTTGCCGCTCTTTCTCAAGAAACACGATTGGAAGCGTTTCGGCTTCTGGTTCGTCATGAGCCAGATGGACTTTCTGCAGGTGAGATCGCAAGACAACTGGCTGTACCGCACAACACGATGTCAGCACATTTGTCTGTGCTTGCCCGTGCAGGGCTTGTTATTTCCCAACGTCAGGGCCGTTCCATCATCTATCGAGCAAACTTGAGTCGTATGCAAGAGACGATCCGATTCCTGGTTAATGACTGTTGTGCGGGCCATCCACAGGTCTGCCAGCCGCTGACATCCTCGCTGATCGCCTGCCCCACCCAACCGGATGAATTGTGAGGCCTTATGCAAACACTGATTTATCACAATCCTGACTGCGGCACATCGCGCAACACGCTGGCACTGCTCAAGGCCTCAGGTGAAACGCCTGAGGTCGTCGAATATCTCAAGATGCCACCCAGTCGTGAGCGGTTGGTTGCACTAATCTTGATGATGCAGATCACGCCTCGCGAACTCCTTCGGCGCAAGGGCACACATTACGATGAGTTGGGGCTCGACGATCCCGCTTTGAGCGATGATCAGTTGATTGACATGATGATGGTGCATCCAATTTTGATCAATCGCCCCATCGTCGTGACTGATAAGGGGGCTCGTCTATGTCGGCCTTCCGAGCGGGTGCTGGATCTTCTCGAACATCCCGTCGATCATTTTGCCAAGGAAGATGGCGAGTTGATTCACTATGCGCGAAATACATAATGAGCTGGTTGAACTCACGTCCTTGCTGCGGCCTAGTTAGAGATATCCCCGGTAGCAGGTTGCGTAGCCGGCTACTCATAAAAAAAGGAGTGGTGGCATGACTACATCCAGGATATCACAGGCCCAGCACGCCTGAAGGTATGGGGTTGTTTGAACGTTTTCTCTCACTCTGGGTGGCCCTGGCCATCGTAGCGGGTGTGCTGATAGGACAGTTCGCCCCGGCCATCCCTGAGACACTGTCGCGCTTCGAGTATGCCCAGGTGTCGGTCCCGGTGGCGGCGCTGATCTGGGTGATGATCTTTCCCATGATGGTGCAAGTTGATTTCACCTCCATCCTCGGCGTTCGCCGTCAGCCCAAGGGGCTGGTGATTACCACGGTAGTGAACTGGTTGATCAAGCCCTTCACCATGTTTGCTATTGCCTGGTTCTTTTTTACTGTGGTATTCGCTCCACTGATTTCTGCGGAACGAGCCAGTGAATACCTGGCCGGTGCTATCCTGCTGGGTGCAGCACCCTGTACCGCCATGGTCTTCGTTTGGAGCTACCTTACGCGGGGCGATGCCGCCTACACCCTGGTTCAGGTGGCGCTCAACGATCTGATCATGCTGTTTGCTTTCGCGCCTATTGTCGTTTTCCTGCTTGGCGTGTCGAACATCCAGGTTCCATGGGATACGGTCATCCTGTCGGTGGTGCTATACATTGTGATCCCGCTGAGCGCAGGCTATCTGACTCGTAAGGCTGTCATCAAGCGGCGCGGTATTACGTGGTTTGATAACGTCTTTATGAAACGCTTAAAGCCCATCACCCCGGTCGGTTTGATCATCACCCTGGTGCTACTGTTCGCCTTTCAGGGCGATGTAATTATTGTTAACCCGTTGCATATTGTGCTGATCGCCATCCCGCTGATTCTCCAGACCTTCCTGATTTTCTTCATCGCCTACGGCTGGGCCAAGGTCTGGAAGGTGCCCCATAGTATCGCGGCGCCTGCCGGTATGATTGGTGCCAGTAACTTTTTTGAGCTAGCCGTGGCGGTCGCCATTGCCCTGTTCGGCCTGCAGTCCGGCGCAGCATTGGCAACGGTGGTGGGTGTGCTGGTTGAAGTACCGGTCATGCTGGCCCTGGTGCGTATCGCCAATGCCACCCGTAGTCACTTCCCGACGGGTCAAGAGGCTCGCGCTTAAGCCATTGAGACTTACGACAAAATATCGCAGTTCACTGCGTTCGATATCGTTTGAATGAAAAACGCTAAACCAGCATAGAAGGTGATGAGGTGACTCAGTCTGATAGACACGAACATGCCCCCGTCAGTTATGGACGGATCTTTGCCATCGGCATTGCGCTGAACGTCGGTTTTGTGGTCATTGAGGCGTTCTACGGCTGGCATACTCAATCACTTGCACTGCTGGCTGATGCTGGCCATAACCTTAGCGATGTGGCGGGTCTGTTGTTGGCGTGGGCGGCTGTGGGTGCTGCGCGGCTACGACCGAACGCGCGGCATACCTATGGCTGGCGACGCGGATCGATCCTCGCCAGCTTTGCCAATGCCGTTATCCTGTTGCTGGCAATGGGCTCCCTGGGGTGGGAGGCCATACAGCGTTTGCAAACACCAGCACACATAGAAGCGAATACGGTGATGGTGGTAGCTGGTATCGGGGTGTTGATCAACGCCGCTACGGCAGCCATGTTCATGGCAGGCAGCAAGACTGATCTGAACATCCGTGGTGCTTTCCTGCACATGGCAGCAGATGCACTCGTATCGGTTGGCGTGGTGATCTCCGCCGCGCTTTACATGTGGCATAGCTGGACGTGGATCGACCCGGTGGTCAGCTTGGTCATTGCTGTCGTGGTTGTGATCGGCACCTGGTCGCTCTTCCATCGTTCTCTGCACCTGCTATTCGATGGCGTACCAGAAAGCGTCGATCTTGATGCGGTGCGTGACTGCCTGCTTGCATTACCCGGCGTAGCAGAGGTGCATGATCTGCACGTTTGGGCCATGGCAACCAATGAAAATGCATTAACTGCGCATTTAGTGCTCAAGGAAGGTACGAGTCAAACTTGTGGAATCATTGAGCAGGCGCGCGAGAACTTGCATGAACTCTTTGAAATACAGCATGTCACCCTACAAGTCGAAACCACCGACCAAGCCGCGCTCTGCCCGGCAATGCACTGCTCTTGAGGTATGCCGAAGGCTGAATAATTACGCGCGCTTTCCCTATATGCGGAGACGATCCTGTTGCAACGCTTTTGCGCCAAGTCCGGTCTTTAATAAAGCAGCACTGTAAAACCTAATAACCATCGGGCATTGCGCTGAATGCGGGAGATCGCATAAACGAGATGGGGAATTTCTTTCCCCTCTTCCCTCTCCCCAACCCCTCTCCCGCAAGCGGGAGAGGGGCTTTAAAGCGCAAGGGTGCAATAACCATCGGGCATTGTGCTGAATGTGGAAAACCCTTTCCCTCAGGAGGAGTTGGGATTGGGGATGGAGTAAAACTACATAGAACAAATCATTTTGCAAAGCTATTCAGACTGCTTCTGCCGCTGTATCAATATTCAACTACACGTAGTTGTTTCAGCGCTACAACTCTACCCAGTCAGAATCAAGGCATAATTCACCCGCTAATGTTGCTAAAGGACTTTTTAATTTAAGGAAGCGCTAAATAATTAGTCGCCCCTGAAATATTCGCTTTACCACACCGCCACGGCATGTGTCGTGCTTTGCTGAGATAAAAACCCAATAATCGGACGACGATTTCGATCTTGAAGACCTGATTGAGGTGCAAA
>JBAYOW010000015.1:0-45816 GCA_041678005.1 Thiohalomonadaceae bacterium
CGTTTCTTTTTGGCGGCATATTCAGCTTCTGCGAAGGTGATTTGCATGGTGAAAACTTCCGGCTGTTGGTTTACGTTATTTTATCAAAAGGACAGGCAAGATTGGTATTTATGCAGCGTCTCCTTAAAATGCCTGAATACATTTATATAATATTTCTATCCCTGCTTGCTGGAGCGGCAATGCCTTTGGGTGCGATACTCGCGCACGAAGATTTAATGCATCCAGCCTTTTTAAAGACCAGGTCGCGTCACTTTATCGTTGCTTTCGGCGGCGGTGCGCTTATATCTGCGGTGGCTCTTGTTCTGGTTCCTGAAGGTGCCAGCAAATTGCCACTATTATTTGCAGCGTTATGTTTCAGTGCGGGAGGCGTGTTCTTTTACCTTCTGGATGCCTTTCTCCGCAAACTAAAAAGTTCTGCCGGACAGCTGGTGGCAATGCTTTCAGATTTTATTCCTGAGGCTATTGCTCTTGGCGCGGCTTTTGCTGCTGGAAGCAAAACAGGTTTACTCTTGGCGCTGCTCATGGTGTTGCAAAACCTTCCTGAAGGTTTTAATGCTTATGAAGAATTATCGCAAACGTCAAAGCTTTCGCCTGAAAAAATAATAATTGCATTTAGCTGTTTAGCCTTCGCCGGGCCCGTTTCTGCACTAACTGGATATTATGTTCTTGCTCAAACGCCAGAGTTAATGGCTGGGTTGATGCTGTTTGCCAGCGCTGGCATCCTTTACATCGTTTTTCAAGATATTGCCCCAGAGTCTAAAGTCAACAGAACTGGTGTACCTGCGCTGGGTGCCGTTGCAGGATTTATGCTTGGTTTGGCAGGTAGCATGCTCATCAGTGGTGGCTAGATATCACAATGTGGTGACCAGGCAATTTCAGACACTATCTCCCTCCCCTTGAATGGAAGGCACGAACACCACCTCACATTCAAGGGGAAGGCAGGGATGGGATGAACACCCCACAAGAAAGGATCTATCGCAGTGTCTGAAATTGCTTGAGCAGAACAGCAAGGCCAGTTTCACTCCTTTTTTGCTGGTTGTTTAGCTGTTTCAAACTGTCCGCCACTGTTTTAACAGCAGGCTGAGCTTAACCACCAGCGGGCTTTATTACTTAGGAATGACAAAATTTTCATCTAGTAATTTCTTTATCGGTGCAAAGCTGCGACGATGAATTTCACTTGGCCCAAGGCGCGCCAGTGCCTCCAGGTGCGCCTTGCTGGGATAGCCTTTGTGGCCAGCCAGCCCATAGCCAGGATAAAGGCTGTCCATTTCAATCATTTCCCGATCGCGGGTGACCTTGGCAAGAATGGAGGCGGCACTAATCACTGCCACCTTGCCATCTCCCTGCACTATGGCCTCTGCTCTACAAGGTAATGCAGGGCAACGATTGCCATCTATCAAGGCCAACTCGGCAGCTGGCTCCAGGGCCATAACAGCCCGCTGCATGGCCAGCATGGTGGCCTGCAAAATATTGAGGCGGTCAATTTCCTCAACCTCAGCGCGGCCTATGGCCCAGGCCAGCGCATTTTGCTTGATGCACTCAGCCAGAAACTCGCGCTTTTTTTCAGAAAGTTTTTTGGAATCATCCAGACCCGCAATGGGACGCATTGGGTCGAGAATAACTGCTGCGGTAACAACGGGACCTGCCAAGGGACCACGCCCTACTTCATCAACTCCCGCTACCAGTAGCGTATGACTGGCAAATTCCAGGCTGTATTGCTGTTGCATAAAATTCCTTCGCTTGTCTCGCCTGCATATGCCGACTGCCAAGATAGCAAATCATTAACTCTATTTGCGCAGCTAGCTGCTAAATGCGATCATTTAGTTCTTTACACTATCTCTGTGACCTGGAACACCAAGCGAATGACTAAAATCAACACGGCGGTGATCGGCGTCGGCTATCTCGGTCGCTTTCATGCGCAGAAATATGCCGCATTGCCCAACTCAAATCTAGTTGCCGTGGTCGATGCAAATGCCGAAGCTGCCACCAGTGTGGCTGCCGAGGGTCAGACAACCGCGCTTACCGATTACCGTGAATTATTGGGTAAGGTGCAGGCTGTCAGCGTTGTTGTCCCTACCCAAAGCCACTATGAGGTGGCCAAATTCTTTTTGCTCAATGGCGTCCACGTACTGCTGGAAAAGCCCATGACCGTAACCGTGTCCGAGGCCGATGAACTGATTGCCATCGCAGCGCAAAACAAACTGGTTTTGCAGATTGGTCACCTGGAGCGTTTCAACTCGGCAGTACTGGCGCTGCATGAAGTGCTCAAAAATCCTCGCTTCATTGAATCTCACCGCATGGCGGCATTCAATCCGCGTGGTGCCGATGTCAACGTGGTATTGGATCTGATGATCCACGACATCGATATTATTCAAAGCCTTGTGCGTTCACCTATCGATCATATCGAGGCCAATGGAGTTTCTGTTTTAACTCAGGAGATCGACATCGCCAATGCGCGCATAAGTTTTGTCAACGGCTGTGTCGCCAATGTCACCGCCAGTCGCGTCAGCATGAAGCCACAGCGCAAGATGCGTATCTTCCAGTCCGATGCCTATATTTCGGTAGATTTTCAGGACAAGATTCTCAGCGTGCACCGCAAGGGTGAAAAGGAAATACTCCCCGGTATCCCCGAGATAAAATCCGAAGAAAGAATTTTCGAAAATTCTGATGCCATCAAGGCAGAGATTGTCGCTTTTCTCGATGCTGTTGCCACAGGTAGCAAGCCACCGGTCACCGGCGAGGATGGCCGCGATGCCCTGGCCACCGCCACTCGTATCACTGAATTACTCAAACAACAAACCAACTACTGATAATCGACGGATAAATACATGATCCCAATGGTAGATCTAAAGGGACAATACCTGTCTCTTAAACACGAAATAGATAGCGGCCTGCTGGCTGCATTGGAAAATACACAATTCATTCTCGGCCCTAATGTGCAGGGCTTCGAGCAAGAAGCTGCTGCTTATCTTGGTGTCGAACATGCCATCAGCTGCGCCAACGGCACCGATGCCCTGCATCTGGCCGTGCGTGCTGCCGGTATCAAGGAAGGTGACGAAGTCATAACCTCCCCCTTCACCTTCATCGCCACTGCCGAGGCTATACGTTATGTCGGTGCTATACCTGTATTCGTCGACATCGATCCGCAAACCTTCAACCTGAATGTTGAGCTGATTGAAGCTGCCATCACACCGCGCACCAAGGGCATCATTCCTGTACACTTGTTTGGTCAGCCAGTTGATATGACGCCACTAATGGCATTGGCAGAAAAACACGGGCTTATGGTCATTGAGGACTGCGCGCAGTCATTTGGCGCTGCCTATGGTGAGAAAATGACTGGCGCAATTGGCCTGGCTGGTTGCCACAGTTTCTTCCCCAGCAAGAACCTTGGCTGCTACGGTGATGGCGGCATGATCACCACCAATAATGCACAGCTGGCCGAGATTTTACGCATGCTGCGTAATCATGGCAGTAATGTGCGCTACCAGCATGACATCATTGGTTATAACAGCCGACTTGATGAACTACAGGCGGTTATTTTGCGGGTAAAGCTAAAGCATATAGAACAGTTCAATGCAGGCCGCCGTCGTGCTGCCCACCGCTACAGCGCTGGTCTGGCCCAAATGCCTGATGTAACACCACCTTTTGAGGATCGCAAAGGCCGGCATGTCTATCATCAGTACACCCTGCTCTCACCCAAACGTAAGGCCATACAGGAAGCACTCAATCAGGCACAAGTGGCCAACGCCATTTACTACCCGATCCCATTGCATCAGCAAAAGGCTTTTGCCGATAGTTGTGTTGGCAAGAAATTGCCTGTGAGTGAAAAAGTGGCTGCCGAGTGTTTGTCGCTGCCTGTTTATCCTGAACTTGCTGATGAGCAGGTCGATCAGATCCTCGACATCATCAGCAAGACGATAGCAAAGTAAAAATTATTTTTGCCATATTGAAATGCGTAATGCAGGCTGAACTCCAACCAGCAAATGATTGGCTTGTGGCCGCAAGATCACCGCATAACAATTGCCGACCACTTTCACAATAAAAGATTGCCCATGCAGAAAAATGTCATGATCATCGCTGGTGAGGCATCTGGTGATGCCCGTGCTGCCGGTCTGGTGCGAGCAGTAAAACAGCTACGCGACGATATTCATTTTTTTGGTATTGGTGGTGACCGACTGCGTGCAGAAGGTATGCATACTCTGGTGGATTCATCCAGCATGGCAGTGGTTGGATTATTTGAAGTCCTGGCTCACTTCCCAACTATTTACGGTGCCTTGCGTTTGATGCGGCGCAAATTGCGCGAGGAACGTCCATATCTGCTAATCCTTGTTGACTACCCTGACTTCAATCTGCGCCTGGCCAAAACTGCCAAGGCTCTGGGCATCAAGGTGCTCTATTACATCAGCCCGCAGATCTGGGCCTGGCGACAAAAACGTGTGTATCGAATTCGTGAGCTAGTCGATCATATGGCCGTCGTTTTTCCCTTTGAAGAGCCGTTTTATCGGCTGGCCAATGTGCCTGTCACTTTTGTCGGTCATCCGCTGGCAGAAGAGGTTCACAGCCGGTTTGATCAAGCTGGTGCCCGTCATGAGTTTGGTCTTGAGCCTACAGGCAAGGTTCTTGGTTTATTCCCTGGTAGTCGCCGTAGTGAGATCAAGCGTCTCCTGCCTTTGCTGCTTGAGGCGGCCAAACTCTTGCACGCAACACACCCTGAGCTACAATTCATTCTGCCACTCGCCTCCACTTTGCAGGAGACAGACCTTGCACCCTACCTGGCTGAAGCTGATTTACCCATAACCATCATCCCGGAATGTTTCTATGACGTAATGGTAGCCTGCGATGCCATCATCACAGCCTCCGGCACAGCCACCCTGGAAATTGCCCTGATGCGCATACCGCTACTGGTGACCTATAAAATTTCACCACTGAGCTATGCCATCATGCGCCGCATGGTCAAGGTTGATCATATCGCCCTGTGCAATATCGTTGCCGATCAACGTATTGCACCAGAACTGATACAAGATGAAGCCTCGGCAGAGAAGATAGCTGCCGAGGCTGAAAGTCTTATTTATGATGAGCTGCGCAACAAACAGATGCGTACTGATTTGGAACTTGTGACAAAGAACCTTGCTGCCAGCAACAATTCAGCAAAAATAGCTGAGCTTGTAACAAGCATGCTTAACGAATAATGCTACGCCTGGATTTCTCGATAAAATCCACAAAAATTTTCAGCTCGTCATGACTCTTGGCCATCTCTTTGAGTCGAGCTGTCGCCTCTTCCAGTGAAAGACCTGTCCGATAGAGTATTTTGTAAGCCTGTCGCAACACCTGTATCGAATCAGCAGAAAATCCTCGCCGCTTAAGTCCTTCCTTATTGATGCTGTGTGGCTCAGCAGGATTACCAGCGACCATCAGATATGGAGGTACATCTTTGGCTATGGCGCTGCCCATGCCGGTAAAGACATGATCACCCAGAGAACAAAATTGATGCACCAAAGTAAAGCCTGAGAGGATCACCTGATTGCCTATATGCACATGGCCAGCCAAGGACGCATTGTTGGAAAAAATTACCTTGTCTCCGATCTGACAATCATGCGCGATATGGATATAGGCCATGAACAAACCATCATTGCCAATGCGCGTCACTCCACCGCCACCTGGCGTACCACGATTCATAGTGGCGCATTCACGGATGACATTGCGATCGCCAATAATCAATTCAGTTGGTTCACCATCATATTTCAGATCCTGCGGCGCCTCTCCTAGCGACGCAAACTGAAATATGCTGTTTTCACTGCCTATGCGTGTCGGGCCATTGATCACTACATGAGGTCCAATCCAGCTGTCATCGCCTATTTCAACATCAGGGCCAATGATCGAGTAGGCGCCAACGCTCACGCCATTGCCTATGCGCGCCTTGGGGTCAATGATGGCAGTGGGATGAACACTCATGTCAATATCTGCTCTGCACACATCAATTCTGCACTGGCCACCACCTTGCCGTCGACCTTGGCCTCAGCACTGAATTTGCTGATATTACGCTTGCTGGCCAGCAACTTAACCTCAAGCATCAATTGATCACCGGGTTGCACTGGCTGTTTGAAACGGCAATTATCGATGCCGGCAAAATAATACAATGACTTGCCATCGGGTTTTTTATCCTGCGTCTTGAAAGCCAACAGACCAGTTGCCTGGGCCAGCGCCTCTATGATTAAGACACCTGGAAAAATTGGCCGTTGAGGAAAATGGCCAGGAAAAAAAGGCTCATTTACTGAGACATTTTTAACCCCAATCAGATACTCGCCTGGCTGATAATCAATGACCTTATCTACCAACAAAAATGGAAAACGGTGCGGCAGGTATTCAAGAATCTCGTAGATGTCCATCGTATTCAAAGCACTATCCTTTCTTCAATGTAGCCAGTTCTTTTTCCAGTTGTTTAAGGCGCCGCGCCATATCATCCAATTGCCGAAAGCGCACAGCATTCTTGTGCCACTGTTCGCTGCTACTCAAAGGAGTTCCAGAGGAATAAACGCCTGGCTTGTTGAGTGATTTAGTCACCATCGACATACCGGTAATTGTGACGCCATCGGCCAGCTCAATGTGGCCAACCAATCCAACCCCACCTGCCAAAGTACAGTTTTTGCCGATCACCGTGCTCCCGGCAATCGCTGAACAAGCAACTATGACTGTGTTACTGCCAATCATTACATTGTGGCCAATCTGAATCTGGTTATCCAGCTTGACCCCATTTTCAATGATCGTGTTCTCTATGGTGCCGCGATCAATGGTTGTATTGTCGCCAACCTCGACATCATCACCAATATCCACAATACCCAATTGTGGCACCTTGATGTAAACATCACGCTCACGGGCCAAGCCAAAACCATCTGTGCCAATTACCACACCAGCATGGATCAGACCACGGGCACCAATACGACAGCCCCAGCAGATAGTGACATTGGCAACCAGACGGGTGTCGTTTCCAACACTAACGCCCTGCTCCAGCACACAGCCCGGCCCAATGGTGGCCCTCGGACCAACAACACAATCATCACCGATAACCGCCAGCGGGCCTATGCTGGCCGTTTCATCTACACGAGCAGATGGCGAAATAATGGCTGAATGATGAATGCCAGCGGAAACTTCCTGACGAGGTGCAAACAGGGCAGCAATACGCGCATAGGCCAAATATGGATTATCCACCACCAGCGCATTGACCGGACAATATTCCAGGTCTTGCTCTTGCAGAATAACTGCTGATGCCTGCGTTATTTGCAGATATTTACGATAGCGTGAATTGGATAAAAAACTGATACTGCCAGGCGCTGCCCCCTGCAATGTACCCACACCATGGATCACGTATTGTCCATCGCCGATCAGCTTGGCGTCAGCATGCCTGGCCAAATCTGCGAGAGTCAAACTCACTTGGTATTTTTCTTCTTCTGGGCTTCAAATTGCTGGCGCAGACGTGCCAACACCTGTTCCGTCAAATCAACTCGCTCACTGGCATAAATAACACCAGCCTCAAAGATAAGGTCATAATTCTTTTGCTTGGCAATGGCTACGATGGATTCACCCACCTCTTGTTGCAGGCGAGAGAACTCTTCATTGCGCCGCAAGTTGAGATCTTCGGCAAAGGCATCGCGCAACCGTTTCAGATCACGCTCCTGGGTGCGCACCTCCATTTCCAGCTTGCGACGTTCTTCTGCTGTCATCAAGGCGCCGTCGCGAGCCAGTTTTTCTTCCTGTGATTTGAGATTTTTTTGCACCACAAGCATTTCGCTATCGCGTGGGGCAAATTCCTGCTCCAGGCGTTCGCTGGCTAATTTCGCCTGTGGAGCATGTTCAAGAAGATGCGGTGTATTGACAAAGCCGATACGGGCCTCGTCAGCGTTAACTGCTGTATTGCACAAGACCAGCCCAAGGCAAAATACAGACAAAAAGAGTTTGTTCAAAGCATCTATCCTTTTAATAAAGGGTGCCAAGGTTGAACTGGAAGCTTTCAACCCGGTCACCTGGCTTGGAATTCAAGGCATTGGCTATGGTGAAAGTAAGAGCGCCAACCGGAGTCATCCAGTAAAGGGTCGCACCTGTAGAATAACGTAATTCGCCTAAATTGAATTTTTCTTTACTGAGATCATACACATTTCCGCCATCAAGGAATATTCCCAAACGTATCGAATCGCTATTCTCACCAAATGGCCCAGGTAAAATCAACTCCAGATTGCCAACCACCTTGCTGTTGCCACCCATAGGATCGCCATTTACATCCTTGGTGACGGGCGAGCCAAGACTACTGGACTTGTAGCCTCGCACTGAACTTGTGCCACCGGAATAGTAACGCTCGAATGGCGGCAATACGCCTTTTGTCTTGCCATAGCTATGCCCGTAGGCTAGCTCACCGCCTGCTGACAGGATCACTGATTCAGAAAATGGGATATACATCTTGTGGCGATAATTCAGCTTGTAAAACTGTAAATCACCAATTGGGGTTGCGATTTCAGCGCCGAGTACAATCTGCTGCCCTGAACTTGGAAACAAGTAGCGATTACGGGTGTCATGAACCCAGGATAACTCCAGCTTGTAAGCGTTGCTTGTATCACCGTTGTCAGTAACAAAATCTTGGATTAATTGAGTAGATTGCGGCACATTTTTTAGATAAGTATGATCATAGCTGCCACCCACATAGGCTGTGGTGAACTCTGCCAACGGTATGCCGAATGTAACACCAGCACCATATGAATCTGTCCAATATTCCGCGATACTGGCCTCACCGGAATCCATGGATCGGTAAAGAAATTCAGATTACGGCTAATACCGTTCATCGTGTAATACGGATCTACTAAGTTCAATGAGTAAAGACTCGATACCTTGCTGGTATCAAGGTCGACGGAAAAGCGCTGGCCTGTACCAAGAAAATTATCCTGCGACACGCTGGCATTGAAGACTACACCATCGGCATCACCATAGCCCACACCAAAGCTCAGACTGCCGAAAGTATCACGCTCCTGGATTGTGTAATTGACATCGACTTGTTCCGCTTCACCAGGTACTGCCGGCGTCTCGACATTGACACTTTCCAGATAGCTAAGCCGCTCCAGACGCATGCGCGAACGCTTGATACGCTCAGTAGAAATCCAGCCGCCTTCCATTTGACGTATCTCGCGACGCACGACCTCGTCCTTTGTCTTGGTGTTACCAAACACATTCACCCGTCGCACATAAACACGTTTACCAGGGTCGACAAAAAAAGTCAGACTGACTTCCTTGTTCTCTTCATCAAGTTCGGGAATCGCATTGATATTGGCAAAGGCATATCCTTCATTACCAAGACGATCACTTATATTGGTCGTGCTTTCAGCAATATGTTTACGTGAAAATATGTCACCTGGCTGAATATTGATCAACTCGCGCAAGATCTCGTTGGGCACCAGGCTCTCACCAGCAACTTTTACATCACGCACCGTGTAACGATCACCTTCAACGATGTTAATGGTAACGTAGATATGCTCGTAGTCGGGCGTAATCGACACCTGCGTTGAATCTATCTTGAAGTTGATATAGCCACGATCCAGATACCACGAGCGTAGAGTTTCCAGATCACCTGCCAACTTTTGCTTGGAATATTTATCCCTGTCACTAAACGGCAAAATTGCAGGCTTGAGTCCTAGCTGAAATTGACTCAACAGCTCACCAGTGGAAAATGATTTATTGCCAACAATATTGATGCGGTAGATGGTTGCCACATCACCCTCTGCCATGGCGATATGTATTGCCGACCTGTTGCGCTCCTCCGGAGTAATGGTGGTTTTCAGCTGCACGCCATATTTGCCCATGGACAAATACTGCCGCTTCAATTCCTGCTCCACCTTATCGAGCATCGAGCGATCAAAAACTCTGCCCTCAGCAAAGCCAATACGTTTGAGATTTTCCAAAAGCTTGTCGGTAGGAATGCTTTTATTGCCTTCAAAGGTAATGCTGGATATGGCTGGTCGCTCGGCAACAAAGACCACCAGTGTATCCCCTTCTCGCTCCAGCACCACATCCTTGAAAAAGCCGGTGCGATAAAGTGCCTGAATTGCCTCGATACTGATCTTGTCATCGAATTGATCACCGCGCTTCAATGGCAGATAGGAAAAAATCGTACCAATGGAAATACGCTGCAAACCTTCTACGCGAATATCATCAATAATAAAATCATTTGCTGCCCATACAGACAGTGGCAAAGTCGCAAGGCTCAAGGCTAGCGCATGAGTTAGCCGCGATCTTTTTATTTTCATACACCACCCATCAAGCGTGAGAGATCATTATACATAGCCAAGGTCATGAGCATCAGGAGCAAGGCAACACCAAAGCGCAAGGCTAGCGACTCTGTTTTCTCAGAGACTGGTTTTCCCTTGATCGCTTCGATCAGAAAAAACAACAGATGCCCGCCATCGAGGATCGGTACCGGCAGCAAGTTCAACACGCCCAGGCTGACGCTGACTATCGCCATAAAGGAAAGAAACTGCGCAAAACCAGCCACGACAGAGCTCTTGGCATAAACTGCAATGGTAATAGGCCCGCTGATGTTTTCAGTTGAAACTCGCCCTATAACCATCTCACCCAACATACGCACTGTCAGCGTGGACATGTCCCACGTTTTACGTAACGCAGCCGTCAATGCAGCAACTGGGCCCATGCGCCAGTCAACATACAAAGCCTGCATCTGCTTATCATCGAACTTTACGCCAGCACCTATGCGCCCTGCCGTACCACCCGCGTCTTCGTAAGCTTCGGGTCGTACAACAAGCTCCAGCACCTCACCCCCGCGCCTGAGCTTGAAGCGCAAATCATCATTAGGGTGTTCACGAACCTTGAGGACAAACGCCTGCCAGTCAGGGACACTCATCCCATCGATCGCCAAGACCTCATCACCCGGCTGAAGACCTGCACGGGCTGCAGCAGAATCCGCCATAATCTCGCCAAATACTGGTGCTATACGCGGACGGAAAGGCCGCAGGCCAACGTCTTCAAAAAATGATTTGGCATTCAACTCATCTGGCAAATTATCAAACGGCAAGCTGTATTGATACTCGACGCCACCATCATCAACACTAAGTGTCACTGGCTCCTTGCGCATTGCATAAGGCAACAACGAATCAACCACCGCATTCCAGGTAGGTGTCGCCTGTCCATCGACAGCCAGTATTTCCTGTTCATTACGTAAACCAGCCTGATAAGCCATGCTTTCCGGTGCCACCTCACCGAGCACTGGTCGCAGGCCTGGCGTGCCTGTAACAAACATCAACCAATAGGCAACAACTGCAAACAACAGATTGAACAACGGGCCAGCAGCAACAATAGCTGCACGTTTGGACAGTGGCTGACGATTGAAGGCACGGGATAAATCTTCTGGCGCTACCGCTGCCTCGCGTTCATCCAGCATCTTTACAAAGCCGCCGAGTGGAATTGCAGCAATTACATATTCAATCTTGTCAGAACCGTAACGACGCAGCCATAAAGGCTTGCCAAAGCCTATGGAAAAACGCAACACCTTGACGCCCATGCGCCGCGCCACCCAGTAATGGCCAAATTCATGCACCGCCACCAGTACACTGATGACCATGATGAACGACAAGGCGGTCAACAGAAAATCAAACATCAGTGTCTTGTCCCTTTCATGGCTACCTGCTGTTCTGCTGCCAGGCGTGCAGCGGCATCATCTGCCAGAATTTGCGCCAGGCTATCGGCTTCGTGTGCAGTAACTTCTGCCAACACCTGCTCGATGACCTGAGCAATGGCCGGGTACGGCAGGCGATGATCCAGAAATGCCTCCACAGCTACCTCGTTGGCAGCATTCAAGATTGCTGAACTGGTACCACCAGCCTCCAGTGCTTCCATGGCCAGGCGCAGGCAGGGAAAACGCTGCAGATCTGGCGCACTGAAATCCAGCCGTGCAACACTAAAAATGTCCAGACTATCAACACCAGAATCCATCCGCTCAGGCCATGCCAGGGCATGTGCAATTGGTGTGCGCATATCAGGATTGCCCAGCTGCGCCAAAACCGAGCCATCTACATATTCAACCATGGAATGAATCACGCTTTGTGGATGCAGTACAACCTGTACCTGCGAGAACACAGTATTAAACAGCCAACAGGCCTCGATGACCTCCAGCCCCTTGTTCATCATGGTGGCAGAATCAACCGATATCTTGCGCCCCATACTCCAGTTTGGATGGGCCACTGCTTGCTCTGGAGTTACCGTTGCCAATTGCTCAATTGGTGTTTCACGAAAAGGCCCACCTGAGGCCGTGAGCATAATACGACGCACCCCAACCTGACGAAAGCCCGCAGAATAATTCATTGGCATACATTGGAAAATTGCATTGTGCTCACTGTCTATGGGCAACAAGACCGCCCCATGCTGTCTTACTGCCTCCATGAATAAATTACCAGACATGACCAGGGCTTCTTTGTTGGCCAGCAGCACATGCTTACCAGCACGAGCTGCTGCCAGGGTAGGCAACAAACCAGCCGCGCCCACAATTGCCGCCATGACATAATCCACTTCAGGCAGTGCAGCAACATGTTCCAGCCCGGCCATCCCTGACAACACCGTGATCTCTGGTGCCACCTCATAAAGTCTTGCGCTGAGCCTGGCCGCCGCTTCCTCATCGACCATCACCGCATAATCAGGCCGAAATTCCTGACACTGATCATAGAGTTTATCCAATTGCGTATTGGCAGTAAGAGCCACCACCCGGTATTGCTCAGGGTGCAGGCGTAATACATCCAGCGTGCTGCAGCCTATCGAGCCAGTAGAGCCCAGTATGGCTACACCTTTCACAACAAGCCACGCCATAGTAAACCAGCAGCAAAGACCGGAGCGGCAGCGCAAAGACTATCGATGCGATCAAGCATTCCTCCATGTCCAGGCAAGATATTGCCGCTATCTTTCAGGTTGGCCATACGCTTGAACATACTTTCACTCAAATCTCCAACAATGGAAAAAGCCACTGCAAGTAAAGCAATAAAAATAATCACCAACCACTCTGCCTTTGGTTGTTGCAACACCCAAAGGCCAGGCAATGTAATCAGCACAGTTGCAACCAGCGCGCCGCCAACACCAGCCCAGGTCTTGCCGGGACTAACAGCTGGTGCCAGCTTGCGTCGGCCAAATGTGCGACCGGCAAAATAAGCACCTATATCCGCGCCCCAGACCAGGAAAAACAACAGAAGCGTATAGCCTGGGCCAACATGTGTATGCAGCGTAACAATAGCAATCCAGGCTGGCCACAAGCTAAGCAGTCCAGCCACAGCGATAGCCACTGGAGATGAATACCACAATTGGCTACCACGCGGAAAAAGCACCACAAAAACAAACGCTAGCAGCCACCAGACACAGGCCACAAAAATTGTCGCCGGGGCAATTACATGCAGCACATCGATATTGATGAGCAAGGCAAACATCACAGTGGCAAACAGGACGGCATAGGCAAGCCGCTGCAGACCTGTTCCCAGGCGCGCCAAGCCACCCCACTCCCAGGCACCAAGAATAAAAACTGCTGCGAGAATTCCGGCAAACCAATGACTGGGCAAGGCCAGTGTTGCCCAAATTGATATGGGACCCAGGAGCAAGGCGGTCAAAACGCGCTGTTTAAACATCGCGCAACTGCTCCACCTGTTCACCCGTGCGACCAAAGCGACGCTGCCGCCCGGCAAAGGATTCCAGCGCAGCAGCAAAGGCCTCCTCCCCAAATTCAGGCCACAGTAAAGGAGTGAAATAAAGTTCTGTATAGGCCAATTGCCAAAGCAGGAAATTACTGATCCTCTGCTCACCACCGGTGCGAATAAATAGATCCGGCTCAGGCAGGCCGGCAAGTGAAAGCTGACTTTCGATCAGTTCTGGGGTAATTTCATCTGCAGCAAGTTCGCCCTGGCTCACGCGAACAGCCAGAGCACGGCAGGCTTCGGCGATATCCCAACGACCACCATAATTGGCGGCAATGATCAGAGTGAGAGCGGAGTTTTTGGCAGTGAGTTCTTCTGCCTTGGTGATGCGCTGTTGCAGCTCTGGGGCAAAAGCGCTGCAATTGCCGATGACACGCAGACGCACACCATGCCTGTGCAGTTTCTTTACCTCGATATCCAGTGCTGTCATGAAAAGGTTCATCAACAGCCCCACTTCCTCGGCAGGACGACGCCAATTTTCACTACTGAAGGCAAACAGGGTCAGATGGGAGATCCCTTGAGTGAGACAGGATTTGACCATGGCGCGAACGCTATCCATGCCTGCCTTGTGGCCAGCAAAACGTGGCATGCCTCGCTTGCGTGCCCAGCGGCCATTACCATCCATGATGATGGCCACATGGCGCGGCAGTGTCTGGGCATATAGTTCAGTCTCTGACATGAATGGGCCAGACTTATATTTGGTGACATTCTTGCATTATTTACTCTGGACCACCAAGCTGGCGCTTAAATTTCCATCAAGTCCTTTTCCTTGGTCTCAAGAACCTTATCTACCTCAGCAATATAACGATCCGTGGTTTTCTGGATCTCATCCTGGCCACGACGCTCTTCATCCTCGTTGATAACCTTATCCTTGAGCAGTTCCTTCAGCGTATTGTTGGCGTCACGGCGAATATTACGGATGGCAACTTTTGCTCCCTCACCCTCATGACGCACTATCCTGGTCAATTCGCGACGGCGCTCCTCTGTCAACGGCGGCATGGGAATACGAATCACGGTGCCGGCAGAACTGGGATTGAGTCCCAAATCAGATGTGAGAATAGCCTTTTCTACCGCCTGGATCATGGAGCTTTCCCAGAGAGTCACCGTAAGCGTACGCGTATCCTCTGTGCCGATATTACCGACCTGAGAAAGAGGCACCATGGAACCATAATAGTCCACGTTGATATGTTCCAGCAGACTGGGATGAGCCCGTCCAGTGCGCACCTTGATCAACTCACCCTTGAGTGACTCAAGTGATTTCCGCATGCGTGTTTCAGCATCTTTTTTGATCTCATTGAGCATATCCACCTCCAGGCCCTCAGGCCTCTACCTGGGTTCCCTCTGCATGACCCAGCATGATCTTCATCAAAGCACCAGGCTTGTTCATATTGAACACCCGTAGCGGCATGGCATGATCACGACACAACACAATAGCCGTGGTGTCCATCACCTCCAGGCGACGTTCCAGCACTTCGTCATAAGTCAGACGGTCATAACGTACAGCAGCAGGCTCCTTCACCGGATCGGCGCTATACACACCATCGACCTTGGTGGCCTTGAGCACCAAATCCGCATTGATCTCAATACCGCGCAGACTGGCAGCCGAGTCCGTGGTAAAAAAAGGATTGCCAGTACCGGCAGCAAAGATCACCACCTGGCCTTTTTCCAGATGTGCAATGGCCTTGCCGCGAACAAAGTCTTCGCACACTGCAGGCATCGACAAGGCCGACATAACCTGCACCGACAGACCCTGCTTGTTCAAGGCCCCCTGCATATTCAAGGAATTAATCATCGTAGCCAGCATACCAATTTTGTCGGCCTCGGCACGATCCATACCGGATGAGGCCAGGCTGACACCGCGAAAGATATTGCCACCGCCGATGACCAGGCCAACCTGCACACCTGAGCGCACCACGCTGGCGATCTCAGTGGCAATACGATCGACGATATCCGCATCGATACCAAAACCAAGCTGCCCCATCAGGGCCTCGCCACTCAATTTGAGCAGGATGCGCTGATAAACCGGTTTGCTGGGCTCCGCCATAACTTAATTGCCCGACGCAGCTGCCTGAGCCGCCACTTCATCGGCAAAACTGACCGAAGTTTTCTCGATACCTTCGCCAACCTCAAAACGGCTGAAGCGAATCACCTTGGCACCGGCCTTTTGCAACAGTTTGGCAACAGTCGTATCCATATCCTTCACAAAGGGCTGGCCCAGCAAAGTAATTTCCTGCAGGAATTTCCGGATCCTGCCATCAACCATCTTGGCAATGATGTCGGCTGGCTTGCCGCTATCGGCCGCCTGCGCGATATAAATTTCACGTTCCTTGGCAATCAGTTCGGCAGAAACTTCTTCTTCGGAAACACATTGTGGACGGCTGGCAGCAATATGCATGGCAATATCACGCGCCAACTCAGCGCTGCCACCTTGCATCTCAACTACCACACCGATGCGGCTGCCATGCAGATAGTGCACCAACAGATTATCGCTGTTATAAGCCACCATACGACGTACCGCAGAATTTTCACCTATCTTGGCAATCAGCGCCTTGGTAGCCTCGGCCACACTCAGCCCGTCACTCATCCTGGCCGCCAGCAAGCCTTCGATATCATTGGCGCCAGAGCTCAGTGCCACCTCGCCCACGGCATCAACAAAATTGCGGAAATCATCGCCCTTGGTAACGAAGTCAGTCTCGCAGTTGACCTCCACCATCACCAGACGTTTGCTGTCGGCAGCTGTTTTGACAATGATCAGGCCCTCAGCCGCTGTGCGACCGGCCTTCTTGTCGGCCTTGGCCATACCTGCCTTACGCATATGCTCGATAGCCGCTTCAATATCACCATTGGTTTCCGTCAGCGCCTTCTTGCACTCCATCATGCCGGCGCCAGTACGGTCGCGCAGTTCCTTGACCAGGGCAGCAGTAATTTCAGCCATTTCACTTTCCTCTACAAAAATCCAAAACACTATTGGCGACAATCACTAACATCACCAAACAAGCAAACTATTTAAAAAAAGGGGCAGCGCCCCTTTTTTATCGGTATATAGCCCAATCATTCACTCAGCCACTTCATCAGCCTCGATAAATTCCTCAACCACTCCAGTACTGGTAGAGGCACGGCCAGCCAGGACACTGTCAGCCGCAGCCTGCACGTACAGGGTAATTGCACGAATGGCATCATCATTGCCAGGAATGATGTAATCGATACCATCAGGACTATTATTGGTATCCACGACGCCAACTATGGGAACACCCAAAGTCCTGGCCTCGGCAATAGCATTTTTCTCATGGCCGACATCGACCACAAACAACGCATCCGGCAAGGTGGGCATGCTCTTGATGCCGCCGATGCTGCGCTGCAGCTTTTCCATTTCACGGGCCATCAGCAGCGCCTCTTTCTTGGAAACACGGCTCATGCTGCCGCCTTCCACCATCGCTTCCAGATCCTTGAGGCGCTTGATGGACTGCTTGACTGTTCTGAAGTTGGTCAACATACCGCCTAACCAGCGATGATTGACATACGGCATACCGCAACGCTCGGCCTCGACGCTGATGATCTCGCGCGCCTGACGCTTGGTGCCGACAAACAGGATGTTGCCGCGTTTGGACGCCATGGAGCTCATGAAATTCATTGCGTCATTGAACAGCGGGACGGTCTTTTCCAGGTTTACAATATGAATCTTGTTGCGCGCACCGAAGATATAAGGAGCCATCTTCGGGTTCCAGTAGCGGGTCTGATGACCGAAATGAACGCCGGCCTCCAGCATTTGACGCATGGTCACGTTTGACATTGTGTGATAATCCTCGTTATTTCAGGGTTGAGCCTCCACGCACCCCGTTGACCGAACCAGCAGGTTTTACCTGCGGGCACCCCGGCCAACAAATGTTGATACGTGTGTGTATTTTTTAATGCAACAGCATAGGTTTGCCTATTGCAGCTCGGCTTTATACCATAAGTGCCGTTTTGCAACAATGGCGTGCCGCTGCAAAACCATCTGAAGCTCCGCCATCAAATACAGGAAAACCGCATGAGCGTTATCATCAAGACCCCAGAGGAACAGGACAAAATGCGCGTGGCCGGACGTCTGGCTGCCGAAGTCCTCGATATGATAGCGCCACATGTGCGCCCCGGCGTGACAACCCATGAACTGGATCGGCTCTGCCATGAACATATCGTCAATGTACAGCAAGCCACACCTGCGCCATTGAACTACCACGGCTTCCCCAAATCCATCTGCACATCTATCAATCACCAGGTCTGTCACGGCATCCCCAATGATCGAGAGCTCAAGGATGGGGATATCATCAACTTGGACATTACCATCATCAAGGACGGCTATCATGGCGATACCAGCATGATGTTCCTGGTCGGCAAGCCTTCCATCAAGGCCGAGCGCCTGTGCCGTATCGCCTACGAGTGTCTGCTAGTCGGCATCCGCAAAGTACGCCCAGGCGCATATCTCGGTGATATTGGACATGCCATCCAGCAACACGCCGAAAACAATGGCTATAGCATCGTGCGTGAATATTGTGGCCACGGTATAGGCAGGGGCTTTCATGAAGAACCACAAGTACTGCACTACGGCACACCCGGCACTGGCCTGGAGCTCACGCCCGGCATGACCTTTACCATCGAACCCATGCTCAATGCCGGCAAGCACCACATCAAGCTATTGCCAGATGGCTGGACGGTAGTGACCAAAGACCGCAGCCTCTCGGCGCAATGGGAACACACCATCCTGGTGACCGACACAGGCCATGAAGTATTGACCTTACGTCAAGGTGAAGCCATCTAGATGGAAAAAGATGTACTGTTCGATGGCACGGCTTTCGATGCCGCACTGGCCAGCGAGGACGATCCACTTATCTTGTTTCGCCAGGCACTGCAGCAGGCCGACAGCGTGCTGGCTAATCGTTTTGAACGCGGCGACCCCATCGCCCAACTAGTCCATGGCCGCGCCTGGATGGTCGACCAACTACTTGTCCGCGCCTTTACAAGACTCATGGGTCCGCTGGCCAAACAGATCACCCTCGTGGCTGTGGGAGGTTATGGACGCGGTGAACTGCACCCCCATTCAGACATAGATCTGCTGGTTTTATTACCAGAACAAGAACACGACGAGCTGCCTGACACTCTGGAAAGGTTTTTACTGTTTCTCTGGGATATGGGGCTGGAAGTCGGTCACAGCGCACGCACCGCAGCGGACTGTGTACGCGAAGGTCAGGCCGATATCACCGTCGCCACCAATCTGATGGAAGCCAGACTATTGAGCGGCGAGGCCAGCCTCTATTACGCCATGCGCCAGGCCGTCGGCCCCGACCGCATCTGGCCGACGCGCGATTTCTTCGCCGCCAAATGGCAAGAACAGATAGCCCGCCACCACAGATTTCACGACACTGCCTACAATCTGGAACCAGATGTCAAGGAAGGCCCTGGCGGCCTGCGTGATATCCAAATGATCGGCTGGGTCGCCAAGCGTCATTTTGGTGAGCAAAATCTCGATGATCTGGTTGCCCACGGCTTTCTCAATAAAACCGAATATCGCGCTCTCATCGAAGGACAGAATTTTCTCTGGCGTGTACGTTTTGGGCTGCACCTGCTAGCTCGCCGGCGCGAAAATCTCCTGCTGTTTGACTATCAGCGCACACTGGCGCATCAATTTAGCTATCAGGATAAAGACAGCACGCTGGCAGTAGAGCAATTCATGAAGCATTACTATCGCACAGTGATGGAGCTCGGCCAGCTCAATGAAATGCTACTGCAGTTGTTCCAGGAAAAAATTCTGCTCGCTGACGAGCCGGCACAAATCACCACCATCAACGAACATTTCCAGATACGCAATGGCTTTCTTGAAGTCAGTCACGAACTGGTCTTCAGCCGCCAGCCACACACCTTGCTGGAAATTTTTCTGCTGCTGGCACAACAACAAAACATCAAAGGCATACGCGCAGAAACCATCCGTCTGATCCGCAGCCACCTGCATCTTATCGATGATGATTTTCGTGCCGATAATCAATGTCGCAAGCTGTTCATGGAATTACTGCGCCAGCCGCGCGGGGTTTACACTGCACTGCGACAAATGAACCACTATGGCTTGCTCGGTGTATATCTCCCGGCTTTTGGCCGGGTCATCGGACAATTACAACACGACCTGTTTCACGTCTATACCGTCGATGAACACACTCTATTTGTTTTGCGCAATATAAGGCGCTACACCTACCCAGAATATCGCGACAAGTTCCCCTTGTGCAGCGAACTGATGGACAACATCTCCAGGCCAGAGGTGCTTTATATCGCCGCGCTATTTCATGACATCGCAAAGGGACGCGGTGGCGATCACTCGGTACTAGGTGCAGAGGATGTGAAGAAATTCTGTCAGGATCACCAGCTTGCAGAATACGACACTCGTCTTGCCACCTGGCTGGTACGCAATCATCTACTCATGTCCAGCACGGCACAGCGACAGGACATCAGCGTGCCTGAAGTCATCAACACCTTTGCTGCAGACGTTGGTGATGAGAACCACCTCAATCATCTATACCTGCTGACTGTCGCCGATATCAGAGCCACCAGCCCAAGTCTTTGGAACTCATGGAAGGACGCCCTGCTGGGCATGCTTTACAACAGCACCCACAAGGCCTTGCGCCGCGGCCTGACCAATCCCATCGATGCCGCAGAGCTCATCATCAAGACCAAACAGGAAGCAGGCGAACAGGTGCGAGGCAAGGAGATTTCCGCCTCTGCCATTACAGCATTATGGGACAAGCTGGATGACGATTACTTCCTTCGCTACACCACCGACGCCATTGCCTGGCATGCCGAAACGATCATCAGTGCCCAGAATGAACCATTGCCGCTGATACGCATCCGCCAGCAAAACCAACGCGGTGGTACCGAGCTGTTTTTATACACACCTCGCCACGACAATCTGTTTGCCCTGACCACCCGCACCCTGGACAAACTGGCACTGACCATCACCGACGCACGCATCACGACCTCGCGTGACGGCTATACACTAGACACCTACATCGTACTGGAAGAGGATGGCTCACCACTGAGCGATGCCCACCGTATCGAACAACTGGAAGCGACATTACGCGAGGTGCTTTCCCAACCCGAAACCATACCCAGCAAGGTTGTCCGCCGTCTGCCGCGTCAACTAAAGCATTTCCCCCTGAGCACCGAAGTCAACTTCGCCCCCGATCCATATAACGACCGCACTGTCATGGAAGTCATCAGCTCTGATCGCCCTGGCCTACTGTCACAAATCGGCAAAGCCCTGATGGAGTGTGGTGTGCGCCTGCAAAATGCCAAAATTGCAACCTTCGGCGCACGCGTCGAAGACATTTTCTTCATCACCGACGCCCACAACCAACCACTGACCGATGCCACACAAATGGAAAAACTGCGTCAGCGCATCATCGAGCTGCTGTCGAGCTGAAGGTAAGTGCGATTACCTTTACAACCGGCGCAATGCCCGGTGGTCATTGTGCGCTACCTGCCCGTACCGCATTTAACCGTAGGGTGGACATTCATGCCCACGCGGAACCATGTACCCATACAAAAACACACGGGTACGCCACCAACGCCAACGTAAAAAAATCACACCGCAGCATTGCCGAATGACACACACGCGGGCATGAATGCCCGCCCTTGACTCATGCGGCGTTCTTGCTAAGCTCCCCTCTCCCGCTTGCGGGAGAGGGGCTGGGGGAGAGGGGATTTTGATCTTCGTGTAGCGCCTTATTAATATGGTTTAGTTCATATTACATCTGCTTAAGTATGCACGCGCCGTCTGGCCTCGATTACATTGGACAGTTGCGCTATGCGTCCCAGCACTTTGGATAGTTCATCTATGCTGGCGATCTCCAGCGTCAGCTGCATATGCACGCTATAGTCTTGCTTGTTGGTATGCGTGTTTGCCGAGATTACATTGATTTTTTCGTTAGTGAGAATTGATGTTATGTCACGCAGCAAGCCTTGCCGATCGAAAGCCATGACCTCTATATCGACAGGATAAGTTTGTCGCTGACCGTGACTCCAATCGACCTCAATCAGACGCGAGAGTTTTTCCGTTGGGACATTTAGTATGTTTTTACAATCACGCCGATGAATGCTGACCCCACGGCCCTGGGTTATGTAGCCGATCACGGCGTCCCCTGGCACCGGCTTACAGCAGCGCGCCATAGTACTGAGTAGATTACCCACGCCCTGAATCTGGATATCACCTTCCTGCCATGCCTTGGCTGGTATTATCGGCCGAGCAATAGCCAAAGTCTCTTGCTCACTTGTATCAGGCGGCACGACCTGTTTTTGCAGGGCGCGGACTATCTGGCTGGTGCTGACATCATTGCGGCCAACTGCCAACAGGAATGAATCTACCTGACTGAAGTCAAACTGGGCGGCTAGTTGCTCCAGCGGCAGGTCGACAATACTGAAGCGGCGTAATTCTCTTTCCACCACCGCACGTCCTTCGGCCAGGCTGCGTTCGATGTCTTGCTGGGCAAACCAGTGGCGTACCTTGGCGCGGGCACGTGAGGTTTTTAGATAGCCAAGATGCGGGTTCAACCAGTCACGGCTGGGCTCGCCATGGCGGGCGGTCAGGATCTCGACTTGCTCGCCACTTTTTAGCTCATAGGTGATGGGCACCATGCGCCCATTGACCCGTGCGCCACGGGCGCGATTACCCACCTCGGTGTGAATGTGGTAGGCAAAGTCCAGCGGTGTCGCTCCTTGTGACATATCCACCACTTCGCCTTGCGGGGTGAGGACATAAACCCTGTCCTGAAAGACTTCGGATTTGAAGCGATCGATGAAATCGCCAGCACTACTTTCTTCCTCTTTCCATTCGAGCAGCTGGCGCAGCCAGGCAACCTTTTGCTCAAAATCTGCACTGCTCTTGCCGCCTTCCTTATAGCGCCAGTGGGCCGCCACGCCAAGCTCTGATTCCTTGTCCATTTCATGCGTACGGATCTGCACCTCGATCACCTTGCCTTCAGGCCCGACCACGGCGGTATGAATGGAGCGGTAACGGTTTTCCTTGGGCGTGGCGATGTAGTCATCAAACTCCTTGGGAATATGAGCCCACAGCGTATGCACTACACCCAGGGCGTGATAACAATCAGGGATGCTATCAACCAGAATACGCACGGCACGAACATCGTACAGCTCATTAAAATTCAGCCCCTTGCGCTGCATCTTTTTCCAGATGCTATAGATATGTTTGGCTCGCCCGGAGACATCGGCCTTGATGCCGACCTGTGCCAATTCTGCCTGCAAGGTCGCCAGCACATCGTCGATATAGCGCTGACGATCGACACGACGTTCGTCAAGTGATTTGGCTATCTCGTGGTAGGCCTGTGGTTCCAGATAACGAAAGGTCAGGTCTTCCAGCTCCCATTTGATATGCCAGATGCCAAGGCGGTTGGCCAGTGGCGCATAGATATCTAGAGTCTCACGGGCGATGCGTTGCTGCTTATGAGCTGGCAGATGTTTGAGTGTACGCATGTTATGCACGCGGTCGGCGAGTTTAATCAAGACCACGCGCACATCCTCGGCCATCGCCAGCAACAGCTTGCGCAGGCTTTCTGCCTTGACCTGTTCTTTCTTTGGATTCTGTTCGCTAGCCTGATATTCACCAATAGCATTCATTTTGGTAAGGCCATCCACCAAATGCGCCACGGCCGCTCCACAGACAGCCTCGATATCAGTCAAGGAGATATCAGTATCTTCCACTACATCATGCAGAATGGCGGCCGCCAGGGTTTCATGATCCATGCGCAGTCCGGCAAGAACATCTGCCACTGCCGTGGCATGAGCCAGATAGGGTTCACCCGAAGCCCTCGTCTGACTGCGGTGAGCCTGCTCAGCCAGGGCCAGGGCACGGCGGATGATTTCTATTTCTTCCGGCTTGCGATCCTTGGCCAATACCTGCAACCAGGCCTCACGCGAGGACTCATCATGCAGCGAATCAGTAGTGAATTTAGACTCTACGTAAACCATACGGCATTGCTACCCAGTTCAAAAAACATTTACACAAAATTCTGTATTTGTCGAAAATCATATCAGCGCCGCTTGCGCAATACTCAACCACTTCCTGCCAGCCTGGTCCGTAATAGATTTGTTGACTGCAAAATTAAACCACGCAGCCAACTATGCGCTCCATCCTGAGTGTTGCCGTTATGCCAGCTCATGTGGACATCCAATGCTGGTAATGGAAAAGGTGCTGGCGCCCAGGCCAGCTCACTCATCAAACTCTGCGCCAACATGGATGGCGCAATGGCCAGCAAATCCGTGCCGCGCATGAAACCTGGAATACTCGCAACACTATCTACCACCACCGCCACGGAACGATGAATGCCACGGGCACGAAAACGTCGTTCAAAATCTGCTCGTTCGGAGTCATCAAAACGCAAACCGATATGCCGTGCGCGTAGATATTCTTCCATAGTGGCCGGGGCTTTTGTGTGCGCCGAATCGTAATAGCAAACTAGTTGATCGGTCATCAAATGCACATTGCTGATATCATTACCTTTAGGGGGTTCAGTACAGATAATCAAATCACAGTAACCATCACGCAGCTGCTCAGCCGTTGGAATGCCTGCCGGCATGATACGCATTTGTGCCCCTGGGGCCTTGGCACACAGCATTTTCAACACCGGAGGCAGCAGCAAATCACGCTGATAATCATTCGTCGCAATGATAAATTCACGCTGGCTACTGGCAGGCTCAAAGACCGTATCCTGTGTCAGGGAATACATATCATCAAGCAATTTTCTGACCGGCTCGGCCATCGCCTTGGCCTGCGATGTTGCTGCAATACCCCGTCCGGCGCGTACGAATAACTGGGAGCCGGTAATTTCCCTCAACTTTTCAATGGTATGGCTGACGGCTGACTGCGTGACGCCCAGGTGTTCTGCGGCGGCAGTCACCGAACCTGTCTCCAACACACTAAGAAACACCCGCAGTGCATAACCATCCAAAGCTAAATAATTAGTTTTTTTCATGAGTCACATCATAAACATCTTGTTTATCTTTAGAAACAATTGACCGAGTATTAGTATCTAATTTATATATACCGCCTTCTCGCCGGCAACCTGATTCATGGACGGTCGCCCCGGCGCTCGATACCAGACCAACCAACATGGATCGGAAACAATGATCAAACGCATAGTGATTGTCCTTTTGGCCCTTGCCGTAATCCTGGGCACAGTTTTTGGCATCAAGGTCAAACAATTTCGCCAAATGGAAGAAATGCTGGCCCAGCCACAACCTCCGGCAGTCATTACTGCAACCGAAGCCCTGGAAGAGCACTGGCAGCCAAGCCTGCAGGCGGCCGGTAGCCTGGTGGCGGTAAACGGCACGGATGTCACCACCGAGATCGGCGGCATCATCAGCTCCATCCGCTTTGAGTCTGGTCAGACAGTAAAGGCCGGCGATGTTTTGCTGCAGCTTGAGGCTTCAGTAGACAAGGCGGCACTGGATGGCGCAAAGGCTGAGCGACGCCTGTCAGAAGTCCAACTGGAACGCGCCATGGATCTGATAAAGCGCAAGGCCATCTCCACCTCTGACTATGACTCCGCCAAGGCCTCGTTTGACGCTGCCCAGGCGAATATGGCTGAAAAAGCCGCCAAGCTTGCACAAAAGACTATCCGCGCGCCATTTGCTGGCTCACTCGGCATTCGTGACATCAACCTGGGTGAATATCTCTCGCCTGGCTCACGTATCGTCAATCTACAGGCACTCAACCCCATCTATGTAGACTATGCCCTGCCTGAGCGTTACCTGCGTGAGTTGGCTGTAGACCAGACCGTAGAGGTGCAGATTGCCGCGTACCCAGAACAGGTGTTCAAGGGCAAGATTGAGGCGATTGAATCTGGCATAGATCGCAATACCCGCTCCATTTCGCTGCGCGCCATCCTGGACAACAGCGCTGGCCTGCTGCGCCCTGGCATGTTTGCCGATGTATCAACCGTGCTGCCTGAGGCCGATGTCGTGGTTACTGTACCGCGCACGGCCATCAGCTTCAGTACCTATGGCGACTTCCTCTACGTTATCGAGAAAGGCGAAGGCGATGTGCTCATTGCCAAGCGCAGGCAAGTAGAAACCGGACGTACCCAGCAGGGTCGCGTAATAGTGACCAAGGGGCTCAAGCCAGGTGAACAAGTAGTACGCACCGGGCTGGTGAAACTGCGTGATGGCATACCAATAGTCATCGACAACAGCATTGAGCTCAACGACAGCGAGGCACCGCAAGAATGAATTTCACCGACATTTTTGTCCGTCGCCCCGTGTTGGCGACGGTCATCAGTCTGCTGATTCTGATTGTTGGCCTGCGCTCTATAAGTGATATGGAAGTGCGCCAATATCCTGAGATGCGCAATACCGTGGTCACGGTGACAACGGTCTATCCTGGTGCTAGCTCCGAGCTGGTCAAGGGCTTCATCACCACCCCGCTGCAGCAGGCAATTGCCGAGGCCAATGGCATCGACTATATCTCGGCGACCAGTTCCCAGGGGTTTTCCAAGATAGAAATAACCATGGAACTGAACTACGATGCCAATGCTGCCGTGGCTGAAATTCAGTCCAAGGTTGCCAGTAAGCGCAACGTCTTGCCGGCTGAATCTGAAGATCCCGTGATCGACTCTACTACAGGCGACTCCACCGCGCTGATGTATATCACAGTCTTCAGTGACTCCATTCCACGACCTCAAGTAGCAGACTATGTCTTGCGTGTGGTTCAGCCACAATTGCAGGCCTTGTCTGGTGTCGCCAAGGCCCGCATGTTCAGTCAGGAATACGCCATGCGTATCTGGCTGGATCCACAACGCATGGCCGCTCTGAACGTCACACCCAGCGAAGTTATTGGTGTACTTCAGCGCAATAATTTTCTTGCTGCTGTCGGCAGCACCAAGGACAAATATGTCAGCATCAACCTGACCGCCACCACCGATGTCAGCACTGTCGAAGATTTTGACAATCTGGTAGTGCGCGACGAGGGCGGTACGCTGGTGCGCTTGCGTGATGTCGCTGCAACCCATCTGGGCGCGGAAAACTACAGCTCGACCTCCTGGTACCGGGGCAAGCCATCTGTATTCATGGCGATGGAACAGGCGCCTGGCTCCAACCCGTTGACCGTAGCCCAGACCATCAACGCCGAGATACCCAAAATTCGCGCCCAGTTGCCAGATGGAATGGATATCCGTGTACCATACGATGCCAGCCAATTCATTGAAGATTCCATTGATGAAGTATTCAAGACACTGGGCGAGGCCATGCTCATTGTCCTGCTGGTTATTTTTCTCTCTTTAGGCTCCATGCGTGCCGCCATGATTCCTGCCGTTGCCGTACCGTTGTCGCTGATCGGTGGTGCCTTTGTCATGCTGCTGCTCGGCTTTTCGCTCAACCTGCTCACATTGCTGGCAATGGTGTTGGCCATAGGGCTGGTGGTCGATGATGCAATCATCATTGTGGAAAATGTCCATCGACATATCGAGATGGGTGAAAGTAAATTTCAGGCGGCCATCCATGGCGCTCGTGAAATGGCCATGCCTATTTTTGCCATGACCATTACCGTCCTGGCGGTCTTTATACCAATCGGCTTTCAGGGGGGGCTCGTCGGAGCACTGTTCTCGGAATTTGCCTTCACCTTGACCGCCACCGTATTCATCTCTGCCATAGTTGCGCTCACGCTATCGCCCATGCTCGCTTCCAAGGTACTCAAACCACATGGCAAGCAAGGACCCTTCGAACTGAGGGTAGAAAATTTCTTCGCCTGGCTGTCACGCAGCTATGAGCGTGTTCTATCTATCGCGCTGGACTCGGTGCCGGCCTTGCTTATCTTCACGGCAGTGGTGCTTGTGGCCATCGTGCTGATGTTCATGACCAGCCGCGACGAGCTGGCACCTACCGAAGATCAGGGAATACTATTCTTCCAGGCCTCGGCACCACGCACAGCCACACTGGAATACCATGAAGTCTATGCCAAGGAAATTATCCGCCATTTTGAAAGTTTCCCGGAATATCTCGACAGCTTCATCATCCTGGGCATGACTCAAGACACAAGTTTTGGTGGCTTCAAGCTGAATAGCTTCACCCAGCGTGAGCGCACACAAATGGATTTACATCCTGAACTACAGCAGAAGCTGGCCAGCGTGCCTGGCTTTCAGACTGCAGTATTTCCCCGCCCCAGTCTGCCTGGTGGCGGCCGTGGCTTTCCCATTCAGATGGTGCTGACCTCAGACCGAAACTATGATGAGATCGGCAGCTATGCCGATCAAATAATTGGCCAGGCCATGGAGAGTGGCCAATTCATGTTTCTGCGCAAGAGTCTGGATATCGATCTGCCCTCAATCAAGGTCGTGATCGACCGTAATCGTGCAGGTGATCTTGGTATCAGCATGCTTGATATTGGCCGCAATCTCGGCTCCATGTTGGGTGGCGGCTATATCAACCGCTTCAATATGGATGGCCGCAGCTACAAGGTTGTGCCGCAAGTTCTGCGCGAAGCGCGGCTAAGTGCAGATGACTTGAATGATTATTACATTCGTACCGGCAAAGGTGATCTGGTGCCGCTATCGACTGTGGTACAACTTGAGCAAACCGTGGAGCCTTCCACCCGTACGCAATTTCAACAGCTCAACTCCATCGCTATCGAAGGTGTGATGATGCCAGCTGTGGCGCTGGGTACAGCAATTGAGTATCTTGAAGGAATTGCCAGTGAGTTGCTGCCGCGCGGCTATGATGTGGATCACACTGGCGTCTCGCGTCAATTCAAGCAGGAAGGCAGTTCCACTCTGATCACCTTCGCCCTCTCGATGATCTTCATCTATCTGACATTGGCTGCCCTATATGAGAGCTGGCGCGACCCAGCTATCATTCTGGTCACAGTGCCGCTGTCGATATTCGGCGCGATGATCTTCCTCACCCTGGGCTTTGCTTCGATCAATATCTATACAAAAGTTGGACTCATCACACTCATAGGCGTGGTGGCCAAAAACGGCATTCTCATCGTGGAATTTGCCAACAAGCTACAAATCAACGAGGGGCTGTCAAGGCGTGCGGCAGTAACAAAAGCTGCGGTAATCCGGCTGCGTCCGATCCTGATGACGGCTTCGGCAATGGTGTTCGCCATGTTCCCTCTACTCACCGCAGCAGGGCCTGGTGCAGTCAGCCGTTTTGACATCGGTTTGACCGTCGTCGCTGGCCTGGCCATAGGCACCATATTTACACTATTTGTCCTGCCGGCCTTCTATGTTGTAGTGGCGCGCGATCATGCCAAGGCAGAGCAGCAGCTGCGCGCCGAGGAACAGGGAACTTAAGCTGGTAAAACAGATAAACTAACGCCGACGCCCGACAGGTTTCTGTCGGGCGTTTTCTTTCTTAGCGTGAATGGCGTACGGCTTGCTGCTTCTGCTACCAGTATCCGCAGGTTGCCAGGCAGGTACTAGATGGCGTTTAGCGTTGCCGATGAGATCGGCACGGCCCATGCGCTGCAATGCCTCACGTAACAATGGCCAGTTCTCGGCATCGTGATAACGCAAGAAGGCCTTATGCAAACGCCGCTGACGCGCACCCTTTGGCACTTCAATCAGCTGGTTGTCCTCGCTTACTCGTTTGAGGGGACTATGTTGACTGTGATACATGGCCGTTGCCAGAGCCAACGGCGTAGGTAAGAAATTTTGCACCTGATCGAGGCGAAAACCATTACGTTTCAACCACAACGCCAGCTCCAGCATATCTTCATCGCGCGTGCCCGGATGCGCAGCGATGAAATAAGGGATCAGATATTGCTCCTTACCGACCTCTTTTGAAATCTGCTCAAAAAGCTGCTTGAAGCGATCGTAAGCTCCCATCCCAGGTTTCATCATCAAGGCAAGTGGCCCAGCCTCGGTATGCTCTGGAGCAATTTTGAGATAGCCACCTACATGATGCGCGACCAGCTCCTTGATGTATTCAGGCGAGCGCACCGCCAGGTCATAGCGCAAACCAGACGCGATGAGTACGCGTTTAATCCCGGGCAGCTCACGCACGCGACGATAGACATTGACCAACGGCCCATGATCCGTCGCCATATTGATGCAGACATCAGGAAACACACAAGAAAGTCGACGGCAAGCAGATTCAATCCTGGCATCCTTGCAGCGCATACGATACATATTTGCAGTCGGGCCGCCCAGATCGGAGATTACGCCGGTGAAACCAGCCACCTGATCACGTATGGCCTCCACCTCGCGCACAATAGAATCTTCCGATCGGTTCTGCACGATCCGCCCTTCATGCTCGGTGATGGAACAAAAAGTACAGCCACCAAAACAACCACGCATAATATTGATGGAAAAACGGATCATCTCCCAGGCCGACAGGCGAGCAGCGCCATAGGATGGATGTGGTGCGCGCGCAAATGGCAGATCAAAGATCGCGTCCATCTCCTTGGTGCTCAGCGGAATAGATGGAGGATTCAGCCAGACATCGCGATCACCATGACGCTGCACCAGGGCGCGGGCATTGCCGGGATTAGTTTCCAGGTGAAAGACCCGCGAGGCCTTTGCATACAATAATGGATCATCGCGCACCTGCTCATAGGCAGGCAGACGCACCACGCTATGCCCACGCGCAAGACGCGGCTTTTTGCCTTGCAACATGACAGGCTGCGCTGCCGCTGGCTGACATGGTTTGACCTCCTGCGCCTGGTATGGGTCAACGGCTACCGGCATCGCATTCGAACTATCCAGCGTACTGGCATCTATTTCATGCCAACCCTCGGGCATGACACTACGCAAAAAGGCCGTGCCCCGCACATCGTTAATCTCAGAGATGGGCTCACCTTTGGCCAAACGATGCGCCACTTCGGCCAAAGCTCGTTCGGCGTTACCATAAAGCAGGAGATCGGCCTTGGCATCCAGCAACACAGAACGGCGCACCTTCTCTGACCAATAATCGAAATGGGCGATGCGCCGCAAGCTGGCCTCGATGCCACCGATGATTAAAGGCACATCGCCGTAGGCCTCACGACAGCGCTGGCTGTAGACGATAACCGAACGGTCTGGACGTTTACCGCCTTCACCGCCTGCTGTATAAGCATCATCTCTGCGGATACGCCGCTCGGCGGTATAACGATTGACCATGGAATCCATGTTACCGGCCGTAACACCAAAAAACAGATTGGGGCGGCCAAGCCGTTGGAAGTCTATCGCTGATGTCCAATCAGGCTGGGAAATAATGCCTACGCGAAAACCCTGTGCCTCCAGAAAACGCCCTACCATCGCCATGCCGAAGCTGGGATGATCAATATAGGCATCACCCGTGACCAGGATCACATCACATGAATCCCAACCCAGCTCATCCATTTCAGCCTGTGACATAGGCAAAAAAGGAGCAGTACCGAAACGATGGGCCCAGTATTTACGGTAAGAAAATAATTCGCGTGCAGCTATCATGACTCAATACTTCAACTAAGTTTTACCTAAAGGCAGTCAGTACAGTATATTTGACAACCTAACAGGTCTGCATGTTTTAAAAGGAGATATGTCATGCGCCAGAAAACAACTTGTCTTGTTGCCGCTATATTGACTATGGTCAGCACTGTCGCCTACAGCGATGTAGTTGAAATACCGGCCAGTTCTACCGAGCAGCTCGTGCAGGATAATGCATCATCAAACAATGCGCTGCCTGCCCGTGGCCAGCACATGAAACAAGTCGAGTTGCATTTTGGCACACCAACAAACAAGCTCCCTGCCGTAGGCGAGCCGCCCATCACCCGCTGGGTCTATCCAGGTTACACCGTTTACTTTGAACACCAACACGTTATTCACAGCGTGCCTAAAAACAATTAAGGAACACCATAGATGATCATCATTCTGCAGCCGCACATCAGCAAGCAAAGCGATGAGTTCAACAACTTGAACAGCTACCTTGCTCATCTGCCCAACATAAAGATGCGCGCGCATGAAGAACACGGCAGCCAGCAGACGCTTACTGAAATCTATCTTATTGGTGATACAGCCGCACTGGACAAGAACGATATTGCCGCCCTGCCTGGCGTGGCGCGCGTGGTGCGCATATCACACGAGTACCGGGTTCTTGGCCGCCATCATGACGATCAACGCGACTGCCATTTTGAATACAACGGCGTGCGCTTCGGCCAGGACAACCTGCATGTTTTTGCCGGACTTTGCGCTGTGGATAATCCGGAATATGTGGAAACCATGCTGCGCACCCTGCGCGATCATGGCCAGGTATGTGCCCGGATGGGAGCCTATAAACCGCGCACCAACCCATACGCCTTTCAGGGTCACGGCAAAAATTGCCTACCCTATGTATTCGAACTGGCGGGTAAATACGACATCAAGGTCATTGCCATGGAAGTCACCCACGACAGCCATGTCGAAGAAATTCACGCGGCCTTGCAGGCTGCAGGCAACCCCACAGGGGTGATGCTGCAGATCGGCACACGCAATACACAAAACTTCGAGCTGCTGAAAAGTGTTGGCCGACAACATGAATACCCAGTGCTGCTCAAACGCGGCTTTGGCATCACGCTGGAAGAGTCCCTCAATGCCGCTGAATATCTCGCCTCTGAAGGCAACCGCAATGTAGTGTTTGGCTTGCGCGGCATGAAGACCAATATGGGCGATCCCCATCGCAACCTGGTGGATTTTGCCCATGTGCCGGTAGTGAAGCGCCTGACACGCATGCCGGTCTGCATCGATCCATCTCACTCGGTCGGATCGCGTGAACGCAGCGCGGACTGCCTGATGGATATCTTCCATGTAACCGCCCAAGGCGTCATTGCAGGTGCCAACATGATCCTGGTGGATTTTCACCCGCAACCAACCAAGGCCCTGGTCGACGGCCCGCAAGCCCTGCTGCTGTCAGAAATGTCACATTTCCTCGAAGATGTGGCCATCGCCAGAGATGCCTACGAAAAACGTGTGGCTGCCGCTGTCAAACGGATGGCATGACAGATCTGACGACCATGACAAAACTGTCGTTTGTCATCTTGCGTCATGCCACCAATGGCAGATGGCACATGATAACCATATGATAAACAAGTGATTTAATATTGGCATTATCTTTGCTATAGATTAAGCGGAGTTAGCCTACCTTAATGACGCTTAGGTGGCATATTCCTCTCCTTCCACACTGTGGTATTTTTGCCGCGCCCATTTTTGTCGCGGCTTTTTTATTTGTCTTATAGAAAAACATCGTTACACAGCAAGGCTTTGACTAAAACAAGGGTAAGTGCTCAAGAACAGCGCATGCGCTCCACATAACGATACAGGGTGCGCTCACTTACCCCAAGGCGTTGTGCTGCACGGGCACGATGGCCATCGCAGCTCTCCAGTGCATACATCACCTCATCATCCGACAAACGCCCATGGCGACGCTGTAGGAATTTACGATTGGCATGTGCAGGCGACTCAGTCAGACCTGCGCCCGTCTGCTGTACATCTTCACGACGAATACCCTCGAACACCAGATGCTCCGGGCGGATCATATCGTCACCATAGGCGAGTATCCCTGCACGCTCGACGATATTACGCAATTCCCGCACATTGCCCGGATAATCATAGGTCATCAAGGCCTCAATCACCTCCGGTGCCAGCGGAACAAAGTGATCGCTGTCCTCGCTATTGGCAAGAAAATTTTCCGCCAGCGCGGCAATATCATCCGGTCTGTCGCGCAGTGAAGGAATATGCACCGGAAAGGCTGAAAGCCGGTAATACAAAGCCTGCCTGAATTCGCCAAGCTCAACCATGCGCTGTAAATCGCGGTGTGTTGCCGCAAGCACACGCACATCGACATTGACATATTCTGTGCCGCCAAGACGGCGTATGGTTCCAGTCTCTAGTACGCGTAATAATTTGGTCTGTAAGGACAGCGGTAGTTCAGCTATCTCATCGATAAACAAGGTGCCGCCATGCGCGGCCTCAAACAAACCTTTCTTGCGCCCTGCCGCGCCGGTAAAGGCACCTTTTTCATGGCCGAATAATTCACTTTCGATCAGACTCTCGCCCAAGGTGCCGCAATCCACGATCACAAATGAGCCACTGCTGCGAGGCGAGTATTCATGTATATATTTGGCAACACATTCCTTGCCTGTGCCACTCTCACCAAGCAGCAAAACCGTGGTAGTAGTTGGCGCAACCCGCTGCAGCAGGCTGATCATGCGTACCATAGGGCGCGAACGACCAATCAACAAGGTGTCCTGCTGTTTCTGGCTTACCGGAAAAATATATTCACCGACATACAAGACCTTGCCATTATCATCAAACAAAGGCGTTGACTGCAACTGCACATATTCTTCACGCCCATGCTGATCGTAATGAATATGCATGACCTGCGTAGGCTGCGCAGTGTTGAAGACGATCTCTAGCGGACAATGTTCACCATGCTGACTGCATGGAGTTTCTGAATGGTGCGAAACTTCATAACAAAATCGACCCACAACATCCTCGCCAGGGTTCAGGCCGTAGTGTTTACGATACTGTGCATTGGCCGCCATGATGCGATAATTGCGATCAATGACGACAAATGGATCAGGCAGGATATTAATGATTTGCTCGCAGGATGGCTTGGCGATGCTCTCGCAACTCATTGTTCTCCTCCACACCACAGATGATGGAATATATCCATTTATTATTTTGTCAGTTTATGTCATGACATTGCCATATGCCGCACTGACATGTCAAGTTACTTGAAATTCGGTTTTGCGAAGAAAAGCACGGCCAACTATAAATAAGACAAATCATGGCCTTATAGTTAGTGGTCCTTCTATAACAAACTGCGACAAAGATAAAACCCCTGGCCAGCAAGCGGGCCAGGGGTTGGTGAGGGGGAATACAGGGCGGACCAAAGTCCGGCCTGCATTTATCACAAAGATGCTTATTTCAAACGCTCGATACCAAGCGCCTTGAGGACATATTTTTCAAACAGCGGTTCGGAAGAGCCCTTTTTCATTTTGTTGATGAAATATTTTTCAAAGGCAACCTTGGCCATGTGTACCCACTTGCCCTTCTTCATCCAGGAAACATTGCGTGGCGGGATCTGCGGCATGGCAACAAAAGCAACCCCTGTATCACCCATATCCGCCAGACAAATGGCATTCCAGGTACCTTTTTGATCCGGCTCCTTGCCTTCCAGGACATTTTTGATGTTGTGCACAGTCGCCGACACCATGGATTCAATCATATAACCAGTCTTGGGCGTACCAGTGGGAACAGGCGTAGCCTCAACTGGCGGAATGGCAATGCATACTCCTACAGAATAAATATTTGGCCATTTGGTATTGTGCTGAAAATCATTGACCTTGACAAAGCCGCGTGGATTAACCAAATCCTCACCTGCCTTTATCAGTGGATCTATGCCTTTAAAGGCCGGCAACATCATGGAATATTTGAACGGCAGTTCATGCTCTTTAATGATCTGACCGGCATCATCATGCTCAGCGACAAACATCTTGCCAGCCTCGACCTTGGTCACCTTGGCATTGCAGATCCACTTGATATGATTCTGGCGCAATTCAGATTCCAGCATACCCTTGGAATCACCCACGCCACCCAATCCCAAATGACCGATATATGGCTCTGAAGTGACATAGGTCATGGGAACCTGATCACGGATCTTGCGCCTGCGCAGATCAGTGGCATAGATCAACGCCGTTTCATAGGCGGGCCCAAAGCAGGAAGCCCCTTGCACTGCACCGACTACCAGTGGGCCTGGTTCCCTAACAAATTCCTTCCAGCCCTCATATGCCGTCTCGGCATGCGCTGTAGTACAGACAGAATGCGTATATCCTCCATTCGGCCCCAGGCCTTCAACCTCGTCAAAAGCCAATTTTGGCCCAGTGGCAATCACCAAAAAGTCATATTGCACCGTGCTGCTATCTTCTACCACAAGACTGTTTTCATCAGGTTTGAACTCTATTACTGACTGGGCAATAAGCTTGATATCCTTCTTGGCTAAATATGTTTCCAGTGGAAATGTGATCTCTTTAGGAGTGCGCCAACCCACAGCCACCCATGGATTTGATGGAGTAAAACTGAAAAGCTCTGAACTGTTAATGATTGTGATCTCATGACCACGACCCAGGACAGCACGAAACTCGTATGCAGCAGGCAAACCACCCAAGCCTGCACCGATGATTACAATATGAGCCATTTAATTTCTCCTGATGTGTGATCCCGATCCCGACCGGAACCGTATTGACTTTACAGCATTTTATACAGGCAATATTTATGCCATATGATTTATATATTAAAATAAGGTATCAAGAAAGATTTCGGGATATTCAGACAAAGCCAACACTGCTGCGCAAACAGGCGGCCGGATTTCCTCTGATCACCTCTAATTGTGTGGCAGATGGACTCATTAAAATTTAAGGCATGTGGTTCTGTAATTTGCCTGAGGCAAATAATCACCCGAATCTTGCTCCGCTCAACCCACACCAGATAGCCAAGCGCTTACACTGCGGATTGCAAAGGTGCGTTTGAGCAACAGCAGGTCATGTCTGTTTATTTGAATGGCGCTATAATAAGCGGTTTTTCAAGTCAACTTCTCTAATGACCGATCAATATATTTCGCCGCTACAGCCCCGTCCTGCCCTCCTGTCAGGTGAGCGGCTGCGCTGGGGACGGCTGTACGGCAGCAGTCTTGCCCTGGCAATTGCCAATGTAGCCCAATCACATGATGCTCTGTTGTTGTTGGTCACGGCGGACACCGCAACAGCCAGCCGTCTCAAGCACGAGTTACGCTTTTATCTTGGTGATGATGAGTCTTTACCGATAATGCAATTTTCCAGTTGGGAAACTCTGCCCTACGACAGCTTCTCACCACATCAATACATCATCTCCGAACGCCTGGCCACCCTGCATCGACTGCCCACGGCCAAACGAGGCGTGTTGATAGCTTCTATGCCCACCTTGATGCACAGATTGCCACCATGCAGCTACCTAGCAGGTCACAGTCTGATGCTGAAAACAGGTCAGCAGATGGATCTAGAACAGATGCGCCAGAAGCTGCAGAAAACTGGTTATCGCTGTGTTTCACAGGTAGTGGAGCACGGAGAATTTGCCGTGCGTGGCGCACTCCTTGACCTATTCCCTATGGGCAGTCATGTGCCCTATCGTATCGAGCTGTTTGACGATGAGATAGAAAGCCTGCGAAGTTTTGATCCAGATACCCAGCGCAGTCTCAGCAAGGTCGATGAAATAAGTCTGTTACCTGCCCATGAGTTCCCCCTGGATGAGGCTGGCATTAAACATTTTCGCTCTGCCTGGCGGCTGGCGATTGATGGCGAGCCACAGCGCAGCCATATCTACCGCGACACCAGCAATGCGCTAGCCCCTGGCGGCATTGAATATTACCTGCCACTTTTTTTCGAACAGACAGCCACTCTATTTGACTATCTGCCAGACAAGACCTTGGTCTTCAGCACCGAAGGCAGCAATGGTGCAGCTGATGAATTCTGGGCGGAATGCAAAAGCAGACACGAACAACTACGCCACAATATCGAGCGTCCCTTGCTGCCGCCCGAACAGATATTTCTGCGCGTTGAAGAGGTCATGGGCAAACTCGCCGCCTGGCCGCGTACTCAGCTACAAAACTTTGCCTTGACAACACATGCCGGCAATTTCAATTACGCCAGCGAGGTACCACCCAGTCTGCTGCTGGATGCCCGCTCAGAACAACCAGTTGCCGCACTACAAAATTTCATCGACACCTTCCCTGGCCGCATTTTGTTTGCCGTAGAATCTGCTGGTCGGCGTGAGGCGCTACTTGATCTGCTTGGTGGCGCACGCATCAAGCCGCAACCGGTAGATTCATGGCAGGAATTTCTTGGCACCGACCTCAAGCTGGCTCTGCTGGTAGCCCCGTTGGAGCAAGGTTTGCTACTACAGGAGCCAGCCATTGCCGTCATTACCGAGCCGCAATTGTATGGCCAGCAAGTCATGCAACGGCGGCGGCGTAAATCACATACCAGCTGGGACGCCGAAGCAGTCATACGCCATCTGACCGAGCTACAAACCGGCGCTCCCGTAGTGCACGAAGAAAATGGCGTTGGCCGCTATCTTGGCCTGCAGACACTTGATATAGGCGAAATAGTGCAAGAGTTTCTCACGCTCGAATACGCAGGCGGCGACAAACTCTATGTGCCAGTATCTTCGCTACACCTGATCAGTCGCTACACAGGTGTTTCACCTGATGCCGCACCATTACACAAGCTAGGCAGCGGTCAGTGGGAAAAGGCCAAACGCAAGGCGCGCGAAAAAGTACGTGATGTGGCGGCTGAATTGCTCGCTATCTATGCCCAACGCGCCGCCCGCAAAGGATATAAATACAAGACCGATCCGGCCACTTACCAGGCATTTGCCGCAGGCTTTCCCTTCGAGCCCACGGCCGATCAACAAACCGCCATTGATGCCGTACTGGAAGACATGGCCGCTGCCAGGCCAATGGATCGTCTGATCTGTGGCGATGTCGGTTTTGGCAAAACAGAAGTAGCCATGCGTGCTGCCTTTGTCGCCGTCATGGATGGCAAGCAAGTTGCCATGTTAGTGCCCACCACCCTGCTTGCCCAACAACACCATGAAAGTTTTCGCGATCGCTTTGCCGATTGGCCGGTGCACATCGAAAGCATCTCGCGCTTTAAGTCACGCAAGGAACAGGAACAAATTATTGCTGACCTGCAGCAAGGCAAGATCGACATCATCATCGGCACACACAAACTCTTGCAGGAAAGCATCAAGATCGATCGTTTAGGTCTGGTAATCGTCGATGAGGAACATCGCTTTGGTGTACGGCAAAAGGAACGCTTCAAGGCGCTGCGTGCCGAGGTCGATGTATTGACACTGACAGCCACCCCGATCCCGCGCACGCTCAATATGTCACTGGCGCATATACGCGATCTATCCATCATCGCCACCGCTCCGGCCCAGCGCCTGGCGGTGAAAACCTTCGTAAGCGAATGGCAACAAGCTCTGATCCACGAGGCCTGCCTGCGCGAAATCAAGCGCGGCGGTCAAGTTTATTTTCTGCATAATGATGTCGCAACTATAGAAAAAATGGCCGATGAAATAGCCGCACTGCTCCCTGAAGCCAACGTACGTCATGCCCATGGGCAGATGCCAGAGCGCGAGCTGGAGCGCGTCATGTCCGATTTTTATCATCAGCGTTTCAATATTCTTGTCTGTACTACCATTATCGAAACCGGCATCGACATCCCCACCGCCAACACCATCATCATCAATCGCGCCGATCGCCTGGGGTTGGCCCAACTTTATCAGTTACGTGGCCGCGTAGGTCGCTCTCATCATCGCGCCTATGCCTACCTAATTGTGCCACAGCGCCGACAAATGACCGCCGATGCGGTCAAACGTTTGGAAGCCATCGCCGCCATCGAAGAGCTGGGCACTGGCTTTACCCTCGCCACACACGATCTGGAAATACGTGGTGCTGGTGAATTACTGGGTGAAGACCAAAGCGGCCAAATGCAGGAAATAGGTTTCACGCTATACAGCGAAATGCTCGAACGCGCCGTAGCCGCCCTCAAGTCCGGCAAGGAACCAGAACTCGACCGACCACTGGATCACGGCACCGAAATAGACCTGCACATCCCTGCTTTGATCCCCGATGACTATCTGCCGGATGTCCATAGCCGATTGATTATGTACAAGCGCATCGCCAGTGCAAAAAGTCTGGAAGAGTTGCGTGACCTTCAGGTGGAGATGATCGATCGCTTTGGCCTGCTGCCAACACAAAGCAAAAACCTTATTCACATCACCGAACTGAAATTACAGGCCTCGCCGCTTGGTATCCGCAAAATCGAGCTCGGCCCTGCCGGTGGACGTATCACCTTCAACCCACAACCCAATATTGATGGCCTCAAGATCATCCGGCTTATACAGGACCAGGCCAAGACCTACCAACTCAACGGCCAGGAGCGTCTGCGCATCAGCAAGGAAATGCCAGATGCTGAAAGTCGTTTTGCCCTGCTGGAAGAATTGCTCAAACATCTCAGTGATTGATTGTTGCGATTAAATGATAAATTTATGGTGGGGAATTACTTAAATGCATCATGACGACCATCACTAGCCCCGCGCTCATCAGAGCCCCTTAATAAATTATGTGGGCTAGTTTGCTATCGACATGGAAGGTACGCGGCAGAATTGACGCATACAGTAAAACACCGATTATGCCTTGGCACAGGGCCACATAGCCCATACAATGCGCAATTCATTTCCAAATCAGGTTTATTTTCATGCAGATTTCCACAAACAAAGTCGTTTCCATCGACTACACCCTCACTGACAACCAGGGCAATATCATCGACAGCTCCAAAGGCGGTGAGCCACTTGCCTATATACACGGCATAGGCAACATCATACCCGGCCTGGAAAATGCTCTGGTCGGCAAAAAGGTGGGAGACAAGCTACAGGTTTCCGTGCCGCCAGCCGAGGGTTATGGCGAACGTAACGACGATATGGTGCAGACTGTGCCGCGTGAGATGTTTGAAGATTCGGCAGAAATCCAGGTGGGCATGCAATTTCAGACCACGACTGAAAGTGGCCAACCTATGACGGTGACCGTTGTCGAGGCAACAGCAGACAGCATCACTGTAGATGCCAACCATCCTTTGGCCGGCCAGACATTGAACTTTGATGTCGCCATAGCAGACGTGCGTGATGCAACAGAAGAAGAACTTGATCACGGCCACGCCCATGGCGTAGGTGGACACCAGCACTGAAGTTGAGGTGCTAACTCCTCCTCACTCGTTGAGAGAGGTACAGACCGTGTAGATATTCTGTTTAAGCGCAAGCGCTGGTAGTGTTCAGAATCCTGAACACTACCAGTAAATCAGACGTAATGCTTGATGTTCTTACGCCCGCCGCCCTTGCCTTTCTTCTGCACAATCACACCCTTCACCACCTCAACACCAGGCACCTCCTCCAGAGGGTATGCCTCATTCAGTGCCTTCAGATAATAGCGGCCATCCTGCTCAATAAACTGGCGAAAGGTATAATCATCATTATGCTGAGCGATAACATACGAACCACTCGTGATGACATTGTTGGGATAGATGATGATTACATCGCCTTCGATAAATTCAGGTGACATACTGTCACCCAACACCATCAACGCATAAGGCTCACTACCCTCACATGGGCTGGAAAAAGCTGATAATCGCTCATCTTCTTCCACCCCGGGTGCCTGTTCATTCATAATGGGGATAAATTTTTCTACGGCCATGCCTTAAAACTCCACTTGTGAATTTTTACTTGCAACCATAACTTAAGGAAGCACTGAATAATGTTGGCGAGGCAGTCAGGGCTAGGCAAAAAACGACGAGAAAGCGCAGTTTACACGTAGTAAATGAGCATTTTGAGCCGTTTTTTAACAACGCCCTGACAACGTAGGTAGTTATTCAGTGCTTCCCTAAAACACTTCCATCTCTGTTTTTTATACTGCTAAACAAAACCAAACATTATGAAATATGAAACCTACTCCAGTTTAGTCGCCGAAGTCCTGCCAGAAGTCAAAGAGCTATTCCCCTGGGATTTGGCCGAGAAGCTTAAAGAAACCCCAAACCTGCTACTACTCGATGTACGTGAGCCCAGCGAATTCAACCCGGTACACATAGAAGGTTCACTCAATGTCCCGCGTGGCGTGCTTGAATCAGCCTGTGACTGGGATTATGACGAAACAGAAGCCGCCCTGGCCAGCGGTCGTGAACGCGAGATCATCGTCATCTGTCGCTCTGGCCATCGCAGTGTACTCGCCGCACACACCATGCAACGCATGGGCTTTCAACATGTCTACTCACTCAAGACCGGCATCCGTGGCTGGTTTGAATATGAACAGCCGCTGATCGATGTTAATAATGCAGCGGTTGATGAGGATTTTGCCGAAGATTTTTTCACCACCAAACTGCGCCCAGACCAGCGCAAACCAGGCTGATAATCAGAAAGCGCCAGTTCTACCATGTGCTTTCCATGTCTGTAGTAAAGCAAGAGCCTGCGCCAAGGGTAAGCAGAATATAGATACGCAAATCTGCACAGGGCTACAAGTGAAAGTTTTGTGCATGCTGCTGGATCGTAACTGATCTGCTGAGGATCTGGCCGCGACATACGGTTTTCATTAGAAATCGTTTGAGCTGCGCCAAGTATCCTGGAGTCGAAAGCAAGTTATCTGAAAGCCTCCCCGCTCCGTCACAACAAGAAAAACACTGAGGGATTTAAGTCGTTGGCTAAGATTTTAAAATCTTCGCTAACTGAATCCGTCGAAAAATTATGCTGACGGCTTCAGTGAGAATTAATCATCTGCCAGCTCAATGACCTTTTTCACGATCTCCGGATGATCAAACTCCCGCCCCCCCACAGCCTCATAGGCAATCCGGCCATCAGGACCGACCACGTAGGTAGTGGGCAAGCCTTTTACGCTCCACGTCCCCATCGAGAGCGCGTCTTCGTCAAACAACATCTGAAAATTCGGTGAAGGCTCAACCGTGCCTAAAAAAGAGAACACTGTATCGAAGATCTCACCAACATTGACTGCAAGCACCTCCACGTTTTTATCCTTGGTAGCCTGGTGCAGCCTTTCCAGTGATCCCATTTCACGACGACAAGGCGGACACCAGGTCGCCCAGAAATTAACAACCACAACTTTCCCTTTCAAATCATGAATATCAACGATCTCGTCATCCAGATTCTGCAACCGCAGCACAGGCGCGGGCCTCTGGCCTGCAGAGGGGGTAAGACTGTGCGTCAACAGAGGTAATTCGGCTGCCTGGCCCAAGCCGACAAAGCACATAAACAAAGCGACCACGCCCGCGTAATGCATCCATCTAATTCTACTTGGCACACTGCACCTCCGTAAGTTTGGCCCGGTATTCATTACCGGCTATATCCCATGTTGCGATAATATCAAACCGGCTGCCGGCAGGCAGCCCCACCGACAGCATACCCTGGTTCCAGTCGCCACCCGGCCGATACTCCTGCTCGGGTGGAAACTGCGCCCAGCGAAAAGCAATCACTGCTGATTTTTTGACCCCTGCAGCAGAAAAACGCTCTACCCATTGCTCCACCGGTATCAGTTCGTGAGGCCTGTTATTTACCGAAATCGGCCAACGGCTGCTCACCGTGCGAATCACACCCGGCGCCCTGTCATTGCGTAGCACGGTCATGTAGACACAGGAAGCAGCATATAGCTCTATCTGCTCCAGCGTAAATCCTCGATTGACATAAAAGGCCCTGAGCTGATCAGGCAGCAACTGGGTCAATGAGAAATGTACGCCATCCACCTGAATTTCCCATGTTTCCGCGCCCGTCAGCGCATCTGTGCGGCTGGATTGTGCTACATCGGCATGGCAACAGAATGAAGCGAGTACGAGTAAAGTGACTACTGTTATGTTTTTCATTTTAAAAATATAAACTCAAGTTTCATGGAAACATCCAGCTGAAGACGACAGATAAAAAACTCATGCACGCGCTTATTAGTTGCCAGTATAACAATGCCGACTATACATCAAGGCGTTATCTATAGTTCACTGAGTGTGCAGGATATAACGGCACGAAATATTCACCATCGTCATCCAGCAAAACCTGATGAATCCAACTGATTCTGTATTTGCGGATTGGAGGAGATTAGTGGTTCGGTTTCCTCAGACAGGTTCAAACCATCAGGATTTCCGATAGATCAGAGCCTTCGAGGCCAGAATTGGGATCTTCGGTAGGTGTAATTGACCAGACCCCAGGTTTATTCAGGTTAACTGATATCTGAATTTCATTGTGCGCCACCGCACAGATCAGCCTGGTTTGCCCAACTAAGTTACAGCAGTAACAAACACATTCAAACATACCGTTCAACAACGAAAAAAGTCACTCTGTTTGCTTCAGTGTGTCTTATAAAAAAATCTCTGGTGCCTATAGCACCAACCCGCCAGCAGGTCGGCGGGAATCACCCGGGAGATCGTGCATGAGCAAAACAAAGACAACTCGGCTCTCTGAAAAAGGTAAACAAAAACAAGCCTCGGCCTTGGCCAGCGGCACACTTATGAATACCGACAGCGAGCTGATTGTAAACGCACTCCAACGACCAAAATACTTGAGGACAACGCAATGTTGATGAGCAACCCCTTTTCCGAGCTTTCGGCGTCCATATCACCCGCAATCATGCAGGCTTATATTATTTTGATGTTCTTGCTGGTGGTCGGCGGCACCATATTAGATATGGTGCACAAGAAAAGTGCCCAGTACTTTTTCGAGAATGCAAAAAAAGCGAAAAATCGTGCGAAGCAGCCAGTAGGTTCCGTCGTAAAAGCATCTATTGCAATTCAAGTGCTGGCGAACGAAGTGCTCACATCTGGCGAGTTCTGCAATACAAGGCGCAGGATTTCACATCTGTTGATGATGTACGGTTTCATCATATTCGTTGCAACTACCGTCATTATGATTTTCGGCTATCCAACGCCGGCGAGGTTTACACCCTCCATCCTGCCATTGCTATGGCATATCGGTGCGCTGATGCTTTGCGTGGGCGGATACTGGTTTTGGTTGTTTATCCGCGTTGATGTTTCTGCTGAAGGTCTTCCATGGTATCGCTTCGAACGTGCGGATTTATTCATTATCTCATTGCTCACGACCGCGACGTTCGGATTAATCTGGTCGTTTACCCAGTCGCTAGGCCTCGATAGATCGTCAATTCTGTTTCTTGTTTTGTTCATCTCCTCTAGCACCATGCTTTTTGGCGGCGTACTTTGGTCAAAATTTGCCCACATGTTCTTTAAGCCCGCTGCCGCTTTTCAAAAACGGGTTACCCGGGCCGATGGTTCGAGAGAGAACTTGCCTGAAATGGCTGACAGAACAAATCCCAGGGATAGGGACAGGCATTCGATGGAATTACTGAAAGACGCACCTTTGAACATGGGGCTTGGCATCAAACGTGAAAGACCCAACCATTACTGATTTTTAACTAATTTAATTAGATAGAGACGGAGCAACAATATGCCAACTTTCGTATATATGACTCGTTGTGATGGTTGTGGACACTGCGTGGATATCTGCCCATCTGACATCATGCACATCGATAAAACACATCGACGCGCCTATAACATTGAGCCTGATATGTGTTGGGAGTGTTACTCCTGCGTCAAGGCATGTCCTCAGAATGCGATTGATGTACGAGGCTATGCCGACTTTGCGCCGCTTGGGCACAGTGTCCGCGTCCTGCGTGAAGAAGAGAAAGGCACAATTGCCTGGAAAATAACGTTTAGAGATGGGCGTGAAAAGAATTTCCTGTCGCCTACTACTACCAAACCTTGGGGTTCGGCAATCCCGAAACTTGCTGAATTACCCAAACCAGACAAAGAAATACGAGATAGCCAATTGCTGTGTTTTGAACCGGAAAACATCCGTTTCGATGATGGTGGCTTACACACACTTAAGGCCGCCGGCTTAAAACTTAAGAAAGGGGTCTACTACTAATGCGCCACGAGACAATTTACGAAGACGATATCGATATTCTGGTAGTGGGTGCAGGCTTGGGAGGCACAGGCGCTGCGTATGAGGCGAGGTATTGGGGCCGCGACAAGAAGATCGTTATTGCGGAAAAGGCCAATATCGACCGCTCCGGCGCGGTCGCCCAGGGCCTGTACGCGATCAACTGTTATATGGGTACGCGCTGGGGTGAGAATAATCCGGAAGATCATGTCCGATATGCACGTATCGACCTGATGGGTATGCTTCGTGAAGATCTGGCCTTTGATATGGCCCGTCATGTTGACTCAGCGGTACACCAGTTTGACGAGTGGGGTTTGCCGATGATGAAGAACCCCAAGACCGGCGCTTATCTACGTGAAGGGCGATGGCAGATCATGATTCATGGTGAATCATACAAGCCTATTGTTGCCGAAGCGGCGAAAAAATCAGCCGACAAGATATATAACCGCATTTGTATCACGCATCTGTTGCTGGATGAGGCCAAAGAGAACCGCATTGCCGGTGCTGTTGGCTTTAATGTCAGAACAGGCAACTATCACGTCTTTAAGGCCAAAACTGTCATCGTTGGTGCAGGTGGTGCGTCGAATATTTTCAAGCCGCGC